>CAYUDW010000089.1:0-14981 GCA_964442595.1 uncultured candidatus Brocadiaceae bacterium
TTTTTCGCGATATTCCGCGATTTATCGCAACCCGCTTTTTGCTATTTTCTGTTATTTCTAGCAACCTGCAACCGTTTTGCCGATTTATCGCTAACTTCCAAAAACTATATACTGGATAGTTTGAGATATATTTTAAAAAAAGAAGGATTTTATAATTGTTTTGTCGTATTAAAAAAAGGGTATAGAAAAATTAAAAAAGATTTACTTATTTGCTCTCTACGAGCGATTTGATAAGATAAATATATATTCTTGAAGTGTAGCATAAAATCCTTTTCTGACACAATACAGGGCACATTAATAAAATAATTTTATCTTGCGCTAACGTTAATTATAGTTTTAAAATAAAAATATTGATAAAAATAATAAATCCTTTACAATATAATTAGATTAATTAACAAATTGACAGGAAGTGAAAATGTCAGATAGTTATATAAATCCCGAAGGTAATGCAAGACAGCAAATAGATAAAAATTTAATCCAGGCTGGATGGATAATACAAAATAAAAATCAATTAAATCTTTCTGCTGGGCTAGGTATAGCAGTAAGGGAATTCCCAACAGATTCCGGTCCAGCTGATTATATACTTTTCGTAGATAAAAAACCGGTTGGTGTAATTGAGGCGAAAAGACCGGAAGAAGGAGTTAGACTAACTTTTCATGAAGATCAAACTTCAAAATATGCGGAAAGCCACTTAAAATGGTTCTTAAATAATAAACCTCTTCGATTTAGGTATGAGAGCACAGGAGAACTTACGAGATTCACAGATTCTAATGACAATATACATCGTTCAAGATTAATATTTAATTTTCAAAAACCACAAACTTTACAGGAATGGCTTAAACAGGATGATACTTTAAGAAATAAGCTTGCCAAATTTCCTGAATTAAATACTAAAGGATTAAGGGAATGTCAGATAATTGCCATAAAGAATCTTGAGCAATCATTTTCTGAAAATAGGCCGAGAGCCCTCATTCAAATGGCGACAGGGAGTGGAAAGACCTATACTGCTATTACTTCTATGTATAGATTACTTAAATTTGCCAACGCAAAAAGAATTTTATTTCTTGTTGATACAAAAAATTTAGGTGAGCAGGCTGAACAGGAATTTATCGGTTATTCACCAGTTGATGATTCCAGAAATTTTGCTGAGCTCTACAATGTTCAGCGTTTAAATTCAAGATACATTTCAAAAGACAGTCAAGTCTGCATCAGTACCATTCAAAGGATGTATTCAATCTTAAAGGATCAAGAACTTGATGAGAGCGCGGAAGAAACCTCTTTAAATGAAATTAAAATAATCGGACCACCAAAAGAAGTGGTCTATAATGAAAAATATCCACCCGAATTTTTTGATTTTATTGTGATAGATGAATGTCACCGTTCGATATATAACCTATGGCGGCAAGTGATTGAATATTTTGATGCCTTTCACATAGGACTTACTGCTACCCCCGATAAAAGGACTTTTGCTTTCTTTCATGAAAATGTAGTCAGTGAATATTCTCATGAGCAGGCAGTAGTAGATGGAGTGAACGTGGGATATGACACTTATGTCATTGAAACGGAGATTACCCAACAAGGAAGTAAAATAAAAGCAAAAGAATTTATTGATATTCGAAATAAACTGACCAGAGAAGAACGCTGGGAGCAATTAGACGAAGAGTTTCAATATTTTGGAAATGATTTGGATAGAAGTGTAGTTAATCCCAGCCAAATAAGAAATATCATCAAGACTTTTAAAAGCAAGCTTTTAACAGAAATATTTCCCAACAGGAAAGAAGTTCCAAAGACCTTGATTTTTGCCAAATCTGATAGTCATGCAGACGATATTATTCAAATTGTAAGGGAAGAATTTGCTGAAAGTAACGAATTTTGCAAGAAGATTACCTATAAATCCCTTGAAGATCCGAAATCTATCCTTGCTTCATTCCGTAATGACTATTACCCAAGAATATCTGTTACTGTCGATATGATAGCTACCGGTACGGATGTAAAACCGATAGAATGTATAATATTTATGCGTGACGTAAAATCAAAGAATTATTTTGAACAGATGAAAGGAAGGGGCACCAGGACACTTCCAAAAGATGATTTAAGAAAAGTGACGCCTTCCGCCCTTGAAAATAAAACTCATTATGTGATAGTGGATGCAGTCGGAGTATGTAAATCATTAAAAACGGATAGCCGTCCACTTGAACGGATGCCCTCAATTCCCTTAAAAGACCTGATGATGAACATCGCAATGGGAAGCAGGAAAGAAGATATTTTAATATCAACCGCAAATAGATTAACCAGAATAGATCGAGCAGTGTCTGAAAATGAAAAAGAAAAATTTAAAGAGATTACTTCAGGCACATCTATAAAGGAAGTAGTGAAAGCTTTAATTAATGCAAATGATCCGGATTTTATTCAAACCAAAGCAAGAGAAAAATATAAATTAGAAGAAAAAGAAATACTAACTAAAGAACAAATTGAAAAGACTCAAAAAGAATTTTTTAATAAAGCCTGCGATATTTTTAATAATCCAGGTGTTAGAGAATACATTGAAAATATTAGGAAAGAACATGAACAAATAATAGATACAATCAATATTGATACTATTATAAATGCCGATTGGGATAAACAAACACAAAACCAGGCGCAAAATACCATAGAAACTTTTCAGGAATTTCTTAAAAAGAATAAAGATGAAATTATCGCTCTTAAGATTTTTTACAATCAACCTCAAAGAATAAAAGAAATTACTTTTAAAATGATAAAAGAACTCTACTCAATTTTAAAATCACCTCCATATTCCTTAACAGTGGAAAGATTATGGGGAGCTTATTATCAGCTTTCTAATCAAAGAGTAAAAGGAATAAGCAAAAAAAGAATGCTGACTGATATTGTTTCTCTTATTAAGTATGAACTTAAAATAGATAAGGAGTTAACTCCATTTTCCGAAGTTATTAACCGAAATTTCAAAGAGTGGGTATTCAGAAAAAATGCAGGGCATATACAATTTACCGAAGAGCAAATAGAGTGGCTTAGAATGATAAAAGACCATATCATGACTTCAATGAAAATAACTCGAGATAATTTTAATTTTACTCCCTTTGATGCACTTGGCGGAATAGGTAAATTCTATCAAGTGTTTGGTGAAGATTATGATGATATAATTAATGAATTAAATGAGGTGTTGGTGGCTTAAATGTTTAATTATCCTAAAACTTGGAAGTTATCTGAAATTGGTGGATGCTTAATGCTTATAAGGGGTATTTCGTTTCCAAAATCAGCCAAAAAATATGATTACAAAAATGGATTAATAGCTTGCTTGAGAACTGCAAATGTTCAAAGGGATGTGGACTGGAATGATTTATGGTTTGTGGATAATTCATTTTTAAAACGTGAAGAACAAATAATAGAAAAGGGCGATATTCTCATATCTGTATCAAATAGTCTGAAATTATTAGGTAAAGTGTCCTTAATAAAAAGCATTCCTTATGTATCTACTATAGGTGCTTTTATTGTTAATTTAAGAGTTCCAAAATTACTTAATAATAAATTTATATTTTATTACTTATCTTCTCATGATTTTAGGGAGAAGGTGAGACAAAAAGCTTCTACAACTACAAATATTTCTAATATATCCGTAGGTAAGCTTGGGAAAATATTAATACCCATAGCACCTATAAACGAACAAAACCGTATTGTAGAAAAAATCGAAGAACTATTCTCAGATTTAGATAATGCAACTGAAGAATTAAAAAAAACACAGGAACAGCTAAAAATCTATCGCCAAGCAGTTCTCAAAGCTGCATTTGAAGGAAAGTTAACAAACCACGAAAAACATATTAATAAAAATATTAAAAGATTTGGTGAGTATATTAAAATTGTTAGCGGGAATACCCCAAAAGGTATTAATAACATAAAAGTTGCAGGGGAAATACCTTTTTTTAAAATTTCAGACATGAATACATTTGGAAATGAAATTTATATGAAAAAAGCAAATATAATGCTTGCAGGAAAAAATATTAATGAAATGAAGATAAAAATATATCCTAAAGGCACAGTAATATTCCCTAAAAGAGGTGGGGCAATATTGACAAATAAAAAAAGAATACTTTTTCAGGATTCTTCATTTGATTTGAATACAATGGGAGTTATTCCAAACGATAAAATTATTTCAAAGTATTTGTACTATTGGTTTTTAAAATTGAATTTAGGAACCATATATGATGGATCTAGTGTTCCTCAAATTAATAATAAAAATATTGTTCATTTAAAAATTCCGATACCTGAAATAGAAATACAAAACAAAATTATTCAAGAAATTGAATCCCGGCTTTCTGTTTGTGATAAATTAGAAGAAACAGTCCAACAGAGTTTAAAAAAGATTGAATATTTACGTCAGAGTATTTTAAAAAAGGCATTTGAAGGAAAATTAGTTCCTCAAAACCCAAATGATTAGCCTGTCGAAATACTATTAGAAAGAATAAGACAGGAAAAAGAAAAGTTTAAATCCAATAATAAAAAGAGGAAAAAGAGATGAATACAGATACAATAATATCCCGTGTATGGAGTTTCAGTACTATACTTCGTGATGATGGCGTTACCTACGGTGATTACCTGGAACAATTGACCTATCTGATATTTTTAAAAATGTCAGATGAATATTCAAAACCGCCATTTAATAGAGATCTGAAAATACCGGAAAAATATAACTGGCAAACTTTAGTTGACAAAAAAGGAGCAGAACTTGAAACACACTACATAAATTTATTAAAAGAACTTGGAAAAGAACTAGGATTAATAGGCCAGATATTTGTTAAAGCGCAAAATAAAATACAGGACCCGGCAAAGCTCTATCGGATTGTACAGATGATAAATTCTGAAAACTGGGCAATATTAGGCGTAGATGTTAAAGGTACTATTTACGAAGGATTGCTGGAGAAAAACGCAGAGGATCTTAAAAGTGGTGCCGGACAGTACTTCACACCACGTGTACTTATAAAAGCGATGGTAGAATGCATCAAACCCGAACCAATTAAAACATTAGCTGATCCTGCCTGTGGAACAGGCGGTTTTTTTCTTGCCTCATATGACTTTGTTTCTAACCCTAAAAATTATCAATTAAATCAAGACCAAAAAGAATTTTTAAAGTTCAAAACATTCAGGGGATGGGAATTGGTTTCAACTACATACCGGCTTTGTTTAATGAATTTATTTTTACATAATATTGGTGATATGAATAGCGAACCACCTATTACCAGAAATGACGCCTTGACTGCCGACCCCGGAGAGCGGTTTGATTATATTCTTACCAATCCGCCTTTTGGTAAAAAAAGTAGTATGACTTTCACCAATGAAGAAGGTAGGCAGGAAAAAGAAGACCTTATTTATAATAGACAGGATTTTTGGACTACAACTTCAAACAAACAATTAAATTTTGTCCAGCATGTAAGAACTGTATTGAAAACTGATGGCAAGGCAGCAGTAGTTGTTCCTGATAATGTGTTGTTTGAAGGTGGTGCCGGAGAAACTGTCAGAAAAAAAATGCTTGAAACAACTGATTTACATACAATATTAAGACTTCCTACAGGAATATTTTACAAACCGGGAGTTAAAGCAAATGTAATTTTCTTTGACAATCACCCTGCAAGTAAAAATCCATGGACCAAAGAAGTTTGGATATATGACTTTCGCACTAATATACATTTCACCTTAAAGAAAAACAAGATGAAATTTGAAGATTTAAAAGATTTTATTGAATGCTATCATCCTGAAAACAGACACGAGAGAAAAGAAACAGAACGATTCAGGAAATTTACTTATGATGAAATAATATCAAGAGACAAGACAAGTCTGGATATCTTCTGGTTGAAAGATAAAAGTTTAACAGATTTAGACAATCTTCCCGATCCTGATGTTTTAGTTGAAGATATCATTGAAAATTTAGAATCCAGCCTCGAAAGCTTACGAGAAATATCAAACAATTTGAGCAAAGAGCAATGATAAGACAAGGAGCAAGGCACTATCGTATGTAAATCTAAAAATTTTATTAGAAATTTTCAGATAAAAATATATATGATTTTGTGAGGATTGCATCATTAATACTTATAAACACAGTTGAATATTTAATAATCAATTAAGGTTCATAAAGAATGGGATGGAAAAATACTTATGTATAATATTTATGATTTGATTAACTTTTTTAAGAATAATATCAATGTATCTACTGAGATTAAGGAATATATTGAAGCTTCTTTTGAAAATGGACAATTAAAAACCATTGATTTAAACAGTACACCACTTATATTTAAATTCAAACTTCTTGAAGAAATAAAAGGAAAGCTTTTAATTAAAAATGAATATTTTAATTATATGCTTTTTCTATTTTTGAAAGAAAAATTAGAATATTCTGAAATCAACAATTATGAAAATTATGGTGATTTTACAATAAAAGCTAAAAAGAAAATCAAGAAATTAAAACCATTTTATGATACGTGGAATAATTTTGAAATATTTATGTTTATTTATTTTAATCAGACCAAAGGATGGGATTTCAAGGAATACTTATTAAAATTTGACACAAAGAGTGGGTCCAGAAATTTCTTTTTCCTTAAGTTTATTTTTTCTGGAGCCTTACCTTATCTTAAAATATCGGAAGAGAGTCTTACTGAGATATTCTATCATTTGTTTTATCAAAAAAACCAAGATTTATCATTTGGCGAACTTTTTTTTAATGCTGTCCAGGAATATAGCCATCAACAACCTATAGACGGATGGAAACTTGTAAAATATATGATAAAAAATAAGAAGAGAGAATTTATTGTTTCTATTTTGGTTGGTTTATCCAAAGTTGATTTTAATAAAACATTTGAATATACAAAACAACTATTTCATAGAGAAAATTTCAGTCAAATTGCTATTTATGCTTTTGGTGTATTTGAATATAAAGATTACAAATATATAGAAGATATATTAAACCTGTTTGAGAGTGTAGACTCCGATGAAGAGAGTATTTTGGCTGCACTCGCAAAATCCTTATGGTTATTTAGTGCACAAGCCATTGATTCAAGAAAACGGGAAAACAGATTACCTATTTGGAAAGCTCAATGCTTTAGCTAAAAGAGATATTTCAAAGGTGCAATATAATATGTTGGTATCTGTTTTTAAAGAAGAAAAGCCGACTCATAGAGAGAAAAAATATGAATTATTGATGAATTTTACGAAGGTTGATAATAAAGACAAGGTTGTAATTAGTATAATTGAATATGCACTCAATACTTTGAAAGAACCTAAATTGATTTTGAAATTTATTGAAAGTTGGGTACTGAACCATCCCATTGAAAATTATAAAGAAATTTTCTCTTACCCGCTACATGAAGCATATAACAGGAACCCTACAGGATTTATTGAAAATTATCTCTCTCTACTCATCCACAACAAAGGAAAGGTTCGGTTTTATGCTAACAATAATACTGATTTCATTCAGATAACTGAGAAAAATAAAGAAATTTGGAAAGAACACCTTTGGAAACTTGAAAATAATCAATTAATCAAGTTTATAAATTCAATTCTTAGCGGTACTTTTAAGCTTGAAGAAAGAATGAAGCTGGTTTTAATATTGCTACATAAGAAAGATGATAAAATTTTTAAATATATTCTACAGCGTTTTGTATGGCTTGTTCATGATTACGGTGGGACGGTCAAGGAAACCGTTGAGACTTTCCTTGATAACCAGAATCCTCTAGAAAAAAAATTTATTGATTCATTCCAAATATACTATAGAAAAATTGTCAATTTTTGGAAAAAGAAGAACATGATTAAAGAATTTAACCCGTATGAGAATCAGGCTGTATACGCTTCTAAGTTTGACAAAATTTTCTATAAAAAACAAAGTGAAGATTCAAGAAAGTCAGTAGAAAAACAAAGTGTTTTTAGCCAATTTTGTACCAAAATTACAATTAGCAGAGGTAGAAAGTTTAAAATTGGAACGAATGATCAATATTCTGAAATGAATGAATTAGAGACAGTTTTAACTATGCCCCGTACATATTTCATTTTTCCCGAGCTATATGATTATAAACGTAGACAGATGTTAGCAGATGACTGGGAGGAAAAATCATGATACGTTTAATGATTGGAGATTATTTACGGAATCTAAAAGAAAGAGATGAATTAGACTATCTCTTTCCATTTCTACTTGAACAAATGAGATACAAAATAGTGAAAACTGCCAAAACTTCCCATGGGCAGCCAGAATACGGGAAGGACATTATCGCCACTAAAACCGAAAAAGATGGAATTGAAAAGTTGTGTATTTTTCAATTAAAAGCAGGAGATGATGGTGACATTGATAATACAGTTTTTTACAAGCAAGATGGTGTCAGAGAATCTTTACTTCAAGCTAAAGATGCTGGCTTTAAAGATAGTTCGATACCAAATTTAAATAAATTACCTAAAAAGATAATACTTGCCCATAACGGTGAATTAAAATCAAATTTTAGAAATCTTTTCAGTGATTTTATTGAAAATGAATTTACTTCCGCGGGTATAGAATTTGAACATTGGGATATTTACAAACTTACCGAATTGTTTTCAAAATATCTTTTGAATGAATACTTACTTGTCAAGCCCGAATTATTAAATCTTTTCAAAAAATCTTTAGCATTTTTAGATGTACCTGAATATGATTTTAAGCATTTTAAATTACTTGTAGATTATTTGCTTAAGTCGTATCCCAAGTATACGCCAAGAAATATAAGAAAAATAATTTCCACCTTCTGCATGATTGGAGCGATGATTTTGCATTATGCCAAAGACGCCGATAATTTGCATCCTGCCAAAGATTGTCTTACGTACATGCTGTTGAAAGTTTGGGGTTGGATTTTAGAAAAGAAAGCAATTAACAGCAAAAAAATCGCTATCTCTGAATTTATAAAATTACATATGATTCACTTTCAAATGCTTGAATTATATTTCGCAAAGACAATTTCGATAGCCAAAGAAAAGGATGGTTTATTCTCTGAAAAGGTTGGATATTTTGAGAAAATTGGTTATCCAATGCGAAGTTTTGAGTATTTAGCCTATTTAATTTACCAGCACCAAACATATTTTTTAATAACTAGTGATAATGAAGAAAGAAAAGAAATTACAAACAACTTTAACGAATTAGTAAAAACAATTATTCATAATAATTCTGGTTGCTCCAGACCGTTATTTGACAATCATTCTGTTCCTATTGTGCTAACCCTGATCTTTTTAATAATGAATGACGAAAAAGATTTTGCTGCTGAATACCTAAGAGGTTTATTAAATAATATAGCACTTATAAAAGTTATGGATGGTAGACTTCCGGAACTCTTAAGTAATTTTGATAGCTTGATAGAATATTGTGCAACCGGTAAGCGTCCTGAAAATTATACTGATGAATCTTCTTATTTAATAAATACCCTTTTTGAATTTTCTGTAATTTTAGAAAGAAAAGAATTATTCGATGAGTTTTGGGAGATCTTAACCAAAGATCTACACTTACTGGTATATTTTCCCCCAGAAGATATTATCAAAAATGAACATATTTTATTCCAAAAGGAACTAATTAAAGAAGGAAAGACCGATGTTTATAGCGATAGAAGCACTTCTAGCAACGAAGAAGAAAAATTAACTTCATATGAAAAATTTCGAAAACAAATCCTCAAAATGAATTCATTGGAATATAAAACGGATAAATTTGGCTTTCAACATCTTAGATTACTTGCTCACATTTATTTTAAAACTCCCCTTTTCCCTGACGAATGGAGACATTTTATGAAAGCTTTAAAAGAAAGAAAATAGGGTCGAATATTTAAAATAGTAGAGATAGGGGGTAACCTTTTTGATACAGAGAACCTGTACCCTTTATCATTTCTTTTCATTTGATTTTATAGGCTACATTGTTAAGGAATTATGAATGAAATATATTTTTGTTTAGGGGTGATGATGTAACGTCTTCTTTATGGGCATCTTTCAAATGTCAACAATGCGGGCAGTGTTGTGAAAAATTAGGGTTGCCATGGCCATCGAGTAAAAATCTCAAAGAAATGGCCAAATTTCTCAAAATGGATGCGGATGACATTATTAAACGATATTATGGTAAGATCGTCTATCATAATGGTAAGAAATTTATCGAGAAATATCAGGAGGACAGAAGAACTCCATGTCCGTTTTTAGGAAGAGATAAAAATTGTAAGATTTATACTGTCCGACCTGATCCATGTAGGGCATACCCTCTTGATACCGATTTTGGTCGGTGCGGAATTGATTGTCCAGGAATGAGAAAAATACTTAATAATAATGGAGTCTGTTTAGAAAAGGAGGAAGAATATATGACACATTCACTTGATCTCGACTTTGTTAAACCTGGGAAAAAAGACCTTCCAGGTCCGCCTCGTGCACATATATATGTTAAATCTTATAGTAAGAGTAATCGAGGTTTCATATTCATAACTCCAGATTGTGTTAGCATGGGAGAGTTGGAGTATGAAATAGATCGACTTCAAAAAGAGCTTGAAGATATTAGAAAGAAGGCGAGGAGAAAATTTGCAGGTACTGGTAAATAAAAATAATAGGTTGTTGATATCAGTTTCGCAATTTGTTATACCCTCGGCTTTGGATAAGGAGTGTCAAAAAAAAGGGGGGAGTGATTCTTCTGACAATATTATTTTATAATAAAGAGTTTTTAAATATTTATTTAAAGGAGGAGAAATTATTTGGTTGTGAAGGATGATTATATTAAAATACCGCTTTCATTTGAACATACGATGTCATTTCTATTTGGAGAGAAAAACTATCATGGACATGTAGGTTGGATAAAAAAATCTGAATGGAAAAAAGATCTATTGAAAATAATAAAATATATAAAAAAAACAATAAAAATCAATATAGAATCAGACAGATATCATAAAAATAAATTGAGGAATTTACTTAATCTAGAAGAAAGAATTAAAAAACATAAAGAAATAAATGATATAAATATTGAAATAATTGAAATATTTACTATAGTTATTTTTGAATTAATAGGTCATTCTCCTGAGCATTTCCATTGGAAACGCCCCTATAGAGATAATTTTTGGGAATTGGATGGATTTCGAAAAATAGTATATTTACAGTCAGATTCACAAAAAGCAAAACTCATAATATATCTTGTGGATGCTATAAAAAAATATAAAATTACAATTCCAACAAAATATTATAGTTTAGGTGAGTTGTATTCATTTAAATTTAAAAGTAGTCCTGTAATGTTTTTAGATTGGTTTAAAAGTGAGTATCCTAAGTTTTACTGTGAAATATTTTAAAAGGAAGAGCTTTGACCTATCAAGAGATAATAACGTGACAGGTTTGTTTATTATCAAGCAGTTCGATAAAGAAGATAAGAGGTAGCATTAACAGCACATCCCATTTTCTTAATAGAGATGATTTGTTACTAAATCTAAAAAAGAAATATAGTTTATCAATCTGGGAGACAGCTGGATTTTAGGTATTAATCGAGGAATAGTATCAGGGATTAAAGTGTGATAAAGAACCATTTCTTTTCACACACTAAATTTTGAGGAGGTTGCTATCAATGAGCGATAAATTGACTGACTTTGAAACCGAAATCCTTAAAGCTTTAAGGAAGCATAGAGACAAAAATATCGCTGAACTTTTTTCTATGGATATGTTTTATAAAAATCTTAAAGTGGAAATATCTTTGAATCGTTTTAAAGAAATTATTGTACTTCTTGAAGATAGTAAATATATCAAGAAAATCTCATTAAGTTTTGGTGAAGAATTAGGTTGTTACGATATAGAACCAGAAGGATTAAGGTATCTAAGAAAATTAGAATAAAAATGAGACAAGAGGCATAAATAACTAAAAATATTTTTTTACCATAGTATAATTTTAAATGTGAATAAAACAAGGGGACGGTTCTTCGTTTGACAATGCCCTAGTAAATAACAGGAGACGCATCCTATTTTATTAAATAGGGGGAGGCGTACCAAGAAAATAATCCGGTAGCTTTTTGGTTGCCCTGGAAGAAAAGAGAAGAGAAATAGCAAAAATATATTACAAGGATTAGGGATAGATAAAAATGGACGACAACCAAATTGTTTACATTCTAAATATTTTCGCCCAATATGAGCGTTGCTTTACCCTCGAAGACCTCTCAAATTTTGCAGAGCCAGATTTTGATAGTGAATTAATGAAACATGCACTTTTGACTGATTCTAGATTTATATTGATGAATAAAGGAAACTCCAAGAAAAAGTATTTCATACCAAAAAGAAGGCTTTTTCAATGGTTTTGCCAATTGAATCTTAAATTAGCACATGCCAAGCAGGCTCGACTTAGCAAACATCAACTGGCAAAACTTATGGGCTTTCTTTGTATTCACGAACGATGGGATACTCCATCAACGGAAGTTATTCAGTTTGGTAAACAGTTTGGATTCATTGGAACTGCTTGGACAGAGGATCAATATATCTTTCCCTTAGCTTATATTTTGTCATTCATGTCATATAGCTTATCTGAAGTTACCGTTAAGCACATAATAGAGGAAATTTCATCGAATACAATAGATGATAATTTTTCTTTGAAACATCTTGCTGAGGAATCAATTCAAGAGAAATTTTCTTGTCTTACTGAAAGTGAGTGCTATATTATAAAAGCAAGAGAAGGTCTTCTAACAGGTAAAAAAATGACACTAGAATGGCTTGGGATTCACTACGGTATTACAAGAGAGCGTGTCCGACAGTCGGAATTCAGAGCTTGGCGAAAGCTTCGAAATCCTGTTCACGCCCCCACCTTTTCTAGAGCTTTAATTTATCATATTATGAGTAAACAAGGAAGCTTAATAGTTGAAACAGATTCTCCCGAAATGTTAACCATAAGTTTCCTTTCTAAATGCTCAAGAGTACCTTATGCAGCGCTTACACATATTAATTTGGCGATCTTAGGGGTTTTACCAGAAGATACTATATTAGTTAAACCCAGGAGATTACTTCTCGATAATATTGATTCTGTTTTTATAATAAACCAGTGGGAATCAGAAAGTCGATTCTGTCTCATTAAAAGAGATTTGAAATTTCTTGCCGAGAGTATTATACAGTTTCGCCTTAAACGCCTCAGCAAAGAACAAAGAGTATATCTAGCCTTACAAGCTATTGGGAAGCCCGCACATAGTACTAAAATAACAGAAGTTTATAATTCTCTTTTCCCTGATCATCCATCCACTGAGCACAACATTCATGCTGTGCTCAATCGCGAGAAATATGGTGTAGTTTGGATTGGGATCCGCAATACATTTGCGCTTAAAGAATGGGGATATGAACATCCATCAGGAACCCTTTTTAATACTGTAACAAAGATTGTAGAAAAAAAGTATAAAAAGACAACTCGACCAGTTCCTTTTACGGTAATAGTTGCAGAAATGGGAAAATATAGACAGGTTGTGAGAAACTCCAGTTTAACGATCGCCTCGTATCGTAATCCTAACCTACGTCACATCGATAAAAATTCATTCATTCCCAAGAAACCCGATGAGGACAAGAAGAAATTTTCGAAGAGGAGTTAAATAGAATTCCAAGAGATTTTCAATAATTTTAAAAATTGTGATGTGGCTTATCTTAAGGAACTTAGGATCTTTACAAATTTGCAGGATTGCTATAAATAGAGAAGGCGTACCAAGACAATAGTACGGTAACTTTTGGGTTGTCCTGGAAGACAAGAAGAGAGAAATAATAAAATACATTATTGAAATCAAGGAGCTTTTTAATATAAGATTATTTAATAAATGCATTAATATTTTTTCAGTCTTACCCAGCAAATTAAGGCCCCACTTTTTCTCTCTGCTTTTATCATTCATTGCAAGGCTAAGGTTCATACTATAAAATTACGATGTAGAATTACTGAAAATGTGTTAACGCCATGATTCAGGGCAAACTAATTGTTTATTATCTTTAAGAGGGATTACATCTGGTAGTATACTACTTTTTAAGTGTTTTTCTTTTATTTTCATATGAAAATCACATTTTTGTTTTAAAAGTTCTGCGCGCCTTCCAATTGGAATAATAACTCCTATTTGTTTATGGGGGAACAATGTTTTTACTGCTTCTATAGAAGGAATTAAATCACTATCTCCTGAGATGATATACGCTTTGTCGAATTTATCTTGAATTGCTAATTTGAATAAATAAATTGCGATGTTAACATCAGTTCTTTTTTCTTCGAATGTTGTATAGGTTTTTTTACATAATCGGCATCTTCTATCTTTTTTTTGAAATTCTCCATATACAATTTTAATTCCCTTGAGTTTTTGAGCTTTAATGAAGATTTTATGTCTATTCATTTTATCTGGGGACCAAGGAATTAAAGCGGTAAAGTAGTATATTTCTTCAATGTGTTCTTTTTTTGTAATGAAATTTTTAGCAAGTTCTGATAAATCAATCCACTTATATTTATTGAATCGTTTATTTGCAATTGAATGATAAAGGTTGAAGCCATCTATAAAAAATATAACTTTTTCCATAAAATATTTCTTTCATAAATATATATAAAATAAAAAACCCGAGCGCACAGGCAACTCGGGGCCAGCAAAATACAACATCTTGCTGGGATGACACCTAAAGTATACCTAAAAAATATTTTTATGTCAAATTTTTATTTGAGTCCACTCTTTCTCTCTCCTCATCAATCATCAGCAGGCTGGGACTTATACTTAATTTAGATCTAATTTAATATACTTCACCTAATACCAATTTATCAATTCTGGCCACTCTGACTAATCTAATTTACCTGGCTAATCCCCGATCGGGTCGAGGACAGGTTTAATCTGCTCCGGCTAACTCATTCCGGCTAATCCAATTTACAACTCCAACACCGACGGGGCGGGTAATTTTCCTTCCCCCTTAAATCCCCCCTAAGACCCCCCTCTTAACCCCCTTCTTTTTATTATTGCTCCTTGGCTCAAAAGCTACGC
>CAYUDW010000090.1:0-8447 GCA_964442595.1 uncultured candidatus Brocadiaceae bacterium
CAGGGCCTCGCGGATTCCGGGCACGAGCAGGTTGCTGATGACGCTGGTGTACAGGCTGCCGGGACCGATCACCACGATGTCGGCGTTCAGGATGGCCTGGACGGCCTCGTCGTGGGCTGGCGGGGCTTCCGGTTTCAGGTAGACGCGCCTGATAGGAGGCTTGCCGACCTCGCGCACGTTCACCTCGCCTTCGCGTGTGCTGCCGTCCTCCAGTTCGGCGCAGATGTGGCAATCCTCCAGCGTCGGCGGCAGCACCTGTCCTTGGATGCTCAGCAGCCGGCTCAGGACGCGGATTCCGCGCTCGAAGCTGCCCTCGATGTCGGTCATGGCCGCTATCACCAGGTTGCCCAGGCTCGTTCCGGCGAGCGAGCCACGGTCAAAGCGGTACTGGAAAAGCTGGTTCAGCAGGCGTTCCCTCTGGCCGGGCTCGCTGAGGGCCACCAGGCAGTTGCGTGCGTCCCCCGGAGGCAGGATGCCCAGTTCGTCGCGCAGCCGTCCGGACGAGCGCCCGCTGTCGGTCACCGTGACGATCGCCGTCAGATCGCGGCAATACGTCTTGCAGCCCTCCAGCACGATGGGCAGCCCGGTGCCGCCGCCGATGGCCACGATCTTCAGCGATTGCGGCGGCTTGTTCACGTTCACCAGGCGCAGAATCGTGGGGATCTGGAATACGCCGGCGATGCGGTACTCCGCCCGCTCGCGGTTGTCCCTGGGCTCGAAGGCGCTGAACCGCCCGTGCAGCACCTGTGCCGTGGTGGCGCCCAGGTCGTTGCCGACCCGGATCTCCTCCTGCGGCCGGTCGCCCACCACCAGCGCCTCGTCCGGGCGCAGTCGGTGCTTGTCCAGCAGGTAGCGCAGGCTTTCGCTCATGAGTCCGCCGCGGTCCACGTCGATGATGGCGGTCTCGTCGAACGCTTGCTCCAGGCCGAGCTTCCTTATCTTCGCGGACTGCCGTTTGTGAATGCCGCTGGTCAGAAGAAAGCACAACACGCCATGGGCGCGCAGGAACTCAAGCGTCGGCACCACGTCGGGGAACAGCTCGATGTCCCCGACGGCATCGCTGTTGTAGGCGCGGTACGCCTTCTCGATGACCTCGTCGTCGAGTCCGTAGCGCCTCGCTATCTCGTCGAAGACCAGGAAGTGCGGCCCCTGCTGCTCGGCAAGCTCCCGCTGGAGATCGAGCGCCTGGTCCCCGCTGAGCGGAAGGCCCGACTCGACCAGCACCTTCGCCGCGCGCCGACGCGACGCCTCCAGCAACGTCCCCGTGCAGTCGTACAACGTGTCGTCCAGATCGAATACGACCGCCTTGAGCTTCCCTCGCACCTCTCGCTCCTCATGGCTCCTGTTGGGTGCAAACAGTCTCATTCTACCAGAGGGCTCAGGCCAAACGAAAGCCCCCCAGGCCCGGACGTGCCCGCCCACCGGCCTCCTTGCAATCGCCCTGCGGGCTGCTATGATACGGTGCCATCGTTCCCCAATCGGGCGTTCAACCTGAGATGAGCAAGCTCTACGACGTGCTCGGCATCGGTTGCTGCTGCTTCGACATCGTGGGGGAGGCGGACCGGCTCCCGGGCCCCGATGAGAAGGTGCAGATGCCTCGGATGCGCATCCAGGGCGGGGGCCTGGTAGCCACGGCGCTCGTTGCCGTTGCCCGGCTCGGCGGTAGGGCCGCCTACCTGGGCGCGCTGGGAGACGATTTCTTCTCGCAGTTCTGCCTGGACGAGTTCGAGCGGGAAGGCGTCGAAACCGCGTTGATCCGCCGCGTGCCCGGGGCCTCCGTGCTTAAGGCCATCGTGGTGGCCCAACCTGCGACGGGGCACCGGATGATCTTCTTCACGCGGGAGGGCAGGGAGGAACTCGATCCCTCGCACGTGACCGAGGACGTGGTGCGGCAGACACGCGCCCTGCACGTGGACGGCTTCGAGCCTCAGGCGGCCCTGAAGGCCGCCCGGCTGGCGCGCTCGGCGGGCGTGCCCGTCACCATGGACCTGGAGGGAAGCGGAGCGGAGACGGAGGCGCTGCTCGCCGCCGGCGACTACGTTATCGTGCCTCTGGAGTTCTGCCGGGCGCGCTACGGCACAGTAGACATGGTCGAGGCCTCGGCGGCCTTGTTCGGGGAGATCGGGCCGAGCTCGGCACGGGCGGCGGTCGTGACCGCCGGCACTCAGGGGTCCCATGCCGTGTGGCGGGGAGGCGCGTTTCATCAGCCGGCATATCGCGTGGAGGTGGCGGATACGACGGGCTGCGGGGACGTGTTCCATGGCGCTTTCGCCCTGGGTGTGGCTCGCGGGTGGGCGATTGAGCGCATCATGCCGTTCGCCTCAGCCACGGCAGCCCTGAAGTGCCGGGAGTTGGGCGGTCGGGCCGGCATTCCCACCGAGCCGGAGGTCGATGGGTTCCTGCGCTCGGCCGAGCCGATCCAGTAAGTGTCCATCGAAGCGGGAGGCGCCGCGTTGGCCAGGAAGGACACGACTTACGTTTGCAGCGAATGCGGCGGGGCGTTCCCCCGCTGGAGCGGCCGCTGCCCGAACTGCCAGGAGTGGAACGCCCTGGAAGAGGTCCGGACCGGCCCGTCTCGGCGCGGGCGGGGCGACGTTGCCGCTGCCCGCCCGGTGCGCCTGGACCAGATTGAGGTGCAGCCGCACGTGCGCCTGCTCACGGACATTCCGGAGTTCGACCGGGTGCTCGGCGGAGGCGTGCTGTCCGGCAGCACCGTCCTGCTGGGCGGGGATCCGGGCATCGGCAAGTCCACCATCCTGCTCCAGGCACTCGGGACCATGGCCGCGCGCGGCGTGCGGTGCCTCTACGTGAGCTGCGAAGAGTCGCCGAGCCAGGTCAAGATGCGGGCCGAGCGCATCGGGCTCGACCAGTCCTCATTGGCCGTGGCAGCGGACACGTCGGTGGAGGGCATCCTGGCTTTGCTGGCCGCCGAACCCCCACAGGTGGCGGTAGTGGATTCCATTCAGCGCGTGATCGCACAAGATCTGGATTCGGCGCCGGGCAGCCTGCGTCAGGTTAGCACGTGCGCCACTGCGCTGACCGAGGCGGCCAAGAAGGGGGGCATCGCCCTCTTTCTGGTGGGGCACGTGACCAAGCAAGGCCTGATTGCCGGGCCCCGGGCGCTCGAACACCTGGTGGACACCGTCCTCTACTTCGACAGCGAGCAGTTCCAGTCCTTGCGCATTCTCCGGGCGGCCAAGAACCGGTTCGGTGCCGTCAACGAGATCGGCGTGTTCGAAATGACGGGGGACGGACTGCGCGAGGTGCGCAACCCCAGCGAGCTGTTCCTGGCCGAGCGGGACGAGTCGGCAACCGGCTCCGTGGTCATGCCGGCGATGGAGGGCAGCCGGGCGCTTCTTGTCGAGATACAGGCATTGGTCGGGCCGGGAGCGTACGCGACGCCCGAGCGCAAGGCTTCGGGCGTGGACTACCGGCGGTTCAGCATGATGGTGTCCGTGCTTGAGCGGCAGGCGGGGCTGGAACTCGGTCGCTCGGACGCCTTCGTCAACGTGGCGGGCGGCGTGAGGGTGGTCGAGCCGGCCGCCGATCTGCCCCTGGTTCTGGCCCTGGCGTCGAGCTTTCGGGACCAGCCGTTTCCGGCCGATGCAGTAGCCGTCGGCGAGGTAGGGCTGGGAGGCGAGGTGCGTGCCGTCAGCCGAATCGAGGAGCGCCTGAAGGAAGCCGCGAAACTGGGATTCACCCGAGCCGCAGTCCCGGCCCGCAACGCTCCCGCCGCCAAGCGTCTGGTAAGGCAAGTGCATCCGGTGCAGAATCTCGCGCAGGCGATCAGGCTCCTGGGAGCGCGCCCGCGCGAAGGTGGCGCTCATCAGTAGCGCCCCCCATGGCCCGCGGTGCGCTCTGCCGGGCGTCCTGAGGTTGACTTCGGAGGGGTTTCGTGTATCCTCTTGGGGGTCCGACGGGGCCTGGTCGGAGAGGTCGCCGGCGCTTCAAGACGGCGCCTGCGGCCCCCGCCGCGCTTCTCTTGTAGGGCCGAGTCGAGCGATCCATTGGCCGGCGACACGACCTTTCATTACCGCAACGGCGAGGTGCACTGCGAAGACGTTCCCGCCGCTCGCATCGCGGACGCGCACGGCACTCCCTGCTACGTTTACAGCGGGGCGATGCTGCGCGGGCGCTACGAGCGCATCCGGGACGCTTTCGGCCAGTGGGAGCCCACGGTCTGCTTTTCGGTGAAGTCGTGTGGGAACCTGTCCATACTGAGACTGCTGGCCCAGGCTGGCAGCGGGTTCGACGTGGTCAGCGGGGGAGAGCTCTACCGCGCGCTGACGGCCGGGGCCGATCCGGGCAAGATCGTATTCGCGGGCGTGGGCAAGGGGGCGGACGAGATCGAGTACGCCCTCCGGTCGGGCATTCTGATGTTCAATGTCGAGTCGCGCGACGAGCTGGTACAGATCAACTCTGTGGCCGGGCGGCTCGGTGTGCGGGCCGTCGTGGCGCTCAGGATCAACCCCGACGTCGATCCGCACACGCATGAGAAGACGGCCACTGGCAAGGGAAACACCAAGTTCGGCATATCTGTCGGCCAGGCGGAGGTGTTGGCCCGCGAGGCGGCGGATTGGGACGGAATCGAAGTGCGTGGCTTGCACCTGCACCTGGGTTCCCCCGTGCATGACCCTCAGCCCTACGCGATGGCGCTGGCAAAGGTGACTGCCCTGGCGGAGCGCCTGCGCGGCGCGGGGTGCACGCTTGACCATGTCAACATCGGCGGCGGCTACGCCGTTTCCTATACCGGCGCACAGGTAACTCAGCCCGAGGAATATGCCGCAACGGTCCGGCCTTATCTTGAAAATCTAGATTGTGCGGTTATCATTGAGCCCGGTCGTTACATGGCTGGTAACAGCGCAGTCCTCTTGACGCGGGTGCTCTACCGCAAGGAGACGGCGCTCGGGAAGCGATTCGTTATCTGTGACGCGGCTATGACGGACTTGATTCGGCCGACGTTGTACGGATCGTTCCAGCGGATATGGCCGGCGTGCAGCGAGCGCGGCATGCCGGAAGTCATAGAGCCGGACGACAGAGAGATCGCGGATTTCTCGACGGAGGTCGTCGACGTGGTCGGCGGGGTCTGCGAGACGGGCGATTTTCTGGCGAGGGATTGTCCTCTTCCTCGCGTGCGGCAGGGCGACCTGCTGGCCGTTTTCGACGCGGGGGCGTACGGCTTCAGCATGAGTTCGAACTATAACGCGCGGCCGCGGGCCGCCGAGGTGCTCGTCGAAGGCCCGACGTTCAGGCTCATCCGTCGCAGGGAGACATACGACGATCTCATTGCGCCGGAGAAAGGTCTCCTCTGAGGAGTCTCGCGGGCGCCGCTGGGAGCGACGGGGATCTCGCGAAGTCGCAGTTTGATGCCTCATGGCGAAGGAGTGACACATGTCCGAGCGCACTAACCGGTGGGGAATCGGGATTGCAGTGGCCGTGGCGTTCTCCGTTGGGCTCCTCGGCGCGGCACGTGCGGCGGTTGGCAGCGAGGAAGAGATTCTGGCGGCCTTCATGGAAGGCGTCACGCTGTACGAGACCGGAGAGTACGAGCAAGCGCGGGGGGCGTTCGACAGAGTCCTTGCAATGGAGCCGGGCATGGAGACCGCGCTGAAGATGCGCGACATGGCCGAACTCCATGAGTTCGTCGAGATGAAGGAGAAGCTCGGGCCCGACGCCGAGAAGGTTCTGGACCTGATGCTGCGGGCGAGCCGTGAGCGGAAGCGCACCGTCGAGAACGCAGAAGAACTGATCCAGAACTTCGCGGCGGACGACCTGGTCGTCTACGGCAAGGCGCGCGTTCAGCTCATGGGACACGGCCCTTACGCCGTGCCTTGCGTGCTGCCCCTTCTGGCTCTGGACGCGCCCGACCAGCAGGTCCTCGCGGGGCGCGCTATCTCGCTGCTGGCCGGTCTGCAGCGGGACGCCTGCTTGCCCCTGATCTGCGCGATGCAGAACGCGGAGGATGACCTCTTGAGAACCCGCGTGGCCGGCGTGCTTCGCCAGCTCGGCGACCCACGCGCCGTACCGGCCCTGGTGGCCCTTTGGGAGGCCGAGGGCTCCTCGGTTGCGGCCAAGGAAGCGGCCGCGAAGGCAGCCGGAGGCATCACCGGCCAGTCGGCATCCGCGCTGGGCTCGGCCGCCGCGCAGTACGCCGCGCTCAGCAGGGCCTACTTCGATGAAGACAAGGCCATCGTCGGCTACACCTACGGATTGAGCGCGGACGTGTGGCAGTGGGATGCTTCCGGCGCACGCCTGGCCGAGAAGGTCGTTTACCAACAGGTTCCCGCCTACCTCTACTACCAGCGGATGGCCACCGAGACCGCCCTGGACGGACTTGCCGGTGCGCCGTGCGAGCCGGAGCTTGGGGCATTGCTGGCGGCTTCGCTGGTGCGCCAGGCGGCCCTTTGCGAGTACTTCAAGGTAGCCGACATCCGGTTCGGCGGGCGCGAGGTGGAGGAGCAGCTCAAGCAGGACGCGGCGGAACGGGCGGCCGAGTTCGCCACCGATCTGCCCGTGACGCTGGCTCTGATGGACTCGACGGCGCTGGCCCGGGCGCTGCAACTCACGTTGGGGGCGGACGACGGTTCGGCCAGTCTGCTCCTCATTAAGGCCCTCGACGCGAAGCTTGCGGCGGCGGGCGGGCGTCCGCCCTGTGCCGAGGCCGCCGAGGCCCTTATGGCAGCGCTCCAGTCGGGCGACAAGGACGTTCGCTACGCGGCGGCCATCGTCCTGGTTGGCCGTTGTCCTACCGGCGAGTGCGGTGCGGCCGGCGACGTCGTCAAGGTGATGAGCGCTGCACTGAAGGCCGCTGCCACGAGGAACGCCCTTGTGGCCATGGGCAACTTCCAGTTGCGCAACACGCTTGTGTCGGTGATTCGAGAGCAGGGAATCGCGACCACCGAGACCGAGCTGGACGACCAACGCATCGAGTTTGCCCTGTCCCTTCAGCCCTCGGTTGACATCGTCTTCATCTCAGGCAACGTGTCTGACATGGCGATGGACAGAGTCTTGACGTTGCTTGCACAGGACCCGCGCACCAAGGCGGCCCCGATCTACGCTGTCGTGAACCCGGGCCAGCCGAGCGCCGACCTGACGCGGTGCGCGCAGATCGCCCAGGTGCTCTCGCCGGACGATCTGCGAGGCGCCAAGCTGGTGCCCATCCTCCAGAAGGAGGTGCTCTCCCAGAGCCGGTCCGCCTTCACGGAAGAGGAGGAGCAAACGGTCCTGCGGGCAGCGTGTGCGCTAGGGCAGGTGTCTCCACTCAACACCGGGTACCCGGTGCAGGAACTCGAGCCGCCCCTGGTAATGGCGCTCACTGGCTACAGCGATGAGGTGACTGCGGCGGCGACAGAGGTGTTGGGGGCATTCGGTTCCGACGCTGCGCTGGTGCCCCTCAGCCGCGTCGTGGCGGATGAGGAAGACTGCGAACTCAAGGTGGCCGGGTGCCATGCGCTGGCCGGCGTCCTCAAGAGGTCGAAGGCCGCGACGCCTGACGGGGTCGTGGCCGTCCTGAAGGACGCGCTGGCTACGGACGATCAGGCGCTCAGGGAGGCGGCGGCCGAAGCGCTTAGCGCCGCCGGCCTGGATGCCGGGCAATTGATGCTCCTGGTTCGGACGGAAGGACTCGGAGAGGAGTAACGCGGCCGGACCGGAAAAAGAGGGCGGCTAGCGAGTGGGACTCGCTGCCGCCCTTTCGTACACTGCGACGGGAGGAGCGGCCGATGCTGAAATCCATTAGCGTTTGGGCCCTCAAGGACAACGACAGCCGTCCCGCAGACTCACTCCTCGGCGAGGCCCGGGAGCACGGTTTCGACGGCCTTGAACTGGCCGTCGGCATGAAGGGGTTGCTTACGCCGGAGAGCACGGAGGAGGACTGCGGCCGGCTCGTCGATGCGGCGGCCGCCGAAGGAGTCCAGGTATCGAGCCTCGCCAGCGGCCTGGGCTGGCAGTTTCCCATGACGGCTGAAGCCCTGGACGTGCGTGCCAGGGGCGTGGAGATCGTCGGCAAGAGCCTTCGCATCGCCTCCTGGCTCGGCGTCAACGCGCTGCTTGTGGTGCCGGGGAAGTTGGCGCCCCTGGAGGGCGAGTCGGTCGATCACATCCCCTACGACGTCGCGTGGGAGCGGATGACGGAGGGCGTCCGCAGCCTGGTGTCCGTGGCCGAGGAGACGGGAGTCACAATCGGCATCGAAAACGTGTGGAACCAGGTGCTGCTCTCACCGCTCGAGATGCGCTACTTCGTGGAAAGCTTCAAGTCCGAAGCCGTCGGCGCCTACCTGGACGTGGGGAACATGATCGCGTTCGGCTACGCCGAGGATTGGGTCCGGATCCTGGGGCAACGCATCTGCTGCGTGCACTTCAAGGACTTCAAACGCGAGGTCAAGACCGGCGCGGGCTTCTGCGACCTGCTGGAGGGCGACGTCAACTTCCCGGCAGTCATGAAGGAG
>CAYUDW010000090.1:8547-13177 GCA_964442595.1 uncultured candidatus Brocadiaceae bacterium
GTCAGCCCATCACCAGGCGCACGGTGGCCAGCCCGTAGGGGGGCACCTCGACGGCCGTCTTGCCGTCCCTTATCTGGAGCTCGTGCCGCCGCTCCTCGTTCAGGTTGCAGGACCACGCCGCCCGGACGTCCGCGTCGACGCCCAGCGCGGCTGTGGCTGCCTCACCGCCCGTGTTCCACAGCCGCACCACCACGTCATCGCTCCCCCATGCCGGCTTGATCGACGTGGCGACGACGCTGGGGTCGCCTTCCAGCGCGATGATGCTGCGCTCGGCCAGGGACTCGTCGCAGTAATGTCGATAGACACCCGTCTGGAGCGCGGCCGTGAGCCGGAGCGCCTCCGCGCGGTCGAGCGCGCCGGCGTAGGGCAGCAGCGCGTACCTGAATTCATGGCGCCCCAGTATCTGCCCGCCGGGCTCCCCGTCCGTCATGACGGTCCGCTCGAAGCCGCGCAGCAGCGTGAGCGCAAGCGTCCGCTGGTCGTCGTCCAGGACGCTGTGGGCGTGAAGCCCTTCGGGACAGAGCACGGCCAGGCCGCCCCGCCCGTCCTCGATCCCGAACAGCGTGCCGTGGGGCCGCTCGTCTGGGTCGGCTTCCTTGTAGTGGACGCTCTCCGGGTCCAGCGCGACCCGCCGCTCCACGAAGGCAAACGGCTGGTCCGCGTAGTAGCTGTCGGCGCGCACGCCGCTCGGATGCAGGACGCGGAGCCTGTGGTTGCGCGCCGTGTTCTCCACCACGGTCCGAACGGCCAGGTAAGGGCTCGTGCGTGTCAGCGTGATCAGGTCCGTCAGGTTCAACTCGACCTTCTGATCGGACCGGCGCTCCTTGCGTCCGTCGAGCCCTTCGGGCACGCGCAGCGTCCTTTCAACGCGGAAGGTGACCATCTCGGTGCCGTCGTGTGCGACGCCGCATTCCACGCCGTGCCCGGGCGAGACGATGACGTCGTTCGCGGGCGGGGGTATGAACGTCCATCCGTCGCCGGCGTCTCCACTATCCTCGTAGCAGAAAAGGCCCTCGAAGCGCCGCCCGCTTTCCCTGTGCTCGAGGATACCCGTCCCGTCCGGGCGAAGCTCGAACCGCAGCAGATCGTTGCCTGCCGACAAAGGACCGGTCCGCATGCTGCCGAAGTCCCGCCGGTAGCGATCGGTCAGGGGGCGGACGGTGACGGTCGTGTGCCCGCCTGCCGGCAGGCGCACGGGCAGCGCCACGCGGTAAACGTCCGCGCGGTCGCCTGCGTCGCACGAGGCGCGCCGGTGCCGGCCCTCCGAGTCGGGCAGGAGCACCTGCCGCCGCCCGGCGATCTCGAGAGTCTGGTAAGGGATCGGGTTCCCTTCGGGAGTGCTCAACTCGAACTGGTTGCGGATCGGGCCGCTGTGGCCGAGGGACGCTTTCGGCTCGAAATCGGGAGGGAACAGCAGGTCCAGAACCACCACCTCGTCCCGCTGCCAGGGCAGGGGATTGTGGAGGACCACGTTGCGCCAGGCGTCCTGTATCCGGTTGGTCGGCTGGGAAATGCCGGCCATCGCCTGCCGGCGCACGGCGTCTGCCAGCATGAGCGATTGCTGATAGCGGAACATCATGTCCTCGTGCACCGCGTCTATCGAACAGCCGCAGATGGAGTCGTGCGGCTGGTTCTTGAGCAGCCACACCCACGCTGCTTCCAGATACCCCTCCGGGACGGGCCTACCAGACAGCGCGGCCATCGCGGCGAGCGGCTCGGCCCAGAACGTAAGCATGTTCTGGCAGCGGTCGTTCAACTGCTTCAGCGGATAGCGTGAGGACACCGTGTGGGGGATGAGCCAGTGGCTGTCATCTGCCTCGCGGGCGGTGGTGCGCAGCTCACCGATGACTTCGGGCAGATCGTCGCGGTGTTGTTCCAGCGCGTCGAAGTACTGCTCCATCGAGGCATGGACGAACTCGACGTGGGGGAACGTCTTCCGCCAGACGTCGAGCATCTCGGGCGCGTGTGGCTCGGCCTTCTGGTGGTCGAGGGCGTCGGGCAGGAACATCAGCGGAACGTTCGCCCGCCGCATCTCCCGCTCCATGAAATGCGCGGAGACCTCGACGAGCTTCTCCTCGGACCGGTCCGCCATGATCCAGGGAACGCGCACGGCCTGGCGCACGGCCCCGTAGCCGCCGTCGTCCGGAAGTTTGTGGGTCAGGATGGGCGACCCGTCCGGCCCGCGCCAGACGAACTGGGCGCCGCACCGATCATCGGTGATGCCGCGCCACACCACGCACCCCTTCAGATCGAATCCCGCCAGGATGGTCGGCACGCCGGCTACGTGGCCGAACAGGTCGGGCAGGTATCCCACCTTCGTGGGTTCGAAGCCGAGCCGCCGGGCCCGCCGCATCCCGACCTGCAGGTTGCGCACGACGGCCTCGCCGGACACGAGCCATTCGTCACCGAGCACGTACCACGGCCCGGCCGGCATGCGGCCGGCATTAATGTGATCCAGCAGCCGTTTGCGCTTGTCCGGCCGGATCTCCAGGTAATCCTCGATGAGCACCGTCTGGCCGTCCAGGTGGAAGACCCGGAAGTCCGGCCTCTGCTCGATGACTTCCATGGCGTGGTCGATGGTCTGGACCAGCCACATGCGATATTCCTGGAAAGGCTGATACCACTCTCGATCCCAGTGCGTCCCGGCGATGTAATAGGCCTTCATCTCGTGCTCCCTGTATCCTGTGTCGGTCGGACGGCAAACAGGGCAGAGTCTAGACGGGCGCCGCCTGGCCGTCAAGAGCCCCGTCGGCATCGGCCCCCGGAGCCGCACGGGCAGTTGCCAACCGGCCCGTAATTGTGGTATACGTTAGTTTGTCGGCGAGATTGGTCCCGATGAGGGACCTGGGAAAACGGTGAGAATCCGTTGCGGACCCGCCGCTGTAACCGGTAGCGAAGGCCCGATTCGCGCCACTGTCCGCTGAGACGGATGGGAAGGCCGGGCCGGTAGCCACGACCGGAAGCCAGAAGACCGACTCGCCGAAAGAGCAGACTGCGGATCTCCGGGTCTGAGAGAGGCAGCATCTTCGGACGGCGAGCGTGCGCGTGCCGATTGATGCAGGGCCCGGTGCCGACAGCATCGGGCTTTTTCTTTGCCCGCGGCACCGGGGCTGACGGTTTGCGGCATCGGCAGGCGTGCCGCTCTCTGCGTTTGAAGTGCGCCCCCGCTCGACCCCCTCCGCAGCAATCGGTCAAAGGAAAGGCGCATCTTCCCGAGCGGAGGAGGGACAGTGAGCCGACACGTTCTGAAGGTTCTGGTGTTGTGCGGTGTGGTTGTGGCGTTGGCGTGCTCCTCTGTGTCCGCCGCGGACCCCGCGGCCGGCCAATCCGCCGATGCCGAGGACGCGGCAGAGGAGGCCGGGGAACAGGAGATCGTCGTCACCGCGACGCGGCTGGAGACTCCCGCTCGCGAAGTGGCCAGCTCCGTGACGGTCGTCACGCGGGAGGAGATCGAACGCAAGCAGAAGAAGCTCGTCTCGGAGGTCCTGCGAGACGTGCCGGGCCTGGACGTTGTCCGCAGCGGCGGCCCCGGGCAGCAGACGTCGGTCTTCATCCGCGGCGCCAAGTCCGAACACACCCTCGTCCTCATCGACGGCGTCGAAGCGAACGACCCCATCAGCCCGGGGCGCTCATTCAACTTCGCCGACCTGACCACCGACAACGTCGAGCGCATCGAGATCATCCGCGGTCCGCAGAGCACCCTCTACGGCTCGGATGCCATCGGCGGCGTGATCAACATCATCACCCGGAGGGGCAAGGGCAAGCCGACGGGGACGGTCCTGGTCGAGGGCGGCTCCCACGATACCTACAGGGAGTCGGCGAGCTTGCTGGGCGGCACGGAGCTGCTCAACTACTCGTTGAGCCTTTCCCACCTGCAATCGCGCGGCGTGTCGGCCGCAGACAGCCGCGACGGCAACCGCGAGAAGGACGGCTACGAGAACGTCTCCTTCTCCGCCCGCCTGGGACTCACGCCTACGGAGGACTTCGGGCTCGACCTGGTCCTGAGATACATGGACGCCGAAGGGGACTTCGACAACTTCGGCGGAGCGTTCGGAGACGACCCGAACAGCACCTTCGACACACAGATGTTCTTCAGCCGGCTCCAAGGCCGGCTCTCGCTCTGCGACGGCATGTGGGAGCAGACAATGGGCGTGTCCTTCACGGACTACGACCGGCGGCTGAAGAACGACGTTGACCCGCTCAACCCCACTTCGTCCCTGGACAGCCACTTCGAAGGCGAGATCGTCAAGTTCGACTGGCAGCACAACTTCTACCTGCACGAGTCGAACACGCTGACGTTCGGGCTCGAGACGGAGGAGGAGCGCGGCCGCTCGAGGAGCGTGTCGGTCAGCGCATGGGGACCGTTCGTGGACCAGATGGGCTCCCGGAGCGCGCGGACCAACAGCGCCTACCTCCAGGACCAGATCAGCCTCGGCGATCGCCTGTTCACGACCCTGGGCGTGCGGCTGGACAAGCATGAGCTCTTCGGTTCCGAGGTGACTTATCGCATCGCACCCGCCTACCTGATCGAGGAGACCGGCACCAAGCTGAAGGCGACCTACGGGACCGGGTTCAAGGCGCCGACGCTCTACGAGCTCTTCTCGCAATACGGCGATCCGGACCTGGACCC
>CAYUDW010000090.1:13277-14437 GCA_964442595.1 uncultured candidatus Brocadiaceae bacterium
CGCCGCCCCAAGAACAAGGCGTCGGTCGACGTGGACTACCGATGCCTGGACGACAGGGCAAACGTGAATCTCAACGTGTCCTACGTCGGCTCCAGGGATGACTGGGACTTCGCGACCTGGCCGGCTACGCGGGCCGACCTGGACAGCTACACGCTCGTCAACGTTGCGCTCGCCTACGACGTGACGGAGAGGGTCCAACTGATCGCGCGCGTGGAGAACCTGTTCGACAAGAAGTACGAAGAGGCCCTCGGTTACGGCAACCTGGGGCTCGGCGTCTACGCCGGCGTGAAGGTGCGGCTCTGACCTGACGCCGCCGGCCGACGCTGTGTTATCATCGTACAGGTGGCCGCCTTCAGGCGGGCAAAGCCGGCTGTTGCGGCCCTGGCGGACGCATTCGCATGGAGGATCAACAGATGTATGCGCTGTTCGCGAAGGGCGGGCCCCTCATGTGGCCCCTGCTCTTGTGCTCGGTAGTGTCCGTGACCATCACGGTTGAGCGCGTGCTGTTCTGGCTGAAGGCCCACGGAGCGCGGGATGACGATCTGCTCGACAGCATGTTCCTCCGAACGGAAGCGGGGGACTTCGGAGGCGCCCTTGACGCGGGCGACGGCACGGAAGACTACGCTGCCGGCGTGCTCGCCGAGGGCCTGGCCCACCGGGAGCACGGCCTGACGGAGGCGATGCAGGTGGCCGCCCAGCGGGCGATAGAGCGGATGAAGCTCGGCCTCAACGTTCTGGACACCATAATCACGCTGGCCCCGCTGCTCGGGATCCTGGGCACGGTGCTGGGCATCATCGAGTCGTTCGACTTCCTGGGCCAGAGCGGCATTGAGGACCCGAGGGCGGTCACGGGCGGCATCGCGCAGGCGCTCATCACGACGGCCGCCGGACTGTCTGTGGCCATCGTGACCCTCATCCCCTTCAACTATCTGGTAGGCGCCGTTCAGCACGCCACGGGGCGCCTGGAGAGCTTCACCACGCGGTTCGAGGTCGCCTACAGAAAGGGGCTGGTGAAGGCGAATGCGCCTCAGTAGCGGCTACGAGAACAGGAAAGCACGCGTGGAGATGCTGCCCCTCATCGACATCGTGTTCCTGCTGCTCGTGTTCTTCATCTACGCGATGCTGTCCATGGTCGTCCATCGGGGCATCAAGGTCGAGCT
>CAYUDW010000091.1:0-8148 GCA_964442595.1 uncultured candidatus Brocadiaceae bacterium
GTCGAGGACCTGATCGGCATGGTCGTCAGGGCGGGCTTCACGATGCTGGAGGCGCCGAAGCAGTTCACCGTCACGGACCCGGGAATGGGCATCTTCCGGGCGTTCTAGGGCTTGCAGCGCGTGCGGTTCCGGTCTCAGGAGCGGATTGTGAAGGACGGACGTGACGTTCGCATATTGCGCGAGTTGGCCAGGCGCTACGTCGACATCTGCAGCGAGGACGTGCAGCAGGAGCGCCGCGACCTGTGGCGCCGGCACAACAGCCTGGTCAGGACGCGGCCGCTGATCTACATGCGCTACTTCTCCGTGCGGAACGAGGAGATCCCCGACCTGGCGCTCGAGTGCGAGGATCCCTTCTACCGCCGGCACGAGGACTTCCTGCGACGCGCGATCTTTCAGGGCGCCATCGGGGACGACTTCGTCTTCGAGCCGTGGATAACGCAGCGCGCCACCACTGTGACGCCCGCCGGCGGGCCGTGGGGATTCCGCTACGATCACATCTACAGCGACGAGCCGCGCGGGGCGTGGAAGTTCGATCCGCCGCTCAAGGAACTCGCGGACATCGAGAAGCTCGCCGAACCTAACCACGTCATCGACGAGGAGGCCACCGCGCGCAACCTGGCCCGGCTGCATGAGGCGGTCGGCGACCTTCTGGAGGTCAACGTGGACCGCGCGCCTTTCTACCGTGTCTGGCGCGCCGACATTTCCTGCGACCTGGCGCAGCTCAGGGGGCTGGAGCAGGTCATGTGGGACATGGCCGACAATCCCGACTGGCTGCACGGCCTGGCCGGGCGCCTGAGCGCCGGCGTCCTGCGGACGCACGATGAGGCAGAGCGGGCGGGGGACTGGCGCCTGTGCAACCACGAGAACCAGGCCATGCCGTATGCCCTCGAGCTGCCTGACCCGCAGGCCAACGGCGAGAGCGTCACGCGCGATCGGCTCTGGACCTTCGTCGCCGCCCAGGAAATGGCCCAGGTCTCTCCGCAGATGCACGAGGAGTTCGTCCTCGACTACCAGCTTCCCATCATGGAGAAGTTCGGCCTGGTGGCTTACGGATGCTGCGAGGACCTGACGCACAAGATCGACATGCTGCGCCGGATTCCCAACCTGCGGCGCATCGCCGTGACGCCGGTGGCGGACGTGGCCCGGTGCGCGGAGCAGATCGGCGAGGACTACGTCTTCTCATGGCGCCCCAATCCGGCCCTGATGGTCTCGTGCGGTTTCGACGAGGAGCGCGTGCGCCGCATCATACGGGAGGGGCTCCAGGCGGCCAGGGGCTGCCACGTTGACATCACCCTGAAGGACATCGAAACGGTCCAGGGCGATCCCACGCGCCTGCGCCGGTGGGTGGAGGTGGTGCGCGAGGTCATCGAGGAGTCTGCCTGAGCCCCCGCTGGCGAACGCGACTCACCATTGGCTGCTGACAACTGTCCCTCGCCGTCACCCGTCGCAGCTTTCGGCGAAGGCCCCGAGCCGCTCCAGCGCCTTTTCGATCTCCTCGTCGGCCTTGGCGAAGTGGAGGCGGATGAAGCCCTCGGCCCCGAACGCCGTGCCGGGCACAGCCGCCACGCCGGCCTGATCCAGCAGCGCTTCGCACAGCTCCAGGCTGTTCTGCACCTTCCGTCCGGCGTAGCTCTTGCCCAGCAGGCCCCGGCAGTCGGGGAAGGCATAGAAGGCCCCCTGCGGCACGAGGCAGGAGATGCCGGGAATTGCGTTGAGCCCATCCACCAGCAGGTGGCGCCGCCTGTCGAACGCCGCGCGCATTTCCTCGACGGAGTCCTGGGGACCTGTCAGCGCCTCCAGCGCGGCCCTCTGGGCGACGCTGTCCGGGCCGCTGGTCATGTGGCTCTGCAATCGGCCCGCCGCCTGAATCACCTCCAGCGGACCTGCTGCGTAGCCCAGCCGCCAGCCCGTCATGGCGTAGGTTTTGGAGGCCCCGTTGATCGTGATGATTCTGTCGCGGGCCTCCTTGCTGAATGCAGCGGGGCTGACGTGCTGGGCACCGTCATAGACCAGCTTCTCGTATATCTCGTCGGAGATAATCCACAGGTCCCGCTCCAGCGCCAGCTCGACGAGCGCCGCGAACTCCTCCCCGGTCAGCACCGCGCCCGTCGGGTTGCACGGGGAGTTCAGCACAAGCAATCTGGCCCGGTCGGTCAGGGCGTCGGCCAGCAGATCGGGCGTGGGCTTCAGGTCCTCCGTGCCGGTGGCGTCGATGACGACGACCTCGGCGCGGCAGAAGCGCGCCTGGTGCACGTAGCTGACCCAATAGGGCGCAGGTATCAGCACCTGGTCTCCCTGCTGCACCAGGCACAGCATGGTCATGTAGAGCGCCTGCTTGGCCCCGTTCGATACGAGTACCTCGCCGGGCTCGTAGTTGAGGCCGTTGTCTGCCTGAAGCTTGCGGGCGATGGCCTCCCGCAATTCCGACATCCCGGCGGCGGGCTGATACTTGGTGAAGCCGGCCTGGATGGCGCGATGGGCGGCCTGCTTGACGTTGTCCGGCGTGTCGAAGTCCGGCTCGCCGATGGTGAAGTTCACCACGTCCTTGCCTTGGAGGGACAGGTTCTTCGCCCTTGCGTTCAGGGCCATCGTGGCGGACGCCTTCGCGCCGGCCGCTATGTCGGACAGGCTCACTTGGCGCATTCCTCCTGGGTCGAACGGTTGCGGGCAAAAGAGGGTGCCCCGGCCCCGGGGCCGGCACATGCTACCGAACGGAGCGGCGCGCTGCAACAGGCATTGGGCTACGGCATGGCCCGCAGAAGCTAGAGCCGCCTCTGCAGGTCCTGGCTGACGCTGTTGATGAGCGCGCGCAACGTCTCCAGGACCCCCTGTCCGTCCAGAGCACTGGCCTCGTAGTCCGGCACGCCGTAGCGATTCAGGTCGCTGCGCAGTTCGGCCGTGCTCAGGCGATCCTGAAGGTCGCGCTTGTTGTACTGGAATACATGAGGGATCGTGGCCAAGTTGAGACCGTACCCCGTCAGGTTCTGCCTCAGCTCGTGCAATGAGTCTATGTTGGCCTCCCGCCTGGACGGACGCGGATCGGCCACGAAGATGATGCCGTCGCAGTCTTTCAGGAGCATCTTTCGGGTCTTGACGGCAAAAGCCGGTCCCGGTCCGCAGCATAGATGGAAGATCGCCTGGAGGCCCAGGATCTTGCCGAACCGCACGGGCAGAATGTGTATGTACAGGCCGGGATCCGCCTTGGTGGGCAGTGCCGCCAGACGGCCCCGCTGCTGGGGATCGAGGTGGTCGCAGATGCACTTCAGGTTCGTCGTCTTGCCTGCCCGTCCGGGACCGTAGTAAACGATCTTGGAGTCTATTCGCCGATTCCTGACGTCTATGCTCGGCATCAGGCTACTCCGCGATCCGCGTCGACGACGCCGGTTCTCGGCCCTTCCGAGAACGAAGGCGGGACAAGGCCCAAGATTCTATCCCTGGCATGGCCCTGCCGCAAGTACCCTTTGAGCTCGCTTGGCGGGCAGCGTTCGGGCGTGTGCGCGTCAGGCGCGCTCCTCTTCGATCCCCTTCTGGTAGCCGCTCTCATCGTAGGCGGCTACGGGATCGAGGGGCAGATCCTGCTCGATCCGAGCCATCCGGATGATGGGCCGTACGTCAGTCAAGAACGCGTCCAGGAACACACGATTGGCGCGGACGATGGACTGGCTGTCCTGGAACTCCCGGAGCCGTTCGCGGTCGAGGACCAGGCCCTTTGTCAGGCAGACCTGAAGCGAGTCGATGCTGTGAAGCACCGCTTTGATGCGGTTCTCCAGCGAGGAGCACTGGTCGATCATGTAGGCCCAGTTGCGCGGCGGGTCGTCGGCGCAGACGACTCCGCCCTTGACCAGTTCGCAGAAGATGGCGTACATGGCGATGTTGGGTTCGACGGCGTGATCATCGTCGGCGGCGTAGCGCGTGTTGAAGTGGAAACCGCCGCGCCTTCCCGTCCCGACCAGGCGGGCCACTATCTGGGCCACGTTCACGCCGTGGGCGTGGTGGCCCATGTCCACCAGCACACCAGCCCTCTCGCCCAGGGAGTCGGCGATCTCGGTAGCCGTGCCCGCGTCGGGTATTGTCGTTGAGTACGTCCCCGGTTCGAACAGCTTGTATTCGATCAGGTGCACGGTGGTCTCGGGCGCGTCGTCATAAACCTCTTTGAGTGCGTCCCTTACGAGCTGCTCCTGCTCCCACAGGTCGCGCTGCCCGGGGTAGTTGGTCCCGTCCGGCAGCCAGTACGTGACCAGGCCCTGAGCGTGCTCTGCGGCTATGCGGCAGGAGAGCTTGCAGTGCTCGATCAGCATGCGGCGCACCTGCGGCAGGGGGGAGCTGAGGCTGCCGTGATGCGTGCCGGTCAGGAACAGGGTGGGGTTGATGGCTCCGAAGTCTATGCCTTTCTCGCGGGCATACTGCCTGGGCTCGGCGAAGTGGTCCACCTCGACCTCGTCGAACGCGACCTCGAGCGGTTTGTCCCAGCCGACGTGAAGGGCCACTCTGGGCGAGGCACCCGTGAGCCTGTGCACCATGGCGGCGTCGCGGATCTTGGCGCGGAAGTCGTGCGCCGGCCCGGGCGGCATGTAGTCCCCGAACCGCCCTCCCCCGAATTCGCCGAAGACCCAGGACGGCACCTCGACTTCGAACGCCTTTACCTTCTCCTTGATGCGGTCGATGTCGGTACCCGTCTCGGCCAGTTCGTCGCCCAGCAGGCGGTACTGCTCGTCGACGCGCCCTTCCCGTGAAGTGGTCATGTCTCGCCCTCCGGTTCCCGTTCTGAGCCTGAGTTCGGCATGCGGCGCTGGCTGCCAGTCTACCGAATTGGGCCAAGGGCGCAAGGGCCGTCAGTTCGTGCCGGCCAGGAGTGCGGGCATGCCAGCGGCATTGACGGCGGCGTCGGGGGCTCCCAGAATGGCATTGCATTTGCCCCGGCCAAGGGGGTATCACTATGTACGTCGTCGGCCAACGTGTGGCCAGGGCAGGAGGGGGACAACGTGAAAGATTTCGACGCGCTCCTGAGACTTGTCGAGAAGCACCCCGTGCGTAAGGTCGCCGTCGCCGTGGCGCAGGACCCTTCGGTCGTCCAGGCCGTGCACGAGGCAAAGGAAAGGGACGTAGCGGAAGCCGTCCTCGTGGGCCACGAACGGGAGATCGCTGAAGCGGCTGAATCGGTCGGCGTCTCGCTGGAAGGCATGCCCATCGTGCACCAGGAGGACCCGATCGATGCGGTGGCTAAGGCCGTTCAGTTGGTCTCTTCGGGCGAAGCCGACATCCTGATGAAAGGCTACGTCCACACGGATGATTTCCTGCGGGGCGTGCTCAACAAGGAGTACGGGCTGCGAGCAGGCTCCATAATGAGTCACGTTTTCATCGCCGAGCTCAGGGAGAAGGACAAGCTGGTCTTCATCACTGACGGCGCGATGAACATCGCTCCCGACCTGGAGCAGAAAGCGGCCATCCTGCTGAACGCCGTGCACCTGGCCAACATCTTCGGCGTCATGATGCCCAAGGTGGGGGTACTGGCGGCGGTCGAACTCGTGAACCCCGCCATGCCGGCCACCGTAGACGCGGCCGCCCTCGCGAAGATGGCCGACCGGCGCCAGTACGTTCCCGCATGCACCGTGGACGGCCCGTTCGCCCTGGACAACGCCGTCTCGATCGACGCAGCCCGCCACAAGAAGATAACGGGGCCCGTGGCCGGAGAGGCGGACATCCTGCTGGTGCCCTGTATCGAGGCGGGCAACATGCTGGCGAAGTCACTCGTCTACTTCGCCAGTCACCGGCTCATCGGGCTGCTGGTCGGCGCAAAGGCGCCGGTCGTCCTGACCAGCCGCGCCGACTCGATGGAGTCAAAGATGCTCTCCATCGCGGGCGCGGTGCTGATGGTGAACATGAAGCGTGCGCTTCAGCTCAAGGTCGGCAAGGTGCACTACTAGACGTCGCTCAGGAGCAATCTACATGGCGAAAACGCGCATTCTCCTCGTTGACGACGAGCAAGACTCCATCGACTTCGTGACCGCCGTCCTTGAAGGGGAGGACGTGGAGTTCCTGACGGCACACGACGGGGAAGCCGGCATGAAGATGGCCAGGGCGGAGAAGCCCGACCTCATCATCCTGGACGTGCAGATGCCGAAAAAGGACGGGTTCACGGTGTTCGCGGAGTTGAGGCACGACGAGGATCTGAGGAACATCCCCGTCATCATGCTTACCGGCATTTCGGAGAAGACCGGCGTCGGCTTCTCCGAAAGCATTATGGGCGACCTGATCGGCCACACACCTGACGGCTACGTGGAGAAACCGGTCGAGCCTGCGGTGCTGCAGGCCACGGTGAACGAGGTCCTTGCCGCCCGGGAATGATTCTCGCCGCGCACGCCTGCCCTTCCCGGAGCCCCCTTTCCCCCGGTGCAAGCGTTGCCGTCTGCCTCTATTCCTCTTCCGGCATGTTGGACCACTCGTAAGGCCCGAAGAACTGCAGCACGCTCCAGTAAGCCGTCAGCACGTCGCCCCGGCACACCGGCACCTCATAGAGCAGGCCGTTCGTGGCGGTCTCGGCCGCCGTGAAGACGAGCTTGGCCTCGCCGGTGTACGAGACGATCTTCAGGATGGAGATCTCCGGCAATCCCAGGCTGCCGCCGGCGAACGGCATCGGGACGGCGATCTCGGGAATCCCCAGCAGGTAATTGCGTTTGTCCACCGAGAGCGCGCCGCTGGCCACTTCGAGCGTGACGTCCGAGCCCTCGCGCTCTGCGGCAGGGTACGCGCCGTTCTCGACCACCGCCTGGCGGATGCGTTGCACCACGTAGCCCTTGTCCAGGCACTCGAGGCGCGAATCGTCGATGAAGACCTTCTTGCCGGCCAGTCCCTCCACAGGAAGGGCATCGACGGCGCGATCGGCCGCAGTAGAGATGAGCAGTTGCTCCATGGCGGAGCGCTCCGGCAACGTCTCCCGCGCCACGCCACACCCCGTCAAGCCCGTCAGCAAGCAGAGCAGTACCACACATGCTCCAGCCCGTTGCATGATCATGAACCCTCCGTCCCAGAGACGAATGAGCGGCCGAGGAAGGAATCAGCTATCCCTCCCGCCAGCCTCGCATTCTAAGGGGGCGGACGCGAGCCGTCAAACCGCCGCCTGCGGCCTGACTGCGCGCCGGGCCGGCAATGCTGCTCCACCGGCCGGTCGACCGTGCATCAACGGCCTGCACCGGTTGCAGAGGACGGCATCCGCCGATAAGATAGCTGTGCCGGAGGCCATCGACGGGAGAGACCCATGCCCACCTCCGAGAAAGCCGAACTCCAGGAAGTCCTGAAGGACTACTGGGTCGGGAAGAAGCTCGGCACGGGCGCGCGTAGCGTCGTGTACGACCTGAAGCGCAAGTCCGACGGCTACTCGTTCGCCGTCAAGTACGTCAACGTGCGCGGACCCGAAGACCTGCGCGTCATCGGCCACATGGAGAACGAGTGGCGCGTCCTGCAGGCCGTCCATAACCCCAAGACGCAGGCCTCGGAACTGATCATCCGGCCGGAGGGGTTCAAGAAGGTCAAGAAGCTCTTCAAGATCAAGTGCGCCTACCTGGTGTTGGAGCGTGCGGAGGGGCGCTCGCTCTTCGAGCAGCGCGACTACGACCTGGACGCCGTCCTGACTATCTTCCGGCAGGCCTGCCACGCCCTGGACCACCTGCACCAGGTGGGATACGTCCACGCGGACCTGAAGCCGCAGAACATCGTCGTGGACGACATCCTGATGATCAAGATGATCGACTTCGGGTTCGCCGCCCCGATCGGATCGGAGGTCAGCGGCGCCAAGGGCACCTTCGGCTACATCGCCCCGGAGCAGGCCGGCGGCCGGCTGACCGAAAAGACCGACGTGTTCAACCTGGGCGCCGCCATCTACTGGGTGCTCACCGGTGAGAACATCCCGTCCATCATGCCGGGACAGCACGAGGCGTCCGGCTTCGTGCCCGACGCGCAGGTGAGCATCCCGCCGCCTTCCCGCCTGAACCCGGACGTGCCGGGGGAGCTTTCCGACATGGTGGTGCGGTGTTGCAGCGCCAGTGAGCACGCGCGCCCGACTGTGCGCGAGCTGAAGCGCTACCTGCACGGCCTGCAACTGCGGCTCGACTACGGCGCAGTCTGAGCCCCGGGAAGCTCGCCCGCCGTATG
>CAYUDW010000091.1:8248-14237 GCA_964442595.1 uncultured candidatus Brocadiaceae bacterium
TTTTGACAGTTGCCGAAGTTTTTGCTATACTGGGATTGAAACTCGCTCCTGTCCGGCCAGGACACGTGTGAGGCCCCATGCAGACCGTAAGCGCGAGCCCGAGCGTTGTCCTAGTCACGATCGACTGCTGGCGTCTGGACGCCGTCCGTAACATGTCGGCGCTCAACGCTTTCGCGCGCTCGTGGCTTTGGGGGGCGGCTCTGTGCCAAGGGGCATCCACCAACAGCGCGTTCCCGCCTCTGCTGGCAAGTGAGTACGCATTGGCGGCCTATGACGAGAACGGCCTCGTGAAGCCGTCCGTGCTGACGCTCCCTCGCGTGTTGCACGAACACGGCTACGAGACGGCGGCGTTCATCGGGCATAACCCGTGGCTTGAGAAATGGCGGGACCAGTTCGGTGAGTTCTGGAATGATCGCATCCGCGGCGGGGGCAACCCCGCGGGCCCGAGAGGGCGGCTGGCGATCAGGTGGGCCGGACGGCTCCTGCGTCTGGCAGCGCTAAGGACGCGCGTGCACGCTTCGGAGGTCCTGGCGCGGGGCCTGGACTGGTACGACGCCCGCGAAGGCCCGAAGTTCCTCTGGATGCACCTGATGGATGCCCACGAGCCCTATTGTCCCGGGCTACGGCGCGGGATGCGGCTCGGCTTGCTAAAGAGCTATCGGGCCTTGATGGCGCACGCGTTGCGCGACGGCCGGGGCAACGGCCTGTCCGCGCCGCATCGCCGGCAGCTCCGCGAGCTTTATGGCCAGTGCGTCGAGAGCCTCGATGCCGCCCTGGGTGAGTTCCTGACGCGTATCCCTGAGCACGCCATCGTGCTCATCATCGGCGATCACGGTGAGGAGTTCGACCACGGGGCATTCAGACACGCTCGGGTCTACGAGGAATGCGTCCGCGTGCCTTTCTGCCTGCGGTGGGGGGCAGGCGGCGGTGCCCCGGCGGCGTTCCGCTCCGAGCACCTGCGGCAGCTGGACGTTGCGCCGGCCCTCGCCGAGGGCCTGGGGGTACCGAGGCCGGACTGCTGGAAAGGCGACCCGAAAGGGAAGCGGATGGTCTCGCTGGCCATGAACGGCTCCGGCAAGCTGGCACGGTTCTACCTGAGTCTGAGGACGCCTGAGTGGAAGTACATCCGGGTTCATCGCCTCGAAGACATGGAGGTAAGGGGCGCGGAGCTTTACTTGCTGCGGGAGGATCCGGACGAGAGCCGCGATCTGGCCGATGATCCTCGGTTCGCTGCGGATCGAGGCAGGTTGGAGCGGATGTTGGAAGATGAGTTGCGTGCCGACGGCATTGATCTGAGTTCCACGGTGGAGGACAAACCGGGCGTCGCGGGCGTGGAGAGGCACTTGCGAGAGCTGGGCTATCTGTAGTCCGGCTCATCGGGCAAGCTGTCGTTCTCCGGCTGGACGAACCAAGGGTTCCAGGGAGAGTTCGCACGAGGGACTGCAAATGACAGCGTTCCGCGAAGAGGTCTTACGGCGCCGGCTGCTGCTGGTGGAAGAGGACCGACACAACATCGACGAGCTGCGAGACGCTTTTGCCCAGCAGGGCTACGAATGCGAGGTGGCGCTCGACCTGGAAACGGCCCGGAACATCCTGCAGGAGCGCATGATGGACCTGGCCGTCGTTAACGCTGACCTGGCCGGGTTCGACAGCGAGGCCATTATCGAGGAGTTCAAGGGGGACCGTCCCGAAATGTCCCTCGTCGTCTACAACGGGGTCCGTGACAGGACCGAGCAGCGCAGGTTTCGCCGAATGGGGGCGGACAGTTACTTGAGCGAGGCCAGCGACCTCAAGGCCGTCGTCAGGTCCGTGGTGAACGTGCTGCAGAAGGTCGAGTAGCCCCGTTCTGCCGCGCCCTCTAATCGCGGCTCACCCGCAGGAAAGCCACTTCCGCCGGGCAGAGGAACCTGACGGGCAGCCCCACGGTGCCGAAGCCCCTGCTGACGTAGAGGTGCCCCCAGTCCATGCGGTAGAGCCCGTCCGGGAACCCCCCGTGGCAGATCGGCTGCATCAGGCGCCACAGCAGCGGGATCCTGATCTGCCCGCCGTGGGTGTGGCCGCTTAGGACCAGATCGACGCCCGATCGCTCGTCGATAAACCTGACGGCCAGGGGCGCGTGGGAAAGCAGGATCGTGTAGTCGGCCCGGTCGCTCTGCGTCAGAGTGGCCTCGAAGTCCGGCCAACCTGCCGCCAGATCGTCGAGGGCGCTCACGCGGACCACCCCGGACGCCGTCTCGACGACGACCGATTCGTTGACGAGCAGATGCGCGCCCCATTCGGCCATCCGCGCCTTCAGCTCGGCGCGTCGGGGGGCGTGGTGCACCTCCCAGTTGCCCCGGCACGCGTACACGCCATGGCGGGACTCGATGCCGCTGAGCACCTCGCCCAGAAGCGCCAGCGACTCGTCGCGGCGGCTGATCAGGTCGCCTGTCAGGAAGACGAAGTGCGGCCGGCGCTCGTTGATCAGCTCCACGAGCCTCCGGTGCCGCGGGCCCAGCGTGCGCACGTGAAGGTCGCTCAAGTGGCACAGGTGCAAGGGCTCCGCGCCCGCCGGCAGGGACGGGCTTCTAATCGTCACTTCCTCGATTCGGAACCCGATCCGGTCGTCGGCCATTGTTGGCATGTCCGGTCCGCGCGGGGGCGGGAAGTGGTGCGGAGGACGGCGGATTATAGGGCATCCGTTGGAGACGCCACAACCGAGCGCCTCCCCGGCAGCGGCCTTTTTTGCCGGCGTTTTGGAGTCGATAAGAGGCCTAAGAGCCGCTCTTGAAGCCGTCTTAAGCTTCCTGATGGATTCGCCGACCCGTGGATTGATTTGGCGAATCGGCCCTCCCTATAATCTGCCGGTGCCCCGTTCCGTCCTGCAGAATCCGGAGTTCGCTCATGCCTCGGCCGACCGTTGCTCGCATCGACCTTGATGCATTGATGTGCAATGTGGCGGCTATGCGGGGCTTGATCGGGGATCGAAAGATCTGTGCGGCGGTCAAGGCGGACGCCTACGGTCACGGCGCCCCCGTCGTCTGCCACGCCCTGGACATGGCGGGCGTCGACATGTTCGGCGTCGCCATGACTGAGGAAGCGATAGACCTTCGCTACGCCGGGATCAAGAAGCCCATATGCCTGCTCACCGTCGTGCCTGCCGAGGACATCGGCCTGATTCTGGACCAGGGCATCACGGCCTGCCTGACCGGGGAAGCGTTCGCGCGCGAGCTTTCGGCGCAGGCCCTCAAGCGCGGGACCGTGGCACTCGCTCACGTGAACGTCGACACGGGGATGCATCGCGTGGGACTCAACTGGGAGACGGCCGCCGGGTCAATCCTGCGGATGTCGAGGTTGGCCGGCCTTCGCATCTGCGGCCTGTTCAGCCATTTCGCCTGCTCAGGTGCCGACGACCTGACCTTCAGCCGGGAGCAGGTGCGGCGGTTCCGGTCCGTGCTCTGGCAGCTCAAGCGCGCCGGCATGCACCTGCCCTTCGTCCACATGGCTAACAGCAACGGCGTGCTGCGGCTGCCGGAGTCCTACTTCGACGGCGTGCGGCCCGGGCTGATGCTTTACGGCCTCTGCTCGCGGGAGGATCTGCGCTCGCTTGTCAAGCTTCGGCCCGTCCTGTCCATGCGGACCTGCATCTGTGAGTGCAAGCGCCTGCCCGAGGGGGAGAAGATCGGCTACGGGCATACCTTCACCACCTGGCGCGAGTCCGTCATCGCCACGCTGCCGGTGGGCTATCACGACGGCTTCATCCGGCAGTTCTCGAACGTCGGCGAGGTCCTCGTGCGGGGCAGGCGAGCGCCAGTCGTCGGCCGCGTCTGCATGGATCAGACGCTCGTGGACGTCACCGACGTGCCCGATGCCGGTCCGGGGGACGAGGTGGTGATCTACGGCGAACAGGGCGGCAGCCGCATCAGCATCGAGGAGATGGCGCGGCGCGTCGACAGGATCCCGTACGAGCTTACCTCCGCCGTGGGCCGGCGGGTGCGACGTGAGTTTGTCCTCGATGGAGCCGTTGTGGTAGAAACTCCCTTGCGCTCAGTGGCCCAGGGCGCGGCGCTGAGCCGGATCCGTGCCACCTCCGCAGCTTCGGCCGATGAAGAGCCCCGCAGAAAGCCTCGCAAACGCGGAGCCGCTTGACCTGGCGGACGCCTCGGCCGACGAATCCCTCTCCTTCCTTCCTGCCTTCGCTGGTTTCCCCTTTGCCGGCCGTTCACTGCTCAAGCACACGCAGGCCCTGATGGACGCCGTGCTCGACGAGCCGCCTCCGGCGTCGCCCTCCGTTGCCGATTCGACCATGACGCCGTGGTGGTCGCCGATGCCGGCGGCGTACGTGGCGGCTCTGTTCATGCACGCCGGGCTGCCCGCCGTGGCGCAGGCCCCGGCGGAGGCATCCTGGCCGCCCTGGGGCGGTCCGCCGCACGCCCTGGAGAGCGCCCGCATCGCGTCAGAGGCCCTCAGGCAGATGGGCCTGCCCTTTGTCGTGCGGGCGCACGCTGCCCTCCTGATTGCCAACCAGCGCAAGCCGGCGGGATTGCTGGGCTCCGGGGCGCCCGAGGAAGCATACCTGCGGCTCGCCTGCCTGCTGGACCTCGGGGCGCTCCACTGCCTGAAACGGGCCGAGCTTCAAGTGGCGCGAGGCATCGATGCGGCTGACCGCGAGAAAGAGGCGTCGCGCCTGGATGCATTCCGGGCAAAGGCCGAGCAGCTCGGCGTCTTCGGGCGGCCGTGCGCGCCTCCCCTGGCTGCCGAGCAGGTTGCGCGCCTGGGATTGGAAGGCAGGGAGCTGCACCGCGCGGTCAACGCCCTGCGCTACTTCATGGCGGTGGCGCGGATGGGCGAGCAGGACTGGTGGGCCGAACGCCTGGCCCTGGAGAGGGAGCGGCCCCGGGGCCGCCTGCACCTTTTGATCGGCCCGGCGGGCTGCGGCAAGTCCACCTGGGCCGCCGAACACCTGGCGCACACGACCATCATCTCGTCCGACCGGATGCGCGAGGAGCTGACGGGCGATCCCTCCGACCAGAGCCAGAACTACCTGGTCTTCCAGCGCTGCATGGACCGCGTTCGCGAAGGCCTTCGCGCGGGCGAGGAGGTGACCTTCGACGCGACCAACTACTCGGAGCGCCTCCGTTCGATGCCGGTCCAGGCCGCCCGATGGTCAGCCGCGGAGATCGTGAGCTACTTCTTCGACATCGCCCAGGAGGGGGCCCTGCGCCGCAACGAGCGGCGCCAGCGCGCCGTCCCGGAGCGCGTAGTCCGCCGGCACTACCGCCTGATTACGCCTCCCGCCCTCTACGAAGCCGACCGCCACATGGTGGTCGACGCCGAAGGTCACGCGGCGCCCTACTGGCCTGTTGCCTCCCAGGACCGGGGCGTCGATACGGATCTCCTGTTTCGCTACGGCTCTTGACGGCGCGGGCGGGCCGGGCGAGGATACGGGACGGCCATGGAGTTCATCGGCGACGAGATCGAAGTGCGCCGGCAGGGAGCGGGGGGCCCGCCAGCTTCCTTCGTGTGGCGCGGCACGGAGTATGACGTGGCTCAAGTGCGCCGCAAGTGGCGCAAGCTGGACTTCCGCCGGTCCTGGTGGCAGAGGCGCCACCGCGACCATTTCGTGGTCAGGACCACGTCGGATGAGGTCTTTGAGCTCTACTTCCACCGGGGGCCGGGCAGGCGATACTGGGTCCTTTACAAGCGGCTGGAGGAGTAGGGCGGGTGCCTCTGCGGCGCGCACGGATCACGACGGCGACGGCCCAACGGCATCCAACAGGGATGGGCAGGCTTGCCCTGAGCGGAGCCGAAGGGATAGGCAGGATACGGCCGAACGGCATGGGGCCACAGATTTGCACGGATCGGCACTGGTAAGACGACGGACGCCTGCCATGATGTTGCCGCCGTAATCCGTGCTGATCAGTGCAGATCAGTGGCAAAGGCCGGACGGCATTTAACAGGAATGGACAGGATAGGCAGGATGCGGCCGAACGGCGCAGAGCCACAGATT
>CAYUDW010000092.1:0-10241 GCA_964442595.1 uncultured candidatus Brocadiaceae bacterium
CCGCTCAGATGGCAAAGGAGTTGACGACGTTCTGAGGGCTGCCCCTCAGGAACGCACTGACGTTCTGCACGACGGCCTTCATCAGCCGGGCGCGCGCGGCGCGCGTGGCCCAGGCGATGTGCGGCGTGACAAAGCAGTTCGGCGCCGAGAGCAAGGGGCTGTGGGGGTCCGGGGGCTCCGCGGCCAGGACGTCCAGGCCCGCTCCGGCTATCCCGCCGGCCTCCAGCGCCTCGACAAGGTCCCGCTCGTTGACAACGGCGCCCCGGCTGGTATTGATCAGGAACGCCGACGGCTTCATCTGCGCCAGCCGCTCCGCATCGACCAGTCCATCCGTCTCCGGCGTCAGGGGGCAGTGCAGCGTGACCACGTCGCTCCGGGTGAACAGCGTGTCCAGGTCCACAAACTCGACGTCCGCCACCTCCGGCCGCACGATATAGATGTCGTAGATCAGCACCTTCATGCCGAAGCCCAGCGCGATCCCCGACACGGCTCGACCGATGCGCCCGAACCCGACGATGCCCATCGTCAGGCCATGCAGCTCCACCAGCGGGTAGTCCCAGTAGCAGAAGTCCTCGGACGACGACCACCTGCCCTCCCGAACCGTATGGGCGTGATGCCCGACGCGTTGCGTGAGTTCAAGCAGGAGCGCGAAGACCATCTGAGCCACGGAGTGAGTGCCGTAGGTCGGCACGTTCGTGACCGGGATCTCGCGCTCCGAGGCCGCGTCCACGTCCACGATGTTGTAGCCGGTCGCGATGACGCCGATGTACTGCAGGTTCGGCAGCCGCTCGATGGCCGCACGGTCGAGCACGGCCTTGTTGGTCAGCACAATCTGCGCGTCTTGCGCCCGCGCCACCACCTCTTCCGGCGGTGTGCGATCGTAGATGGCGCAGTCGCCGAGGGACTTCAGTTCATCCCAGCTCAAGTCGCCGGGGTTGAGAGTGTAACCGTCCAGCACCACGATCTTCATTGGGCATCGTCCCCTTCCGTTGCGGCTCCGTGCGGCGCAGCCGACATGCGTGGTTCGTCCATTCTAATCTCCTGTCAGTCGCGGGAGCCCGGGTTCGCCTGATCCGGGAATGAAGCGCCGCGGCGGAGTGCCTCGTCGCCGAACCTGTCCTTGACGGCGTCTTCGGCCCGCGCGATCCGCAGTCGAATGTCGTCCCTCCCCCGCTCGGCGTCCTCGGCAAACAGGCTGAGTTGCCTGGCGCCTTCCCGCTGGGAATCGAAGCCGGATACCTGGACCCCGATCAGGCGCACCTTGCGGCCGCGCGCGTCGGCTGCCTCGAAGTTGGCCACGGCCGCCGCGTGCAGTTGCCCGGCCTCGAAGACAGGGGCGTCGAACGTGGTCTGGCGGGTCACGGTGGAGAAATCCTCGAATCGCACCTTGGTCGTGACCGTATGGCCGCGCTCGCCGGCCTTGCGCAGTCGCCGCGCCACCTTCTCGCACAGTTCCATCAGCTTGCGGTCGACCCGTGCCCAGTCATCCGTGTCCTCGCCGAAGGTGTGTTCATGGCCGATGGACTTGGCCTCGTCGCTCCCCTCGACGGGGCCGTCGTCCTGTCCACGGGCCTTGCGCCACAGGTCTTTGCCATGCTCGCCGAAACGCCGCTCAAGCTCCTCGCGCGGGACCGCGGCCAGGTCGCCGATGGTCCGGATGCCCATCGCTTCGAGCGTGTCGCGCAGCTTCGGGCCCACCCCCGGCAGGCGGCCCACGGGGAGGGGTCCGAGAAACTCCTCCACCTGACCCGGGTCGACGACGACCAGCCCGCGCGGCTTCTCCAGGTCGGACCCGATCTTAGCCACCAGCTTGTTCGGCGCCACGCCCAGCGAGGCGGTCAGGCCGCTTTCCTCCTGGATGCGCCGGCGGATCAGCTCCGCGATATGGCGCCTCTCCCCGAAGATGCGCAGCGAACCGGTCACGTCCAGGAACGCTTCGTCGATGCTGACGAACTGAATCTGCGGCGTGAACTCGATGAGGATGTCCCGGATGCGGCGCGACTCCCGCCGGTACTTCTCGCCGTCCACGGGCAGGAAAACGGCGTGCGGGCAGCGCCGGTAGGCTTCGCTTATGGGCTGGGCGCTGCGGATCCCGTACTCGCGGGCCTCGTATGAGCAGGTGGAGACGACCCCCCGTCCGCCTCCCCCCCCCGGATCGGCGCCCACCACAACCGGCCTGCCACGCAGGGCGGGATCGTCCCGTTGCTCGATGGCAGCGAAGAACGCGTCCATGTCGACGTGGATGATGACGCGCTCTTCAGTCATCTCTTGCGCCTTCCCTCGGGGGCCACGCCCGGCCGATCCGGCGGCAGCGTCCCACGCCGGTTTACGCCGCACCCATGATCACTTCGACTCGATGGACCTTACCGTCGCCGAACGCCGGCAGCACGTTCCCTTCGATGGCCTCCCCATCCACGGTGACGGAGCGGACGCCTTTGCAGACGCCGTCGGGGTTGCTCACCTCAATCTCGTACGTGGCATCCCTGAAATGCCGCACGGCCTTGAAACCGTCCCAGCCCGCCGGGATGCAAGGGTCGATCATCAGCCCGTCCCAATCGGGCCGGACGCCGAGGATGTACTGCGTCGCGGCGACGTAGTTCCACGCAGCGGTGCCGGTCAGCCACGTGCCGGCGCACTTGCCGAACTGGCGATGCTGGCTGCCATAGCGCTGCTGGCCGTAGACGTAGGGCTCGGCGCAGTAGTGGACGGGCGCCTTCTCGCTGGCCGCGGGGGGAAGGATGGCCTTGTAGTAGGCGAACGCACGGTCCCCCCGGCCCAGCAGGCACTCGGCGCACATCGCCCAGGGGTTCGGGTGGCAGAAGATGCCGCCGTTCTCCTTGGCCCCTCGCGGGAAGACGTGGAAGCCCCCGCTGGGCGCCACGGTGCAGCCGGGTGCCAGGATCTGGATGCCGTGCTCGGTGAATAGCTTCTCGTGCACGCTGTCCATCGCCCGGACGGCGCGCTCCCGGTCGGCCACTCCGGCCATCACCGCCCAGACCTGGGGCTCCAGGAAGATCCTGGCCTCTTCGCGCTCCGGCACGCCGAACCATTCGCCCTTCGCGTCCGTGCCGCGGGCATACCACGGGCCTTCCTCCACCCACGCCTGGCCGTTGACGGCCTCGCTCAAATCCTCCGCGACCCTCCGGAGGTAATCCGTAACGGGCACGCTCTTGCCGTCCAGCTCCACCTGCACGCCCTCCCGTCCGCTCAGCTCGGTCAGCCGCATCATGTCCCTGGCCATCCGGACCAGCATGATGCCCACGAGGACGGACTCGCTGACCTCGTCGTCCGGTCCCTCGCCGATCGTGTCGTTCCAGTCCGCCGAACGCAGCCTGGGGATTCCGTGGGCGCCCCGGTCGCCATAGCTGTAGCGAATGGCGCGCAGCAGGTGATGGTAGAGGTCTTCGGTCAGGTCGGGATTGTCGCTGTAGCCGAACTCCTCGTCCAGTATGGACAGGTCGCCCGTCTCCTTGACGTAGGCGCCGACGGCGAGGACGGACCAGAGGTGGTCGTCCGAGAAGCCGGTCTGGCCCGAGCCCTGCTTGGTCAGGGCGGCGTACTGGTGCTGGCAGCCGCCGTTCTCGAGCTGCACGGCCGCCATGATCTCGAGGATCCGCTGGCGGGCGCCGGCGTGGGCCATGTGCATGTAGCCCAGGAGGTCCTGCAGGGAATCCCGCGTGCCCATGCTGCGCCGGAGCCCCGTGGCGTAGCCGGATATCGAGCGGGAGAATTGGAAGTTGATCCAGGACTGATACGGATTCCAGGTGTTGACCATCAGGTCCATGTAGTCGTCGGGCACCGTGCACTGGAACCTGCTCAGCAGGTTGCCGGCGTAGGCCTTCAGCTCATCAAGCGCCGAGAGCACCTTGCCGTCGTCGCCGAGCCAGCGGTCCAGTATGCGCCGGGCGTCCTCCTTGTCGCGGGGCTGAGCTATGCCCAGGATCAGGTGCAGGACCTTCTGCTCGCCCGGGTCCAGCGTCAGGTCCACCTGGAAGACGCCGACGGCGGTGTCGTCGCCGACGAGCGAGTTCCGGGCCCTGCCCTCACGCACCACCTGCGGGTCCTCGATTGAGCCGTCCCCGAGGAACACGGCACACTCGGTGTCGTAACCCGCAACGGGTTCGCTGACGGCGAAGAAGGGCAGCGGCCGATCGCCGTCCTGGCGCGTGACGACGTAGAGTATCCTGCCGTACTCTTCGTCCACGTCGACGTGCGCCAGATGGCCGCTGTACTGGATGTTGGTCAGGTCGTTGACGGCGGCGCAGTTCACAAATTCGCGATAGGGGAACAGCGAGAGGCGTCGCTCCCCCTGACTCTCGTTCTTGACAACCACCCGCTGGATCTCAATGTGCTCGCCGACGGGGATGAAGTGCAGCATCTCCGTGGCAATGCCGTCGTAGCGCGAGCTGATGCGCGTGTAGCCCAGGCCGTGGCGGCACTCATACGTGTCGGGCTTGACGTGGGTGACCGGCTGATAGCTGGCGGACCAGAACCGCCCGGACCCGTTATCCCGGACGTAGAGCCACCGGCCCGGCCTGTCCTTGTTGCAGCCCACCTGGATATAGCGGGTTATGCGCCGCTCCGCCGGGTCTTGGAACCAAGTCGGCCCGCCCGCCGTGTTGGACACAATGCCGCACAGCATCCCTTCCAAGCCCACGTAGTTGATCCAGGGCGCCGGCGTAGCCGCGGCGGTGACCACGTATTCCCGGCTGGCCACGTCGAAGTAGCCCAGATGGGTGACCGCCACCTTGTTCAGTTCCGCCATGTGTCGCTCCCCTCCTCTTGGGGTCCTACAGAGCCGCACTCGGGGATTCCGGACGTACCTTCTATCCGCCCATTTTGGGATTGTCAAGCCGAACGCAAGAGCGCCCGTGAGCCGCCCGTGAGCCGCCGTGCGTCCGTCGGACAGCCGCCGACGTGGTCCACGCAAACACAGGGTGGAAATCACCTTACGGGACGTGTTACCCTATGACGCCGGCCAGTTCGTGTCGGTGTCACTCGCCCGACCGCCGACGCGAGCGGAGCCCGGCGCACGGTCCGTCGCGCCCCGTCGCCGGAGCAAGATTCACGACGGAGCCGGGAACACGAGCAAACGGCCTGGCTGCCCATTGCCAGGATCGCCGGCCTGCGCCGTGAGCGCGGCCCGGATGGCCATGTCAGCACGCAAGGCCATTGCTGACAGGGGATTGCATCCGCTCCTTGTTATCGTCCTGGGAACGCAACTGCAATGAACACCAAGCGGCCTCACGGCGTCGGTCCCTACGACCTCTGGCTCATGACCAGGTCGCCCCTACGGCTCTTGTTCATCACGGTCGCCTTCGTCTTTCTGGGTCAGTTTCTGATCAATGTATGGCTGCCGGTCCTTTCGCCGATAGCGCCGATGCTGGTAGCGGTTCTGGAGTCGGTTCTGCTGGTCCTCATCCTTTTCCCGGCCCTGTATTTCCTGCTGTTCTACCCGCTGGCGCTTCACATGAAGAAGCAACGAGAGGCCGAGCAGGCCCTGCAAGACAGCGAGCAGCGGAACCGCATGTTGCTGGCGAGTCTGCCGCAGCGCATCTTCTTCAAGGACGCCGATTCGGTGTTCGTCTCCGTCAATGATCCCTTCGCGCTCGACCTGGAAGTGAAGCCGGAGAAGATAGTCGGCAGAACGGACTTCGACTTCTCCCCCAGGGAACTGGCCGAGAAGTACCGCGCGGACGACAGGCGCGTCATGGCGACGGGGCAGCCCGAGACACTGGTGGAGAGGAACGTCGTCGGCGATCAGGAGCGCATAGTCGAGGTCGTGAAGGCGCCCGTCCTCGACGACTCGGCAGAGGTGATCGGCCTTCTTGGGATCTTCACCGACATCACTGAGCGCGTGCGCGCCGAAGAGGCCCTGCGCCGACAGGAAAGCGAAAGAGCCGCGATCCTGAACAGCATGTCGGAGCTCATGCTCTACCAGGACACAAACGGCCGGATCCTTTGGGCCAATCGGGCCGCCGCTGACTCGGTCGGACTGACCACTGAGGAACTCATAGGAAAACGCTGCTATGAAGTCTGGCACGCACGGTCCGAGCGCTGCGTCGGCTGCCCCGTCGCAGAAGCCCTGGAGACGGGCCAGCCACAGACGCGGCAGATGACCTCCCCCGATGGCAGGGCCTGGCGGGTCCGGGGAGCCCCGGTCAGGGACGACGAGGGGAACATCGTTGGAGCCGTCGAGGTCACGCTCGATATCACGGAACGAAAACGGGCGGAGGAGGCGCTGCGGACGTCCGAGGAGCAGTACCGCACCACCCTCGACGCGATGGCCGACGCCATACACGCCGTCGACAGGGACCTGCAGATCGTGCTGGTCAACAGAGCTCTCCAGCAGTGGTGCCACGAGTTGGGGCTGGACAGGGATATAGTTGGGCGGAGCGTATTCGAGGCCTTCCCCTTCCTGCCCGACAGCGTGGGCGAGGAGTACAGGCGGGCGTTCGAATTGGGCGAAGTCGTGCGCACCGAAGATCGGAACACGGTTGGGGACTCCCAGTTTCTCACGGAGACGCGCAAGATACCGGTCTTCGAGGGGGACACCGTCGTCCGCGTCATCACGGTGATCCGCGACATCACCGAACAGCGGCGCTCGGAGGAGCAACTCGCCTACGAGCGGGGCCTGCTGAACGTGCTGATGGAGCACACTCCCGACCACATCTATTTCAAAGACGAGGATTGCCGCTTCATTCGCACCAGCCAGGCATTAACCGACTGGTTCGGGCTGAGCGACCCCCAGGAAACCGTCGGCAAGACCGACTTCGACTTCTTCAGCGAAGAGCACGCCCGGCAGGCTTACGAAGACGAAAAGGCCGTGATGAGAACCGGCCGGCCCATCGTGGCCAAGGTGGAGAAGGAAACCTGGCCCGACGGCACGCAGACCTGGGTCTCCACGACGAAGGCGGCGCTGCGGGATCCGGAAGGCAACGTCGTCGGCACGTTCGGCATCTCCCGCGACATTGCCGAGCAACAGCAGGCGGCCATGACCTTGCGGGAGAATGAGGAGGCCGAACGGCGCCTTGCTGCCCAGCTGAAAGGGCTGAACGAGATCGGCAACGAGCTGTCGAAGATCGACTCACTTGACGAGTTGTCCCGCCTGGCCGTCGAACTGGGAAGGGACCGCCTTGGATTCGAGAGACTGGGGCTGTGGCTGGTCGACGAGCAGGATTCCAACTTCGCATGGGGAACGTGGGGTGTGGATGAGAAGGGAGATCTGCGCGACGAACGGTCCGTCAAGCTGCCCGTGCACGACAGCCCGGCCATCGAGTCCGTGGTGCTGCAGCGCAGGAGCCTGGCCGTCCTGGAGGATGTAGAACTGCGCGACGGCAGAGGCAAGGCCGTCGGCAAAGGCACGAACGCCATCGCGCCGCTCTGGGATGGGGAGGAGGTCATCGGCTACCTGGCTGTGGACAACCTGCTCCACGGGGGACCGATCACGGAACGCGACCAGGAGCTGTTGACCGTTTACGCCGCCACGCTGGGCCACCTGTGCACCCGCAAGCGGGCCGAGCAGGCCCTGCGCGAAAGCGAGGAACGGTTCCGACTGCTCGTCGACACCGCTTTCGACGGCATCAACATCTGCGAGGCGGAGGCCGAAACGGGGAAGCGACGGCTCCTCTTCTGCAACGACCGCTTCGTGGAGATGTCCGGGTACACAAGGCCGGAGCTGGAAGACGCGGCCGACCTGGACGCGCTGACCGTGTCGGACATGACTCCCGAGCAGGAACGGGAGATATCCAGAGCCATGGAGAAGGAGCGCCCCTATAGGGGCACAGCATCCTGGATACGCCCGGACGGGAAGGAGAACGTGTACGAGTTCTCCGCCGTCGCAATGGAGAGAGACGGCCGATACTACCTGATGGGCGTCGACCGCGACATTACAGACCGGATCCTGGCCGAGCGACGCCTGGCGGAATACGCGGAACAGCTCAAAGCCCTGAATGCCGAGCTGCAACGCTCCAACCGCGATCTGCAGGACTTCACCTACACCGTGTCGCACGACCTGCAGGAGCCGCTGCGCAAGGTACACAGCTTCGGCCAGTTCCTGGTGGAGGACTGTGGGGACCAACTGCCCGAAGTGGGTCGCGAGCATCTGCGTCACATGCAGAATGCCGCCGTGCGCATGAAAGAGTTCATCCAGCACCTGTTGGCCCTGGCGCGCGTCGGCACGCACGGCGCAGACCCGGAGCCCGTCGATCCCGGGCGTATCGTCGGTGTCGCGCTCGAGACGCTCAGCGACCGCATCCGCGAGTGCGGCGGCCAGGTCACGGTGCAGGCTAGCCTGCCGACGGTCATGGCCGATCCGGTCCAACTCGGACAGGTCTTTCAGAACCTGATCGGCAACGCACTGAAGTTCCGCAAGCCCGATCGGGCCCCACGGATCGCCATCGGCGCGCGCATCGAGGACGATCAGGCCGTCTTCAACGTCACGGACAACGGCGTCGGTATCGAGGAACGTTATCTGGAGAAGATCTTCGGGATATTCCAGCGCCTACACGCACGTGACATATACGCGGGAGCCGGCGTGGGGCTGGCGCTGTGCGAGAAAATCGTCCGCAGGCATGGGGGCATCATCTGGGCGGAATCGGAGCCGGGAGAAGGCTCCGTCTTCCGCTTCACTCTCTCACTTGCAACGCAACCGGAGGAAGAACAAGCGTGAAATCGATGGGGAACAGCCAGATTGTCCCTGTCCTGCTGGTTGAGGATGACCTGGAGGACATCGAGATCGCCGAGCGTGCCTTCAAGAAGGGCAGAATCGCAAACCCCTTCTACACGGTGCGCGATGGCGAGGAAGCAATGGAGTTCCTTCGACAGGAGGGCCGCTATTCGGATCCTGTCGATGCGCCACGGCCGGGGCTGATCCTGCTGGACCTGAACCTGCCCCGGCTGGACGGCCGCGAGGTGCTCAGGCTGATAAAGACGGACCCGGACCTGCACCGTATCCCCGTGGTCGTCCTGACGACCTCCGGCGAGGAGGCCGACGTGCTCGGCTGCTACGACGACGGGGCCAACACCTACGTGACCAAGCCGGTGGAGTTCGAGAAGTTCCTTCAGGCCGTCGTCACCATCGGCGAATACTGGCTCTGCATCGCCGTCATACCGGACACCACCTCGGAGTTCGCCCCATGAGCGAGCTGCCCAGGATCGTGGGGTTGTTGGTGGAAGACGACGATGAGGACGTGTCCATCTTCTCCCGGTACGCACGCCAGCTCAGCAGCCACGCTCTCGAACTGACGCGCGCCCGCACCGAAGACGAGGCCATGTCCTGCCTGCGCGAGGCCGAATTCGACCTCGTCTTCCTCGACCTGAATCTGCGCGGCGGCGGGACGGGACTCCATCTGCTGAACCGGGTGAACCAGGAGAACATGGACATCCCCGTCGTCATCGTGACAGGCTCAGGCGACGAGATCAGGGCCGTCGAGGCGATGAAAGCCGGCGCCTACGACTACATCGTCAAGGACACCCTGACCATCGACCTGCTGGACAGGACCATCCGCAACACGCGCGAGAGGCACCTGCTGGCTCGGGAGCGCGCACGCATGGTGGCCAGGCTGGCCGAGCTGACCGTGACCGACGAACTGACCGGCGTCGCCAACCGAAGGCGCCTTATCCAGGTGCTGGAGGATGAGGTCAAGCGCTCGGCGCGCACCGGACACATGTTCGGGCTGATGATGATCGACCTGGACCGCTTCAAACGCGTCAACGACCAGTACGGACATCAGGTGGGCGACGCCGTGCTGAAACGCTGCGCCGACGAGTTCCAGTGCAACGTCCGCAGCACGGACCTGGCGGCCCGCTATGGGGGCGAGGAGTTCTGCGTCGTGCTGCCCGAGACCTCCGCCGACGGTGCCCGCCGCGTCGCCGAGAAACTCAGGCAGATGATCGAGACCCTGAGCGATCCGGTCCCAACCATCAGCGTGGGCGTCACGTTCTGGGAGCCGCGTAGCTCCGCCGTGGACATGCTCAGACGAGCGGACGAGGCCCTCTATGAGGCCAAGCGGGCGGGACGTAACCGCGTGGCGGTCTACGGCGATCCCCCTGCAGACGGCCTTCAGACAACGCAGTTGGGCACGGAAGCAGGCAATGAGTAACGCAACGCCCGTTGGGATTCGCCGGCGGGGAGGACGACCCGGAAGACGCGCAAATCCCCCCTCGCCACACCGACGAGTGCGGGCTGCGCTTACTGCCCTTGCCTTCCTGCCGCTCTTGCGGTAGTCTCACAGTCGAAG
>CAYUDW010000092.1:10341-14116 GCA_964442595.1 uncultured candidatus Brocadiaceae bacterium
ATCGTCCTGACGGGCGTCGGGAATGAGCACACGGCCGTCGAAGCAATGAAGACCGGGGCTGTCGACTATCTGGTCAAGGATGCCATCGGCCCCGAGGCCCTGGAGCGCGCGATGCACCACGCCCTGGAGCAACAGCAAGCCGCCGTCGAACGCGAACAGGCCCAGCGAGCCCTTCGCGAGAGCGAGGCGCGATACCGGGCCCTCGTAGAAGACATGCCGGCCTTGATCTGCCGATTCCTGCCCAACGGAACGCTGACCTTCGTCAACGACGAGTACTGCGCCTGCTTCGGCAGGGAACGCTCCGAACTGATGGGGAAGAGCTTCCTCCAGTTCATCCCCGAAGCAGACCGCGCGGCCGTCAGGAAACGCTACGCGTCCCTTACACTTGAGAATCCCGCCGCGAGTTACGAGCATCCTGTTGTGGCCCCCGACGGGACCGTCCGCCACCAGCGGTGGACGGACAGGGCCCTCTGCGACGCCGCCGGCCGGCCCGTGGAGTACCAATCCATCGGCATCGACATCACTGATCACAAGGAAGCGGAAGAGGCCCTGAGGAGAAGCGAAGAGAAGTACCGCAACGTGGTCGAGCACGCCAGCGACGGCATCTGTATCGTCCAGGATGGCATCGTCAGGTACGCCAACAGCCAGATGGCCCGGATGGGGGGCCGCTGCGTGGAGGAAGTCCTCGGGACTCCGTTCCTCCAGTACGTCCATCCCGACGTGGCGGAGGGATTGAAGCAGGCGTACGACCAGTTCGTGTCAGGCGACGAAGACGCGGGCCGCCAGCGGAGCGCACTGCAGCACAGAGACGGCCAAAGGGTGGAAATCGAGTTCAGCGCCAGCGCCACGGAATACGAGGGCCGCCGCGCGGCGCTTGTGTTCGTGCGAGACGTGACGGAGCTGAAGCGGGCCGAGCGAGAGAGGCGCCAGCTCGAAGCGCAGATGCAACACGCCCAGAAACTGGAAAGCCTCGGCGTGCTGGCCGGGGGCATCGCTCACGACTTCAACAACCTGCTGGTCGGCGTGCTCGGCAACGCGGGGCTGGCCTTGATGGAGCTCCCGCCGGAGTCGCCGGCCCGCCAGAGCACCGAGCAAATCCGGACCGCCGCCGAGCACGCAGCCGAGCTGTGCAAGCAGATGCTGGCGTACTCGGGCAGGGGACGCTTCGTCATACAGCCTCTGAACCTGTCCGGCCTCGTCCGGGAGATGGGACATCTGCTCCAGACCGCCATCCAGAAAGCGATCACCCTCAAGTACGACTTCGCCGAGGACCTGCCCGCAGTCCTGGGAGATGCAAATGAGCTCCGACAGGTCATCATGAACCTGATTACGAACGCCGCCGAGGCCATCGGGGACGAGATGGGCGTCATCACCGTCCGCACCGGCCTGCTGGAGGCGGACCGGCAGTACCTGACCACCACTTACCTGGCTCAAGACGAGGCGGCCGGCACGTACGTCTGCCTGGAGGTCTCCGACACCGGCTGCGGGATGGACGAGGAGACGAAGGCGAGGATCTTCGATCCTTTCTTCACGACGAAGTTCACGGGCCGCGGGCTCGGCCTGGCCGCCGTGCTCGGCATCGTCAGGGGGCATCGCGGGGCCATCAAGATCTACAGCGAACCTGGACGCGGCACAACGTTCAAGGTCCTGCTGCCTTGCTCGGAGCAGCCTCCTGTCGATCTCGAGAGCCAAGACGAGCCGATCTCCGACTGGGACGCTTCGGGCGCGATCCTCGTTGCCGACGACGAACAGATCGTCCGAGCCGTTACCAAGAAGATGCTGGAAGGCCAGGGCTTCAGCGTCCTGACGGCCGCCAACGGCCCCGAGGCGGTCGAAATGCTCGGCCAGAATGCCAACAAGGTCGTCCTGGTCTTGCTGGACCTGACCATGCCGCGCATGAGCGGCCTGGAGACTTTCAGCAGGATGCGGCGGGTCCGCCGCGACGTTCCCATCGTCCTGTCCAGCGGCTATAGTGAAGAGGAGGCCATCAGCGATTTCGCCGGGACGGATCTGGCGGGCTTCATCCAGAAGCCGTTCGACCCGAAGTCCCTCATACGCAAGGTACGCGAGGTCCTCAGGAAACAATGAGCGATTGAAGAATGAACGAAAAGGCAAGCGAGCTGGAAGGCCTGAGATCGGTTGAGGACGTGCTCCGACGTTACACGGCGCGGGATTTCCGCCGCGTCGACCCAGCGGACGTCGTCACGGCCGAATGGGTCCGGATGAAGTGCCAGTTCGGCTGTGGAGGATACGGCCGGTGCCTCACCTGCCCGCCCCATTCCCCCACGCCTGAACGCACACGCAGGATGCTCGACGAGTATCGGGCCGCCTATGTCATCTGGTGGGGTAAGGACTCCCCAGACCGGGAGACCCTCGGCGAGATCGAACGAGAGGTGTTCCTCCAGGGCCATTGGCGCGCCTTCATGTTCGCGTGCGGGCCGTGCGGCCTCTGTAGCCCCTGTCCCCTGGAGTACCCCTGCCGCCACCCCCGTGCCGCCCGCCCGGCCATGGAGGCCAGCGGCATCGACGTGTACGAGACGGCTCATCGGGCCGGCCTCCCGATCGAGGTGGTCACCTGCCACGAGGACGTCCCGAACTTCTACAGCCTGCTGATGGTGCGCTAGCAGCCCCCACGCCGGTTCGTGGTCGTTCCCGTCGTCGTGGTCGTCCTCGCTCCCGTCCCTTGCCTTCGCGTCGCCCACTGCTTACTCTTACTTACTCCCACTCCTGCTCCTACTCGTGCTCCTGCTCAACGCGTGAACCCGAGGGCCGAATTGGAACAACCCCGCCCCCCCATCGACCTGCGCAGCGACACCGTTAGCGTCCCCACTCCCGCGATGCTCGACGCCATGATGAAGGCCGAAGTCGGCGACGACGTCTACGGGGAGGACCCGACCGCCAACCGGCTGGAGCGGATGACGGCGGAGCTTCTCGGCAAGGAAGCCGCCCTCTTCGTCGCCTCCGGCACCATGGCCAACCTGATCGCCATCCGCGCCCAGACTGATCCCGGCGATGAGGCCATCCTGGACGCCAACTCCCATTGCTTCTACTACGAGGCCGGCGGATACGCCGCCATCGCCGGCGTCAGCTTCTGGCTGGTCGAGGGCGAGCGGGGCATCATGCGGCCCGAGCAGATCGCCTCCGCCATCCGCCCGGCCGACGTGCACTGCCCGCCCGCGCGCCTGGTCATCATCGAGAACACGCACAACCGGGGCGGGGGTTCCGTCTATCCCGTCGAGACCGTGCGCGGCATCGGCCAGGTCTGCGGCGAACGCGGTCTCCGCCTGCACATGGACGGCGCGCGCCTGTTCGACGCCTGCATTGCGACCGGCGCGGAGCCCACCGATTACGCGCGGCACGTGGACTCGGTTTCGATCTGCCTGTCGAAGGGGCTCGGCTGCCCGGTGGGGTCGCTGGTCGCCGGCAGCCGGGAGTTCGCCGACCGCGCGCGGCGCGTGCGCAAGATGCTGGGCGGCGGGATGCGGCAGATCGGATACCTGGCCGCGGCCGGCGTCTATGCGCTCGAACATCACGTCGAGCGCCTGGCCGAGGACCACGGGCACGCACGCCTGCTGGCCGACGGCATTCGGGGCTGCGCCGGCCTGAGGCTGAAGTACGACCCGCCCGAAACGAACATGGTCTACTTCGACTCGCTGCCGCCGCACACGCCCGAGGCAGTGCTGGGAAGGCTGAAGGCCGAGGGCATCCTGATCGGCAACATGGGAGGGACGACCTTCCGCGCCGTGCCGCACGTCGGCATCAGCCGCGCCGACAT
>CAYUDW010000093.1:0-14024 GCA_964442595.1 uncultured candidatus Brocadiaceae bacterium
CCCGCCACGTCCAGCAGCGTCGGGTCGGTGTAGACGTTCATTGTGAGGTCGAGGGAGGAGCGGCGCAGGGCGGCCTGGGCCGTGCGGGGAGCCACGCCGTTCTTGCTGAGGTGCGTCCCAAAGGTGTGGCGCAGGGCGTGCACGGCGCAGGACCACACGACGAAGATGGCCGGCGAGAGAGTCCTACTACGACGGGAAGTCCGGGGAGCCAGACTTATGTGCGCGAACTCCGGAGCCCATGACGGTCTAACACGGCAGCCGCGTCCCGCCTTCCGAGTCCTCTGCTGCCTGCGCGCCCCTCGCACAACAACTTACGCCAAGCGGCCGGTCGCGCCGTGCGCAGACCCGTACTCTCGGGCGCAGAACACGGGCGCACCATTCGCCCCCGGCGGCATCGGGCCCGGAAGACTCTCGAACTGTCACCCCGGCTAATCACAGCTGGCGGGCAGAGCACGGGCGCCTGTGCTGCGATACCAGCCCACGGGCGCGTCCCTAGTGGCAAGAGGCGCCGCGGCCGACGGGTCGTTCAGACTCCCCGGCATTCCAGCCCGAACCGGGCCATCCACTCCTTCACAAGCTCCACTCCGATGTCAACGTACTCCGCCAGCGAGTCCCTTCCTAGCCATCTCATGTCGTCAATCGGGCTGTGGGTCGGTGGCCTTCGGCCATGAGATGCAGAGCCGATCGACACGGCCTCGACGCCAATGGGCACGAAGGAAGAGGCGTCCCCTGCGCCTCTCGTCCGGACCCGGAACGTCACGCCGCCTCGCCTCTCCGCGTATGCCCCGACCTGCTGCTGCAGTTCCTCACCTCCGCATACGCTGATCCGGGGCTCCGAATTCTCTGCGCCCACGACGTCGAAGACCAGCAACCGCTTCACCTGTAGCGCCTCGTCCCTGCAGTTCTCGACGTACCACTTTGAGCCGAATACGCCGAATTCATGTCCTCCCCAGCCTGCGAAGCGCAGACGGGCCCCACATTCGGCCTTCGAGAGCCGCTGCGCCATCTCCAGCACCACGCCGATGCCCGATGCGTCGTCCGTGGCCCCCGGCGAGTTCGGCGACGCCTCATGGTGGGCACAGATCACGAAGACGGGACCATCTGCCGGTCCCTTCTCCCCGAACACGTTCGACGTCGTGCTCTGCGTCTGACGTGCTCGGATCGCGAGCCTTGCCTCCTTGCCCGCGGCGGCGAGCAGTTTGGGTCCGATTTCGCCGCTCACACCAGCGGAAGGTAGCTTCGACTCAGGTGTGCGGAACATCTTCGTCGAGTATGTGTCCGGCAGAACGCTCTGCATGATGGCGGCGACCGCCCCGGCTGCCTCGAAGCCGAGAAGCATCTTGTTCCGGTCGATGACGTCCGTTGTGTCCGCTTCCCTGGCGAGCGCGATCCTGCCGGCTACCTCGCCGGCAAATCCTCCCTTGCCGTCCGGCTTGACCGGTGCCAGTGGCCCCGTCACGTCGCAACCCACGCTGTAGAACTGCGCGCCGGCCTCCAGGGGTTCGCCCTCGAGGTAGAGTTCCTCTCCCCCGTACTCCCAGCCGGGGCAGTCGAAGCGAGTCTGCCGCGTCTCGTAGCCCATGCCTGCAAGCTGCGCCTCCACCCAGTCCCCTGATTCTCTCTCGCCGGGCGAGCCCGTCCAGCGGTTCGGCCAAGTGTCCACCAGGTACTTGCAGTAGTCGTACGCGTCCACGGTCATCTCCTCGGTCTGGAGGCCTTCCAGTGCCGATGAGAATACGCCCGAAGGCCAGCCGCTTCAACCGCGATTGCCCTCTGTTGACCTGCGACGGCCACATGAACCGGTCGATGCCAGACGTTCGGGGTCCCGGCGAACAAGCGGCAGGCTTCGCACTTCAGAACCACGGAGCACGGCAACAGGGGTCAACTCTTGAACGGCCGGGACTGTTGCCGTAGACTCCCCCGGCAGGTTCTGGGACGTTGGGGAGTTGATGCGGGGACCACGGCTGGTGTGAGGCTGATGGGGCGTTTGCCCGGAGGCGGCGAAGTCCGCCGGTGGAGGTGATGTCATGAATCAGCAGTCAGGGAAGCGCGGTCTGGCCATTTGCGTGCTCGCGGCTCTGACCTACGGCATGGTGAGCGAGGTGACTGCTCAAGTCACCGTGCTGCCGGAGGGAGAAGCCATGTGGAACCTCGAGGGATCGGCTCGCGAGACCACCCCGACGCGCCAGTACATATCCATGGAAGGGCTGTGGCGGTGGCAGCCAGCGGGGGACGACCTTGACAGCGTGCCGACTGATGGATGGGGCTACGTCCAGGCCCCGAGCCCGTGGCCGGGGGGCGGCGGCCGCAGAGGGGGCGGCGGAGGCCGGCAGTTCTACCCGAATCCGGCCTGGGACGCTAGCCAGCTGCGCGACGTCACTGCCGCATGGTATCAGGTCGAGATGGAAGTCCCTGCCGAGTGGGCCGGTCGGCGTGTCGCGCTCACCACGGAGTTCCTGCACTCCTTTGCCACCGTCTACGTGGACGGCCAGAAGGTCGCCGACATGCGGTTCCCGGCGGGTGAAGTGGACCTAACCCCTGTGTGCCGTCCGGGCGAGAAGCACGTGTTGAGCATGCTCGTCCTTGCGTTGCCGCTGCGGAGCGTCATGATGTCTTACAACGACAGCGATGCGGCCAGGGAGATCCGCGGCCGAGTGGGTCGGCGCGGCCTGTGTGGCGATGTGCGTCTTGTCGGGACGCCCCAGGGCGCGCGCATCCGCCACATGAGGGTCGAGACGTCCGTGCGCAATTGGCAGATCACATTCAACACGGCCCTCGAGGACGTGCAGCCGGAGGCGGCCTACGCCCTCCGCGCGGTGGTCAAGGACGGGGGCGAGACGGTCGAGGAGTTCACGAGTAAGCCCTTCCGCGGCTCGGACGTCTCGAACGGCCGTATTGCCGTCACCGACGACTGGCATCCCGACAAGCTCTGGGACATCCATACGCCGGAGAATCAGTACGACGTGACGGTCTCACTTCTGGACGCGAACGGGAACCTGTTGGACCAGGCGCTGCCGGAGCGGTTCGGGTTCCGCGAGTTCTGGGTCGACGGACGGGACTTCTACCTTAACGGCACGCGCGTCTTCCTGTCCTTCACCCGCAGCGGGCCGGGTTCAAGCTACGAAGGGGCTCGCGAGACGCTGGAGGAGCGCAAGAGGATCGGCATCAACTTCGTCGCCTGTGGCGGCTTTGGTGCCGAGCCCGGCAGCCACATGAGTTTCGAGGGGGCGCTCCGGGCTGCCGACGACGTGGGCACACTGATCGCGCTGACGCAGCCGCACATCAACGCGTATGAATGGGACGCGCCCGACGCCGACGAGACGAACGGCTACGCCGAGCACGCCGAGTTCTACACCCGCGTGGCGGGCAACCACCCGTCGGTCGTCTTCTACGCCGCCAACCACAACTCATGCGGCTATGCCGAGGACATGAACCCCGACCTGATTGACGGGCTGGTGGACCGGTCGGCGTGGTCCCGAGGGCCCAACATGGGCCATGCCTTGCGGGCAGAGGCGCTCGTCAAACGCTTCGACCCCACCCGCGTCCTCTATCATCATGCAGGCGGCAACCTGGGCTCGATGCACACGAGCAACTTCTATGCAAATTGGACGCCCATTCAGGAGATGAGCGACTGGTTCGAGCACTGGGCCACCGTCGGTGTCAAACCGGTCCACCCGAACGAGTACAGCGTGCCGTTCCCTTGGGACTGGGCCATGTACTTCGGATGGTACAAGGGAGTGCGCGAGTTCGGCAGCGCTGTGGTGCCGTGGGAGTTCTGCCTGGCGGAGTGGAACGCGCAGTTCTACGGGGATTCAGCCTATCGGATCAGCGAGGAGGAGAAGGAGAACCTGCGCTGGGAGGCCGAGAAGTTCCGGAACGGCGAGCTCTGGCAGCGCTGGGACTACCCCCACCGGCTCAGCGGCACGCATCCGGAGCGTGAGGGAGTCTACTCGATGTACTTCACCGACAACTGGCGCGCGTTCCGCACCTGGGGCGTGTCGGTGAACACTCCCGATATCTTCGCAAGACACCTTCCGGTGGAGGTCCTGGCCCGCGACAACGGTCCGTTGCTGGCCTACATCGGCGGCAAGCCGGGCGCGTTCACAAGCAAGGACCACAACTTCCTGCCGGGCGAGACCTTTCAGAAGCAGCTCATCGTGATCAACAACTCACGGGAGACGATCAGGTGCGACTGCGAATGGTCATTCGCCCTGCCCAGCCCGGTCACGGGCGCGAAGTCGATCGGGCTCCCGACTGGCGAGCAGGCGCGCATCCCGCTGGCGTTCGAGCTGCCGGCCGGCCTGACGCCGGGCCAGTACACGCTGTCGGCGACTGTTCGTTACAGCAACGGCGAGACGCAGGACGATTCTTTCACCGTAGACGTGCTGCCGGAGCCGGATCCGGTCCGGACCTCGCAGCGGATCGCCGTCTTCGACCCGAAGGGCGAGACATCCTCCCTGCTCAGCAGCCTGGGCGTTGCGTTCGACAGGATCGGCGAGACGAACGCGAACCTGGGTGCGTACGACGTGTTCATCATCGGGAAGGGCGCCCTGACGCTCGATGGCGCTGCGCCCGACATCTCGCGCGTGCGCGACGGGCTAAAGGTCGTCATCTTCGAGCAGAGGGGCCAGGTGCTCGAGAAGCGGTTCGGCTTCCGCACCGCCGAATACGGTCTGCGGTGGGTCTTCAAGCGCGTGTCGGACCATCCGCTGCTGGCCGGCATTACGGATGAGGACCTTTACAACTGGCGCGGCGATGCAACGATCCTGCCGCCTCGCCTCGCATACGAACTCGACTACTCGCCGACCGTTGAATGGTGCGGCATGCGCGTCAAGCGGGGCTGGCGCTGCGGCAGCCGGGGCAACGTCGCCTCGGCCCTGATCGAGAAGCCCGCCGCGGGCGATTTCCTGCCCATCCTCGACGGCGGCTATGCCCTCCAGTATGCCTCCCTGATGGAGTACCGCGAAGGCGCGGGGATGGTGCTGTTCTGCCAGACCGACGTGACCGGACGCACGGAGACGGACCCGGCGGCCGAGGCCCTGGCCCGTAACACCATCCAGTATGCAGCCGACTGGGAACCGTCGCCTCGCAGGGCGGCCGTATATGTCGGCGATGCGCTGGGTCGTGAACAGCTCGAGGCGGCGGGGCTGGCGCTCGCCCCCTATGAAGGCGGGGAGCTCTCGGCCGACCAGGCGCTGATCGTCGGGAAGGGCGGCGGCCGGGAGCTTGCCGGCGACGCGCCGGCCATCGCGGATTGGCTCCGGGCCGGGGGCCACGTGCTGGCCCTCGGACTGGACGGCGATGAGGCGAGCTCGTTCCTGCCGTTTGAGGTCACGACGAACGCTCAGGAGCACATCGCCGCGTACTTCCAGCCCGCTCAGGCGGGCACTCCGCTGGCGGGGGTGGCGCCGGCCGACGTGCACAACCGGGCGCCGCGCGAGTTGCCCCTCGTTACGGGCGGCGCCGTGCCCGTTGGCGGTGGCGTCTTGGCCAGGGCGGATGGCCTGAACGTTGTCTTCTGTCAACTCACGCCGCAGGCCATCAGCCCTACGCTCGGGCTGCCGACCGCTTTCAGCGCGGTCGCGGACGACGAGGGCGGTCCCGGGGCACTCGTGAGTCTCGGCCCGGTGACGCCTGGGGGCGCGAGTCTCGGCCAGTGGGTGGAGGATGCCGTGGCCGGTAGGAGGTACACGCTCGCGGTCTTCGCCAAGGCCATCGGCGGCGACGCCAATGCACACCTGGGCGCCGAACTCACTCCTCGGCCTCGGTGGGGCGTCCGTTACTCCCCGGGCGAATCGGTCGGACGCGGTGATGAGGTCCGAATCCCGGCCGACGAGTGGACGGAGCTGCATATCAGGTTTGCCGTCGATGATCCGGCGGACCTCCGCGCATACCTGGGCTGCTCACAGCCGGGCGCCCGGCTCCGGCTCAAGGCGTTCCGACTGTATGAGGACGATTACGCCCCGGCCTTCGATCCGGCGGACGGGAACCTGTTGAGGAACGGCGACTTCGCGGCGGGCGAAGGGCTGTGGCGGTTCGAGTTTGCCCAGCAGCGCAACGTGAAGCGCACGTACCGCCGCGCGAGCTGCCTGGTCACGCGCCTGCTGGCCAACATGGGCGTCGCCGGTCGGACGCAGCTGCTCGAGCACGTTTCACAGCCCGTGGCGCAAGGCGAGCAGCGCTGGCTGGATGGCCTCTACCTCGACGTGCCGGAGGAGTGGGACGACCCCTACCGGTTCTTCCGCTGGTAAGTCTAGTGTGGAGCGCCCAGGCTGGCAGTCGCAGCGTTCCGTTCCTCATCAGGCTGCTTGACGCCGATCGGCCTCGGCTCCGGCAACGCCTCCATCGCCTCCGCCAGCCGGCATTGGCTGACCAAACACTAACTTAACAACTGGCACCACAATAGGGGGCAGGTCAGCCTGGCCGGTTCAGTCAACGAGCTGAGAGCCGCTTCCATCTCCGGGGCGCCCGGCGATCTCGTCCGCCAGTCTCCAGCAAATCAGGAGGCCCCGGGGCACGTGGAAGAACCCCTTCCACTTGCTGCCCTTCAGGTCGTGCGTGCGGTTCCCGCGCCGGTCGAAGTAGCCGAACCAGCCGCCGTGCTCGGGGTCTGGGAAGGTTCGCCACGTGTAGTCGTGGATTCGTTGGAACCACTCGGCGAGCTCCGGGCGGCCCGTCAGCCGGAGCGCCAGCAACAGGGCGTTGAGCGCTTCCGTGTGCGGCCACCAGAGCTTCATGGACCATTCCAGCGCCTCCGGCGGCCGGCCCCCGAAGTCCAGGAAATAGAACAGCCCGTCGAAGTCCCGGTCCCACCCGCGCGCCAGCATCCAGAGCAGCGCATCGACTGCCGATTCCACCGTCCCCGCGTCGCCGTCGGCGCCAGCGGCGTCCATCACGAAGGACATGCTCTCGATGGCGTGGCCGGGGTTCAGCAGGCGCCCTTCCGGAGTGTCCGGCCGGGAGCCATCATCCCATACGTTCTCAAACACGGCCCGTCGCGCCGCGTCGTGGTGCATGCGCATGATGCGCTCCAGCGCCGCGCGGCCGAGTGCATCGATCTCGTCGGACGGCGCGATGGGCCCCAGCTGCCGGGCGACGTTGAGCATGATCATCGGGAACGCGTGATCCCTTGGCAGGTCGGCACGGGGGATCAGCTTGCTGTAGCGGCCTTTGGGGTTCAGGCGCCGGCGCACGATCCGTCGCAGCGTCTCGAGCGCCAGGTCGAGCGCCCATGACTCGCCTGCCGCCGCCGCATACTCGCTCAGGCCCATCACGACGAAGAAGTCGCTGAACACGTTGTAAGCGACGCGCTTCGGGCCGCCCTCACGGTCAACCAGGAAGAACCAGTCGCCGTCCTGGTCGCGTCCGTACCGGCGCAGGAAGTCCGCTCCGAGCCGGGCGGCCTCCAGCCATTCCTCGCGCCGCTCGACCATGTTGTAGAGCCGCGCGAACATCCAGACTTCGCGGCCCTGCATCCACATCATCTTGTCCGTGCACCAGACGCTGCCGTCACGGTCCAAGTGGTGCAGGTAGCCGCCGCACTGGCGGTCGAGGGAGTGCCGCAGCCAGAACGGGACTATGTCCTCGAGCAGGCCGGCGCGGTACTGCCGCGCAATGGCGGCCCAGTTCAGGTCACCCATCGCCGTCTCCGTCGGAAGGGAGGCCGAGGGGCTCGCACTGGCGCGTGAACATCCCCCTCCTTCGTGCGGTTCGCACACATCGCTGCGGCCGAATCCTACGAGGGCCAGCGGCCGTCGTCAAGGCCGTTCGGGAGGCGCAGGAGAAGGTTTTCGTTCTCAACTCGGCGGAGGGCGGGGCTGTTGCCTGGCAACGCCAATGGATAGGCAACGTCAGCGCCGTCAAAGGGTATGCGTGGCACGTGCCGGACTGATCAGCGTTGCGCCGGGTGGGAGGTCGACAGTCTGCCCCTGTAGCCATAGTGGTGGCGGCGGGAAGGGCGCGTCAATTCCAGCAACTGGTCATCCGCGCATCGCCCGCTGAGGCCTGCCAGGAGCCTACCGGCATGGTAGGGCCAGGCACGGGCAGCAGCGGAAGCGATATGGCTTTGGACGCCGGCTGGACATCCTCCCGCAGAGCGCGATAATCTTACCCGCAGGGGGATATTGCTGTACCTGATACGCTAAGGAGACAGCGGCATGGCGCGGAACGAGGAGCGGGCTGCTGCAGAGCACGGAGCAGAGACTGGCTATCTGGTCTGGCCGCTGTTGCACTTCGAAGCTGAACTGGCCAGTGACTGAACATGACCCCGGGCAATCCGAACGGCTTACGCGGAAGCAGCTGATTAACCCCAAGCTGGAGGCCTGGGGTTGGACCGTCGTTCCGTTCGAACTGGCCGCATCGGCACGTCCGGGCTGCTACGCCATCACCGAGCACCCTACGGCCAGTGGGCCGGCCGACTACGCCCTTTCATCAGACGGCAGGGCGCTGGCCGTTGTGGAAGCCAAGAAGCTCACACTCGGCCCGCAGGGCGTGCTGACCCAGGCCGAACGGCACCCTCGTGGCCTACGGGCAGGACCATTTGACTTCGACGGTCTACGCGTGCCGTTTCTCTACTCCACCAACGGCGAGGTCAGGAGTGCGTTGCCGGCCCGCCCGGCAGTCTCAGCGAAGCGCGCCACGAGCAGGTCGGAAACCACCCGGGAAGAGGCTGGCGCCGGAGGATTCCATGAGGAACGCCAGCGCGATCGGCGCGTTCGTCCAGCCGGAGTAGATGCTTCCGGCGCCGCCTTCGAAACGGTCTCCGCCGCCCCAGCGCCTGGTCCGCATGTCGTACGCCCCTCGCCAGCATCCCCGGAGCCATGGCTCAGGCGAGTCGTCCTGTATGTGGTCCAGAAACTCCAGTGACCGCACGCAGGCCGCGCGGTAGTCGGCGCAGTCGAACAGCCGCCCTGCATGCAGCAGGCCGAGCGTCGCCCAGTTCTGCGTGTAGACAAGGTCCGCCACGTGCTCGCCCTTGGGCGCCTCGTCGTGCTCGGAGGGAAACTGTCCCTGGTCCGACTGGCGCCGCATCAACACGTCGGCCGCTTCCCGCGCAACGGTGCGGATCGCCTCGTCTCCGAACTGGTGCGCGCACACCGACGCAGTGAGCGCGAGGTAGGCGTACTCCGAAAGCGTCCAGCCCAGTCCGGAGGGCGAGGTGCGGATTCTGCGGCCGGCCTTGTGCGGCCCCGGAAGGACAAGGTCATGGTAGACCACCACGGTGCTCGCGTAGTCCGTCTCGGGATCGGCCGCAGCGGCGTGGGCCAGGGCCATCGTGACGAGTCCGAGCCAGTGTGGGTTAAGACGCATGCCGCTCATGGGCGCTCCGTGGAGCCGGGACGGAGCGCCAGCGGCACGGATCTCGGCTAGAAACGCTGCCATGTGGCGGTTCAGAGAGCGGGCAGTGGCTATGCCGACCTCCCGTAGGTAAGGCCGGCCGCGGCCCGCCAGAAGCAGGGCGATCGTTGTCACCCATGCATTGTCGTCCGTCCAATAGGAACTCCGGTTCTTCGGGTTCGCCCAGCGCCACAGGCCGCAGGTGGCGGACGCTGGGGCCTCGTCGCGCAGACAACTTCGGCGCAGAAGGTAATCGAGGATGTGGTCGGCCACGCCCCGTATGGCCGCGTGGCCCAGCACGTCGGTGGCGAGTTCGAATAGAAGGGCTGTCTGCATGTTGCAGTCGGGCCGGCGGTTCTCCAGGACGACGACGCCCGAGGCGAGCGGCGTCTGCGAAGGGAACGCGCGGCGGATCTGCGCGGCGGCCTCATTGTGGGCGAGCAGGGCAATGCGCTCCGCGACGCCCCAGAAGCCGTCGGCGGGGCGCATGATCCCCGAGTTGAGGAACCACGTGATGCTGCGATGGACAATCCTGTCAGCGTCCACTGCTTTCGTCTCCGATGTCCCTTGATATGAGCTAAACCTTCCCGGATTCCGGTGCTGTCTGGTACCCCGGTCTGGACCCCAGACGGACCACATCCCTCTGCTGCCTTGCTGCTGCAACTCCTCTTTACGGAATGTGGTCCGACAGACCTCACGCGTACCGCCAAGCCGAAAAGCCGCGCGGCTTCGCCGATTCTGGCCGTCTGGCCACGCGCCGGCTGCTCTAGGTCCGCCGGTCACCGAAAGATCCTGCTATCGGTGCAAGGTTCCACATGGCGAGGAGTACCTACAGCTCGGGCAGCGCCATTTCAAGCCTCAAGTGTAGAGGTTCGCCGGTCAGCAGTCCAGGCTGATTCTGGCCAGAAGCAGATCCGTAGACGAAGCCCACGGCACGCTGCGAACGAAGACGCCGACGGCGGTGGGTATACGTCCCGGCGACGAACTGGCCTACATGAGGGGCGTGCGCGACTACTTCGGCGAGCTGCTGAAGACATGGTTCGACAAGATGATGGCCGAGACCAAAGCTCTGTTGGAGCGCGGCGTCAACGTGATCTTCGGCAGCTGGTACTTCGCTTCGATGAGCGTCGGATGGGGGCCGGCGATCTACCGCGAAGTCTTCCTACCCATGGTCAAGGCTCACGTGGCCCTGACGCACTCTTACGGTGCTGTGTACAGCTACTGCGACGACGGCAAGTGCATGGGCATCGCCGACATGGTAAAGGTAGCCGGGGGCGACATCTTCGAGACCATAGGTCCGCCACCGGTCGGCCACGTGGATCTTGGAGAGCTCAAGCGGCGCATCGGCGACACCGTCTGCCTGTTGGGCTACGGGGATATGCTCTACGTTATCAAGAGGGGTACGCCTGAGGATGTCGAGCGCATGGTGAAGTGCGCCATGGAGACGGCAGGCCCCCGTGGTTTCATCTTCGGCACCTGCGACAGCATCCGCGAGGAGACGCCGCGAGAGAACGTGAGGACCTACTTCGAGGCGGCGCGCAAGTACGGGCAGCTGTGTGCCAAGAGAGACGCCCCGTGCGGCTGGCGGGGCGGGGGGTTGCTCTGCAGCCTGCCCAGCACCAGCCTGCGCTTCGCTACTCAGCGACAGCTCCGGCACGGCCACTAGCACGCCTACCGCGTCGAGCGGGCTTCGGTCACTATGGACAGCCCCCTGAGATGCAGCTTCGCTCAGAGCATCTTGTATGAGGAGGGGCTCCTCGCCTCCTGCTCTGGACTGACACCTAGCCTGTAGTACCGGGGCTGGCGTCGTCCGCATCCGGATGGTTCGGGCCCACCTAGTCGCTGCTTACAGCCGCGGCGCCCCCCGTGGCCAGCTCGAGGAGGTCGCCTTGCAGTGGCTCCGCCGTTTGCGGAATGTGCACCCGTACCCAGCCGGCGCCGCCGGCTAGGGCCGTGAGCGGGGAACCGTTCAAGATCACGCCCGTGATGCCGGGTTCGCGGAACGTGATCTCGGCGCCGTCGGTGACGATCCGGCCGCGGCTGGCCGCGCCATCCAGGCCCTGCGCCATGTACACGCTCGCGCTGGCCCCGTCGGCGGTCTGGAATCCACGGCGGTGGGCGCGGGAGGTCTCGTCGTCGTAGACTTCGCCCTGGCGTACGAAGTAGAAGAGCGTCTGCCCGTCCCTCACGCGGCACACGACGGCACGGCCCTTGAACGTGACCCCGCCATAGGCGCCGGCTGCGCTCCCGTCCGATGCGGCTAGGTAGTCCGTCGCTCCGTCGGCATACGCCACCTTGCAGCCGCTGTACCCGTTCGCGGGTGCAAGCCGCGAGAACGACTTCGCCCCGTTGGGAAGCGGATGTGCCTGGTCAGTGGGGTACAGCAAGGTCACGATCTGAGCCTTGCCCGCTCCGTCGGTGGCGTACTCGGACCGGATCGCCCGGCCGTAAGTGACACTCCTGGGCGTGGCCCTGCCCCTGTCCAGGAACGGGCCGTCGTAGATCGAGACCGACGAAGGCTGCGTGCCCAGGAAGATGTTCAGCCCGGCGGACGGGTTCCGCTCGGAGGTCACGAGGTCGATCGCCCACCTGTAGTGGGCGTTTTCGGCAACCGTCGTGCAGGTCTTGGAGTTGGGCTTGAAGTTCACCTGCACCGGCACGTTGCCATCGTCGGCGTCGACCTCGTCGAAGCAGGCGAAGTACCCATTGCGCCCATCTCCAGGCTTGACGAAGCAGAAGCTGCGCAGATGGGAACCGTTGTCGATGACCGGACCGTCATCCCCGCAGGCATAGTCGAACGCGTCGCTCGCAAGGCCCTCGGCAGTCCGTCCGCCACCTTTGTTCGTGTGCTCGCGGCCGTCGATGACAACCGCGTTCTGGTTCTTCGCCGACCAGTAGCCGGGCCTGGCGTCAGGTCCCGCGCCGACGGTCCGGCCCACATTGCGGATCAGGTGAACGCCGTAGCCGGCCAGGTAGACGGCGTTCGTCTCGTACAGCGCGTGCCCCGTGTTCGGGCCCTGCCCCGTATTCGTGAACAGCAGGCCCATGAGCGACTCGGGCGTCTCCTCCGCTTCATGCATGGCTGCGCCGTCGGGGATGATGTACGTGGCCGGCTTCTGCACCCGCGTCTCCGGACCGTCCGGATTCATCAGCAGGTAGTTCATCAGGATCGTGCGCGGATCGTTCTCCGGCCGCTCTCCCGTGAGCTGCTGGACCCACGCCCGGAACCGGGCCAGCTCCGGGTCCCAACGGTACAGCGTGTAGCTTCGGGGATTGCAGGCGAATCCTCCGGCGTCCAGACCGGCCCGGGAATCCCCGAACGTGGTCAGCCACCCAAACGGCGTGACATTGAAGTGGAACACCCACTGAAAGTACCTCTTCATGACCTCCTTCTCGTAGTAGTCCTCCTGGCCGGTGAAGCTCAGGATGTCCATGAAGTGCACCTTGGCCGAGTTCTCGCTGCTCCAGAACATGCGCCCGAAGGAGTAGTTGCTGCCCGGCTGGAACAGGCCGTTCGGCGTGATATAGGGCAGTCTCTCCCAGCTACGCGTGTCGGGGCCCGGCCCGGCATACAGGTTCTCCCTGGTCTTCCTCTGGGCCCACCGGAAACGCGGATGATCGCCGGAGGGATGCTTGAAGAGGTACCATGTGCCCACCGCTCCCGAGGCGGGGAGCGACCAATCCGGATTGCTGTAGTACCAGTCGGCAACCGCCTCGAGCTTGGTTTCGACAGCGCGGCGGTCCGATCCGCTCACATCGCTAGAAATGATATCGTAGGCAACCACGGATTGGAGGAAAGCGGACGCGACCGGCACGTAGTTGGACCAGCCGGCGCGGGCCCGCTGGCCCACGTCGTCCCACTTGTGCAGTGCAGCGAGGATCTTCGCGCGATACACCTCCCGGCGCCCGGGGTCCAGGATGTACAACAGCCCGCAGACGCTGGTGGTCCTCTGGATCGCCAGGGCTCTGCGCTCTGGGCTCTGGGAGCTCCACCGGTCCCAGTTGGACTCCGGCACGGCCCTTAGGGCTGCCTCCTTCATATCCTTCCAGGGAGGGCGCTCGGCACGCGCCTGAAGGTCCGCATACTGGCCCTGAGTCACGAGGAGAAACGGGTGGTCCATGTCTCCGCTCCCGGCTGAAGGGGAAGCAGTCCCAGCGGATCGCATGACAGTGGCGTCGTTGCCTTCGGCGGCACTGACCGAACGGCATGCACAACCCAGGGCGGTCAGCGCAGCAGCCAGCACCGTGATCGGGACCCTCATTCCGTTTCCTCCCTCAACAGCGTGGGCCAGCAGTCCGGGCAGAGGCCCGAAAGAGATCCGTGTGGCTCGACTCCCCACGACCGCCCTCGGGTCTGCCGCACGGGCACTGCGCGATCCCGGGTCGCGTGCGAAGGTCCTGCGGCCTCCGCGACTGCCCAATGCTACCTCAGTTCCCCTACGCTTGCCACAGCCAGAAGCGCCGGGCCAGCGTAGACGTCCGTCGTGAGGTCGAGCAAGAGATCTTCCGAAGGAACCCCCGCGCGGCCGGTGGGGCGGGGGTCTCTGACCAGCTTGTGTAGCATCAGGTGACGCTCTACCATCCAGCGCGAGGTCCGGTAGTGAGCTCAGCGCCCCCGCCACGTCCACCAGTGTCGGATCAGTGTAGACATTCATGGTGAGAGCGAGCGAAGGATGGCGCATTGCGGC
>CAYUDW010000094.1:0-9856 GCA_964442595.1 uncultured candidatus Brocadiaceae bacterium
GCTAGGGAGAACGCCTTCCAGGGCACCGCGCAGTCAACTCGATAGCCGACGCCGCTGCGTGCGAGTTTTGCCTTCACCTGACTGCCGCGGGCGCTCACCTGCGGCTCAGCGTCGGGGTCGGCCGGGGGGGAGACCTTGAAGTTCATGACGCCCGGTCCTCCCTCCTGGCGGCCGAGCCGGCCGGGGGCTCGCCCATCCAGGAAGACGGCTAGGTTGTCCGCCCTCTGCCACCAGCCGGTGATGGCCTCCGTGGCCGCACAGAGCAAGTCGTCCTCGACGTCCACGGAGACATACAAGTTCTTGGCGTCGTAGGAGGCCGTGAAGTCGAAGCTGTGGCCCCTCACGTCCTGCTTGGAACCACGAACCGGATGGTGTGCCGAAGGCACGTGCACCCCGCCCTGGTGCCGCGTCCTGGGGCTGAGCCTGTAACCCTTGACGCGCCGGGCGGTGGTGACGACGTAGTGTATGTGCTCCAGCGCCTGATGGCTGTCGTAGTCCAGCAACGTCCGGAGACTGAGCATCTCGAGCGGAGTAGGGACGAGGACTTCAAAGTCCTTGTGGCGGCGTGCGTAGGGCGCGAGCTTCCGAGGGAACGCATCTGCGTCGCAGAAGAGTTGTTGTGGGATGGAAGAAAACGGCGCTGTGAGGGAACTCTATCTTAGGAAGCTCGAGACCACGTTCGGACACTGTAGGGGACTCGGGAGTGCGCAGGATCCCTGCGCCCTTACGCAGCAGGCGCTGGAACCTGCCGCTTCATAGGACAATGCCACATGCCACCAGGCCTGGCGACGGGGGTGGCCGTCAACCTTAGGAGAGCAACGTCAGACATGATACGCCAAGTCCGTGCCTTGCCTGTTGCAGCACTGCTGGCAATCGCCCTGTCCATCGGCTGTGCTCAGACCGACCTGAAGCGCGACATCAAGGTCGACACGAGAGTATCAGGCTATGGCCCCCCGGTCGACCCGACGGAGGTCGGGCAACGCGTGCCACCGGCTCTGCTGCCGCCCAAGATCATCATCAACGGCGACAAGAGCACGCTCATCTACTACTGCCGCGTGAGCCACTGCGAGATGCTGCGCGATGCCATCGAGTCGTTCCTGAGTCCCGAAGGCATCGTGGAGGCCGTCCCGAAGCTGAACCGCGTGCTGGTGAACGACTCCAGCGGCGAGGTGCCCGGCCTGCTGAACGTGCTGCAGGACCTGGACCAGCCCTCGCCGCAGGTACTCGTGGAGTCCCGCGTGGTGGAGATAACGCTGGACAGCGACCGCGAGTTCGAGCTTTCCCACATCTTTGAGAACGTAATGGGCGGAGAACCGCGCATGCTGCAGGGCTCTGAGATCACGTTGGAAACGCCTGGTTCGTCGCCGACGCCGTCCATGGGCCTGCGGCTGAACGTGCGGTCCATCGCCGACGAGTACACGCTGGACCATTACGTGCGCCTGCTGGTCACGGAGGGCAATGCGCAGATCCTCAGTTCGCCCAACATCATCGTTGCGGCCGGCAACCAGGCCAGCATTGTGACCGGCGAGGACGTGCCCATCCAGAGCGCGACCGTCGTGAGCGGGTCCGTCAGCACGACGACGATCTTCAAGCGCGTCGGCATCAAGCTGTACGTCACGCCGCTGCAGGTGACGGAGGACATGGCCCGGCTGGACATCAATCCCGAGGTCTCGGCTGTGACGGGCTACACCGCGGCCGGAGAGTCGGGCGTCTCCAATCCCATCGTGGCCGTGCGCAGCGTGCGGACGACTCTGTCGGTGAAGGACGGCGAACTGCTGACCATCGGCGGCCTGCTGCGCAGCGAGCGGCGGGGCGTTCTGCGGAAGGTGCCGTTGCTGGGCGACGTGCCACTGCTGGGCTGGCTCTTCCAGAGCACGCGCGACACGGAGGTGAAGACGATGCTCGTGTTCTTCCTGCGTGTGAACATCCTGGACGAAGGACGCTCGGGCGGGTTCATCATGCACGTGCCGGGGGTCGGGCTGGAGAACCTGGACAAGGGCGTCCAGCGCGCCATACCGCGGCTGGGCCACGACGAGGAGGACGAGGCCGACGAGGTGGACGGCGCCGAGCAGGAGCCGATGGTCCTCCCGCTCAGGCGCAGCTACGAGCCGCTCGAGCCCATCATCATCGACCTGACGCCGCCGAAGCCCGAGCCCGAACCTGTTGACGAACCGGCAGACATGGGACTCATCCAATGAAAGCCATGAAACGCATCGCGAGAGCCCTTACCAAACTGCTCATTGCCGCTGGCCTGGCCTTCGGTTTCGCCGCCGCCCTGTGGGGGCCGTCCAAGGTCATCGGCTGGATGGCGGGCGTCGCGAGCCTCGAAACGGCCGAGGCCCAGGAGGTACGGTTCTACACCGTGCGCCGCCAGAATCTGGTCTTGAGCCTGAACGAGCGGGGCACGTTGCGCGCCACGCGCAACGTCAAGATCAGCGTCCCCTTCGGCAGTCGGCGGCGCAGTCAAGCCACCATCGCGTGGCTGCGGCCGCAGGACGACCTCGTCGAGGAAGGCGACCTGATCATGCAGTTCGAGAAGGAGGGCTTCGAGGATGCCATCCTCAGTGCTGAGGAGCGGCTTGTCGAACAGGAGAAGAAACTCGAGATCGCCATCCTCAACATCGAGATCGAAGAGTCCGCCAAGGCGGCCGTCGTGGCGTCGGCCAAGACCCGACTGCGCGATGCCGAAGAGAGCCTGCGGCGCTACCGCGAGGAGGATGCTCCCAACAAGCTGCGCTCTCTGATCGACGCCAAGCGCGATGCCGTTGAGGAACTTCAGCAGAAGCGCAAGGAGTACACGGACATCCAGCGGGAGGCCGACGAGCAGCTCATGGGTGACGAGGCCGCGCAGGATAAGGCCCGTGCCGATGTGGCGAGGGCCCTCAGGGCCGTCGAAACAGCCGAGAAGGCATACGACGATGCAAGCCTCAGCCAGAAGAAGTTCCGCTCCTATGAATACCCCGAGACGCTGCAGAAGCGCGCCGAAGCCGTGACGAACGCCGCGCTCGACCTGGAGCGGACGAAGGTCAATGCCGTGAACCGCGTCGAGAACCAGAAGACGGAAGTGCGCACGCTCAGGCAACAGATCGAGCGCACCGAGGACACGATTGCGGAACAGAGCGAGATGCTGGCCCTGGCCGATGTAACGGCGCCCGTGGCCGGCCGGCTGCTCTACGGCGATACGGACCGTGGCCGGCCGAGCCCCGAGGACATCAAAGTGGGAATGCAGGGCTGGGCGGGGATGAACCTCATGACGATCCCCGACGAGAGCATCTTTGAGATCGACATATACATCGCCGAGGAGTACCGCTACCGGATCGCCAAGGGCGCCCGTGCACAGGTCATCATAGAGGCCATACCCGGCATGAACATCGAGGGCGTCGTGGGCACGCTGGAGAACTTCGCGAAGACCCCACCCGGCGGCGGGCCCAAGAAGTACCGGGCCGCCATCGCCATCGACAAGACGGACGATCGGCTTGCCAGCGGGATGACGGCCGAGGTGGAGATCGTCGCCGAGACCGTGGCCGACGCCCTCGTCGTCCCCATAGAAGCCGTCTACAACATCGAGAGCGTAACGGTCTGCTTCGTTCAGGGAGACGACGAGAAGCTCGAACGCCGCGTAGTGGTGACCGGCAAGAGCAGCGACCATTACGTGCAGATCCTCGAGGGCCTGGAGGTCGGGGAGCGCGTGGCCCTCACGCAGCCTGCCGAGGTGAGCCGTCGCGAGGAGGAAGAAGGCGCAGAGGTCGAGGCCGACACGCCCGTCGCCGGCCCCGGGGCGGGCGCCGAAATGCCCCGCAGGGGCGGAGCCGACCTGCCCGGCCCCGCGGACGCCGGCGGGTTCGGCGGTGGGCGCATGGGGGGCGGCCGCCGAGGCGGCTCGGACACTCAAGGCAGGGGCGGCATGGAATGACCCGGCCCGGCCCGGAACCGCAATCGTCCCCGAGGATGGATGCTGACCCGGAAGGTGGGCCGGACGCCACAGTACCGGTCATCGAGATGCACGACATCCATAAGCATTACATGCTCGGCGCGCTTCGGCTGGAAGTGCTGAAGGGCATCACGCTGAGCGTGCAGCCCGGCGAATACGTCGCCGTTGCGGGCCCCTCCGGCTCCGGCAAGAGCACGCTCCTGAATATCATAGGGCTGCTGGACACGGCCGAGGCCGGCAGCTACAGCCTGTGCGGACAGGACGTTTCGCGACTCGACGACGACCGCCTTTCCCAACAGCGCAACGCGCAGATCGGCTTCGTTTTCCAGACCTTCAACCTGTTCCCTCAGTTGGACGTAGCCGGGAACATCGCGGCGCCTATGGCCTACGGAGGCGTTCCGCGCGCCGAACGCCGCGAGCGTGCCACGTACCTGGCGGAGCGGGTCGGGTTAGGAGATCGCATGCATCACCGCCCGCGGGAACTGTCCGGTGGCGAGATGCAGCGCACGGCGATCGCCCGCGCGCTCGCCTGCGACCCCCCGCTCCTGCTGGCCGACGAGCCGACCGGCAACCTGGACGAGAAGACCGGCGATGAGATACTGGCGGTATTCGACGACCTGATTGCAGCCGGGGCCACGATGGTGCTGGTGACGCACAACCCCGCCTATCGTGAACGGGTGCACCGCGTGGTGGACATGCACGACGGAAGGCTCATCTGATGGGTCTGATCGAGACACTGCGGCTGGCCCTGCTGGACCTGTCGCTGCATAAGTTTCGCTCCGCGCTCGCCGCGCTGGGCATCATCTTCGGCGTGGCCTCTGTGGTGGCCATGATCGCCATCAGCGAGGGCGCTCGCCAGACCGAGGTCTCGCGCTACACGGCGATGGGCGTCGAGAACATCGTCGCACGCTCCGTGCGCCCCTCCCAGGCCCAGGCCGAAGACGTCGGTGTGGACCGCAGCATATACGGCCTGCGTCGGCGGGACCTGGAGCACGTCCGCATCACCTTCCCTTACGTGCGCTACGCCGTCGGCGTCCAGAACCTGCGCACAAAGCTCTACTCCCGGTCGGGACGCAACCTGGACCTGACGGTCCTGGGCGTGGAACCGGATTTCTTCCGCCTGATGCGCGCGCGCATCTCCGAGACGACCACGCGTCCGGACGGCCTGCGCCAGCGATTGCTGACGGAGATGGATGAGCGCGAGTCCAAGCGCGTCTGCGTGGTGGGCTCGACCGCCGCCCGCCTGCTCTTCACCTACCACGATCCGCTTAGGGAGACCGTCCGCATCGCCGAGGAGGTCTTCACCTGCGTCGGCGTGCTGGCCCCCCTCGGCGGCGTGATGGCCGGTTGGAACTTCGACGTGGATAACTGCGTCATGGTCCCGCTGCAGACCGCGTCCATGTGGGGCGACACCCGCACCGAGGGCGGCGAACCCGTGACCGTGGAACTGGACGGCATGGGCGTGCAGATGCAGGACGAGCGCCTCGTGCAGCCGACCGCCGAACGCCTGCGCAACTACCTGGAGGCCACGCACAAGCTGGAGGACTACGAGCTGCACGTGCCCCTGGAACTCATGCGCCAGAAGCAGGCCACGCAGAACGTGTGGGCGCTCGTCATGGGCGTGATCGCTGGCATATCACTCCTGGTCGGCGGCATCGGCATCATGAACATCATGCTCTCGAACGTCTCCGACCGCCGCAAGGAGATCGGCACGCGACGGGCGATCGGCGCCCGCCAGCGCGACATCCTGCGCCAGTTCATCATCGAGGCCGCCACGCTTACCGGCCTGGGTGGCCTGGCCGGCGTGCTGGTCGGATACGCGATCGCGGCCGGCATCACGTATTTCGTCGACTGGCCCACGTTCGTCCCGCGCTGGGCCATCGTGCTCTCGGTCGGCGTCAGTTGCCTTACGGGCCTCATCTTCGGCTATTGGCCGGCCCTGGAGGCCGCGCGTGTGAAGCCCATCGAGGCGCTGCGATCGGAGTAGCATCGGCGGCGCCATCGGTTTGCCTGACCCAACGGCAACATGCGCCGGCGCAGCGCGTCCCGTCGGCCCGCGCGATGAGCTCCACGAGAAACTGGTGGCTCAGCAGGAACCTGCCCGGATGAATGGGGAGCCAACGCCGTTGCATCTGTTGCTGGGCGGGCGCTTGTTCTTGCCTTCTTCTCGCTGCCAGCTCCTCGTGTATCGTTCTGCAACGCTGGAGCCGTAATGCTTCATACCGTGCCGGTGAGACGATTCGGCCTTTGAGGTCCCCCGGCGTGTGGACTCCTTCCTGCCGGCACCAGGATAAGCACCGGAATCGCAGCAGAGGCCTGGTCCGTCCTCTCAGCTGCGCCACCGGCCGCACTGCGCAAATCCGGTAGGCGACATGATGTTCAGCGGCACATGCGCCGGATGTGGCTTGGCAAGGAGTAAGTGCGCCGGGTAGAATCCACGGCGGACGATAGAGAGCCGGTGTGAGGGGCGGCCGGCCGCTCCTGCAACGGAATGCTGCTCTTGTAGACGGGAGGCACGCAGATGGCGGCGTTGGCGATCAATGGCGGCAGCAAGGTGCGCACCAAGCCCTGGCCAGCGGTCGGGCGGCGCTTCGGCAAAGAGGAGCTGAAGCAACTGGCGGAAGCGCTGGAGCAGAACACGCTCTTCTACATCTACGGCCGCAAGACCAAACAGATGTGCGCCAAGATGGCCAAGGTGTCCGGGGCGAAACACGTGGTGGCATGCAGCTCCGGCTCGGCCGCCGTGCACGGCGCCGTCAAGGCCTGCGGCGTCGGGCCCGGAGATGAGGTCGTTACCAGCCCCCTCACCGACGCAGGCACCATCCTCGGAGTCGTCTACGAAGGCGCCATTCCGGTCTTCGCCGACACAGACCCCACCTCGTATAACATTACCGCTGCAAGCATCGAGGAGCGCATCTCGAAGCGGACGAAAGCCGTCATCGTCGTGCACCTGGCCGGCGTGCCGGCCGACATCAAGCCCATCGTGCGGCTGTGCAAGCGGCACAAGATCAAGCTGATCGAAGACTGCGCCCAATCGTGGGGCACCATGGTAGACGACCGGTGGGTCGGCACCTTCGGCGACGTGGGGACATTCAGCCTCAACGATTACAAGCACCTCAGCGCCGGAGAGGGCGGGCTGATCGTCACCGACGACCATGACCTCTACGCCACGGCCTGGCTCGCCATCGACAAGTGCTACGACCGCCTCAGGGGCACGCGGAACGCTTCCTTCGTCGCCCCCAACTACCGCATCACGGAACTACAGAGCGCCGTCGGCATCGCTCAGCTCGGCAAGCTCAAGCGCATCACTTCAAAGCGCCACCGCCTGGGCGAACGCCTCACGGAAGGCCTGAAAGGCATACGGGGCATCGCCCCCCACAAGGTGGTCAAGGGCGGATACGCAACCTATTGGTACTACCTCATCGGGCTCGACACGGACTTCCTCGGTGTCGACGCCCCGACGTTCGGCAAGGCCCTCAACGCGGAGGGCATCGCGGGCAGCGGCCGATTCTACATGCGCCCGGTCCACACCACCTACGGCTACCTGAGGCGGAAGACGGCGTTCCACCACTCCCAATACCCCTTCACGCTGGCCCGCAAGAGCATCAAGTATGAGAAGGGCTGCTGCCCCAATGCCGAGCGGATGCCTGAGGCGGTCTACTACTTCCCGCTGAACGAGTGGCTGTCCAACAGGGAGATCGACGACACGATCGAGGCGGTCAAGAAGGTGGCCGGCCACTACAGGAAGCAGAAGCAGGCCGGGCGGTAACGGCATCCCGCGCCGAGCGCGTGGAAGGGGCAAGGGCTGCGTCCGCTGGGCGGGAACCGGGAAACGCACCCCCTTCCGGTCAGTGGGACAGGAATACAGAGCCCGTGCGGACTCCCGTCAGCAGGCTGACGAAGGTGGCAAGGCCCACCATCACGCTTTCGGTGATGATGACGCCCAGGAAGAAGTTCCGCGCTTCTCTGAGCATCTTGCCCCCGCCGAACTTCAGGATGGAGACCTTCGCCAGCCAGCCCAGGAAGAACGAGAACCACAGCTCCCTGCTGGACCAGGACGCAGCCATGGCGAAGCCGAGGGGGTGGATCGGCCACCAGTAGAACGTGCCCCGAAGGACCATCAGCGCCGCCATGAATCCCGCCCCCGAAGCCAGCCCGCTGTAGCTCGGATTGGCCGACTGGCCCGGCGCGGAAATCATCAGGTGAATGCCCTCGAACGTGCCGGTCCAGTGTTGCAGGTTGCCTGGCGAAGCGGGCAGGTTCAGCCCGCCGTGGTCGTAGTAGACCCACTTCATGCTCGCGTAGGTCGCCGTGGGCAGCGCCACCATCAACGCCACGAGCATGGCCGGCAGCAGCAACCGCCGGTGCTTGTCGAAGACGGATGATATGCGCAGCGAGTTCATCACGTACGGCCCGAGTATCTCTCGCGTGTCGTGGACCAGGATCGCGCCCTGCAACCGTGCGACAACGGCCGCCGGCCCGGAAAAGATGTACCCCCCGGTGATGCCGTGGAGGAACGACGAAGGGCTCCAGGACTGCTGGCTGAAGATGAGGCCCCCCTGCGCAACCGTCCTGGAGTGGACCAGCACGACGGCGAACGTGAGGGCCGTCAGAGCAAGCGCCGCCCAACACGTCAGGCCAAACAGCATGTCCCAGGCCACAATCCCCCCAACGGACAAGACCAGCCCCCAGAACGCAAGCCGGTAGCCGACCGGTTCACGCGAGTCGTCCACGCCGGGAGCGCGCCCGAAGGCCCTCCTCAAGACAGCCCAGAGCTGGCGCCGGGCCATCCACAGCATGCCGGCCGTCAGGGCCAGGAAAGCCCCCGACTGCTGCCAGGACGCGAACGTGCCGGCGCGCCCGCCTTCCAACGGTCGCCCCATGCTGTACGCCACGACCGTCTGGCCGTACGCGAACAGGTGGAAGAACCAGATGCCGAGCGATACGTCGCCGGGCACCAGGAAGGCAAACCCGATGGCAAGCGGGAATATGCGGCCGTCGCTGCCGGTCACGTACGAACCTGGGATGTCCTTCAACACCTCCCAGAAGGGCACGCGCACTCGCCATCCTTCCTCAGCGCCGACCAGAAGCGGTGCAAGGCGGATCAAGCCGAAGACAAACGTCAGCGCAACCGCGACCAGGAACGCCCTGCTGCGCATCGCGGGCAGCAGTAGGCGCCCCTCCCTGCTGCCCTCCGTCAGCTCCAAGGGCACGCGTGCCACGGCAAAGATCAACCGCTCCGACTCCACCCATTGCCTGCGCAGGATGGCGCACAGGAAGATCGTCCCCAGGTAGTACAGCAAGATGTAGACGCCCCAGGTCAGGAAGGGCCTCGCCCAGCGATCCCACGGCACCCGCACGACCTCTCTCTCCGGCGTGCCCTCGAAGAACTTCTTCGCTGCCGCCGACTTCATGTCGTTGCTTACCAGGATGCCCTTGGGGGCTACCTCCAGGACGTCATCCTCCCAGAACAGATCCGCGCGCTGCGACAGGTAGGGCGCCGCCGCCATCAGGGGCAGCCAGTTGCGCATTAGCCCGCTGGACGGCACCGTTGATGCGACCAGCATCATGCAGTAGATGAGCATCAACTCTGACTGCCTGAACATCCACCGCCGCCGAACAAGCCTCAGAACCAGGTTAACGCCGAGCGTCAGGATGACCAGGAAGAAGAACACACCCACCGGGAAGTGGTTGCCGGTCAGGAAGGTGTTGCCGAATACATAGTCATTGACCGGCGTCAACAGGCAGAGACCGACGACCCCGAAGATGCCGATAATGAAGGCGCGCCAGCTCATCTGCACCCACCGCCAGCGGGGCGGCCGCACCAGTAAACGAAACTGCAGTCAGGGGCGTCAGTATAGAAGCCCCCGAGCAGGGGCGTCAAGACATCCGGGCCCTGGTGAGTATGGCAACCGGCGCGGGAGA
>CAYUDW010000094.1:9956-12182 GCA_964442595.1 uncultured candidatus Brocadiaceae bacterium
CGGCAAGAAGGGGCTGTCTCTGCCGCCGGGAGTCTGCCGCCGCGCTCCACGAAGCACAGGGCCGCGTCCGCCTTCCGATGCTTCTCTGTCCCCTTGGCGGCGTGCCGTCCGGGCCGCCAGCCAGCAGGTCCTGGCTCCGGTTCGCTCCGCCAGCCGCCGCTGGCCGGGGCAGAGACTCTGACTTGGACAGTAGCACCACAACAGCCAGGCACTCATGGCGGAGGAGATTCGTCGCTGGCTTCAGAGAGCGGAGGTCGGTACACTCTGCATACACACAGAAGGGGAGGGCGGGCAGAACGGCTATGTGGCGAGCTTCGACGGGAGGCGGCGAAACGACCTTTTGAACCGAGAGCCGTCTCTGAACCTGCGGGAGGCCTGCGTCTCCGAAGTCGGACACGGCCCTCCGGATGGCGAAAGCCGAACTCCCAGGAGGACTACCCCATAACGGCATGACAATGCCCTTCACGGCAGCCAGGTGAGACGTGGCAGCCTGATGCAGCACTTCATTCGAGCGCCGTCGCAGAGCACATGGCTGGCCGCCGGGCGAGCCGGGCAAGCCGGACGGCGCGAGGGGAACTGAGCCATGACGCGACCTCAGTTCATCTACATCCACGAGTCGCACCTTGACCTGTTCTGGATCGGCGACTTCCGCTACTGCCTCGAGCGCGGCCGACACGTCATCAAGCAGTATGTCGACCGCTGCCTGGAGTACCCGGACGAGTCGTTCCTGCTCGAGACTGCCGTCTTCCTCGAGCATTTCCTGGAACAGCACCCCGATTACGAGGAGACGGTCAGGAAACTCTGGCAGGAGGGGCGGCTGGACGTCGGCGCAGCCTACGTGGACATCATGGAGCACCTGGTGCTGGGCGAGAGCCAGATCCGCAACATCGCTCGGGGCCACCGGGTCTGCCGCGACGGGTTCGGGATTGACACGCGACTGGCCGCACACGCCGATCTGCCCGCTCTCTGCCCGCAGGTCCCCCAGATGTACCGCCAGGCGGGGATCGACTGCTATGCCACCTCGCGGAAGATCTTCCCGAACGGCCAGGTTTGGGTCTACGTGGCGCCTGACGGCACCACTCTGAGGATGTTCAGCCACCCGAACCACTACGACTTCCACAAGCTCAGGCGCAACGCGGGCGAACTGAACGAGGGCCGGGGATGGATGGGTTCCGTCGATCCGGACGAGGCGCTGAAGGGCTTCCCCCTGGGCAAGGTCGTGCTCTCAGCGGGCGCCGGCGACCAGGCGGACCTGGAATGCTTCGTCAAGCGCTTCGGCCGACCGGCACGCGAGTTCATTGAGGAGTACCGCGAGACCTTCCCTGAGATCGAGTTCCGCTTCGGCACCGTAAGCGAAATGGCGGCCGAGTACGAAGGGCATGAGGACCTGCTGCCGCGCCTGAGCGGCGAGATACCTTCGGTCTGGGGCATGACGTCTGTGCCCTCTTCCTTCTGGCAGCGCGCCAGACGACTGGAAGGCCGGCTACTGACAGCCGAGCTTCTGGCATCGCTCCAACGCTGGTATGGCCTGGAGACCATCGACGCCTCGCGGGGCGAGTGGTTCGGCACGCTGTTCGAGCGGCTCTACTATCTGGGTAACGACCCCATACCGCGCGGCGGTGAGCTGGACGAGCTGTGGAAGATGCACATCTTCATCTGCGACCACAACTTCTCCGGCAACTTTGCGGCTCAGACGCTGTTCGACAAGCGCACGATCCAGGAGCGCGCCCTCTCCTATGCGGACGAGATGGTCGCGCACGGCATGGCTGCCCTGGCTGGATGCGACGCCAATGAGAGCTCGGTGCTCTTCCTCAATCCGCTCAGTTGGACAAGGACAGAGCCCGTGGAGATCGCCCTTCCGGGCGACTGGACGGACGGCGGACTGGAACTCGCCGACGACCGCGGGGACGCGATCCCCGTTCAGGCCCTGGGGACTTCGAACGCCGAGGACGGCAAGACGAAGGTCATAGCGCTCCCTGCCGTGCCCCCCGTGGCGTGGGCCGCAGCGACCATCCGGTCTGTGCGCAGGGCCGCAGCGCAGGTCGGGCCGCGTGTGCGCGTGGACGAGGGGAGCATCGCCCTGCTGGCGGCCGGCGCCGCGGTGGCGGTCGACAGGCGGACGGGCGCCCTGACCACGCTGCGCGACGTCCGCACGGGCGCCGACTGGGGCTCCGACAGGGTCGGGCGGCTCTACGCCCTCTACGAAGAAGCGTTCGACGTGCCGCT
>CAYUDW010000094.1:12282-14014 GCA_964442595.1 uncultured candidatus Brocadiaceae bacterium
TTCTACGGCAACAACTGGCCCAACGTGGTTCCCGGCAGCGGGCCGCGCAACCCGGACGAGATGGGCTCGCCGGAGCAATGGGACGACTACCGGGAGCTGCAGCTCTGGATCCATCAGCGCCGTGTGGACAGCGCGCTGGCGATGGCCTCCCTCCACGCCACCTACCACTGGGGCGCGGGCGGGCTTGAAGCCGTCCTGATGCGAACGACGCCGAGCGGTGCGGACGCCCGCTTCTTCTGGGAGCACACGGGCCAGCTCGAGTTCGCATTCCGGTTCCGCTTCACGACGCCGGACGAGTCGCTCGCGTTCCCGACAAGGATGGGCCAGGAACTCGTGTGTCCAGTCGTCGCCGCCAGCCCTGGAGGGCCCGGTCTCCCACAGCTTCCGGCCGGCGTGCCGTTCGTAGACATCGACGGCGATGGCGTCGTACTCTCAGCCGTGCATCCGGACGCCGACACGGGCGGCGTCATCGTCCGGTTCTTCGAGGCCTGCGGTTCGGCGCAGACGGTCACCGTGCGCGTGCGGGATGCCGGGGCACTGGAACGGGTGGATCTGCTCGGCGCCCCGATCGGCGGGGCCGCCGTCCAGTCCGGAGAAGTGACGATCGAGGTGCGCCCGCACGAAATAGTCACGCTGCGGGCAATGCCCCATGCAAAATGACCCAGGAGTCCACGGACATGTGCACGACAACTGTGCTCGTCGGGGGAAGTGTCGTCTTTCTGGCTCTTTCCATCTTGGTGGCCGTGTCATGCGCTGGGGCCCCTTCGGCCTGGCAGGCAGTGCGGCCCGTCGGCCCAGCCAAGGGACCGCTCAAGGTCCTGTCCAGCAACTCACGCTACTTCACGGACGGCACGGGCAGGGCCATTTACCTGACGGGATCGCTTACCTGGTCGAACCAGAATGACCAGGGGACGACCGACCCTCCGCCAGTTTTCGACTTCGACGCCTACCTCGATTTCCTCCAGGCCCACAACCACAACTTCATCCGGTTGCGCAGGAAGGAACTGACCCAGTACACCTTCACGGGGCTGTACGACAACCAGATGGTGTACGTGGCGGGCCCGCACCCATGGCCGCGGACCGGGCCCGGCCTGGCTTTGGACGGCAAGCCCAAGTTCGACCTGAGCAAGTTTGACCAGGCTTTCTTCGACCGGCTCCGTTCGCGCGTCATCGCGGCCCGGGACCGGGGGATTTACGTTTCCGTCATGTTCTTCGACGGGAACGGCCCTGCTGGCTCAAAGAAACCGTGGTGTTGGGATGGACACCCCTTCAACGTGAACAACAACATCAACGGCATTGACGGCGATCCGAACAAGACCGGCCGGGGCACGGACTTCGCCTCGCTGAAGGTCCCCGCGGTCACCCCGTTGCAGGAAGCCTATGTCCGTAAGATCGTGGATACGGTGAACGATCTGGACAACGTGCTCTACGAGATCGCTAACGAGTGCCACAGCGTGCCCCGCGGGTGCCTGGAATGGGAGAGGCACCTCGTCAACTACGTGCATGAGTACGAGGCGCAAAAGCCCTGGCAGCATCCGGTGGGGATGACGTTCCTTCTTCGCGGCACGAACGACGACCTCTTCGACAGCCCGGCCGACTGGGTATCTCCCGGTGGCAATGATGATACACCCGGCGGATACGGCGGGGTAGAGCCCGACCCGCCCGACGCGAAGGGGCGCAAGGTGGTCCTGAACGACACCGACCACTCTTTCTATTACACCTGGCTCCAGAA
>CAYUDW010000095.1:0-13961 GCA_964442595.1 uncultured candidatus Brocadiaceae bacterium
GCGGCCGGCAAGGCGGCGGCAGGCTTCCAGGTACTTCTCGCTGGTCCGGCGCACCACCTCCTCGGGCAGCTCGGGCGAAGGCGGCTCGTGGTCCCAGCCGGACTCGTCCAGCCAGTCGCGCACGTACTGCTTGTCGTAGGATAACTGCGGCCCCCCCGCCTCGTACGTATCGGCCGGCCAGAACCGCGACGAGTCCGGCGTGAGCACCTCGTCCACCAGCGTCAGCTCCCCGTCGCAGAGCCCCCATTCGAACTTCGTGTCGCTGATGATGATGCCCTGAGCCGCCGCGTACTCAGCCGCCTCCTCGTATACCATGATCGACAGGTCACGTATGCGCTCAGCCAGGTCCGTGCCGACGATGCCCTTGACCTCTTCCATCGAGAGCGGCAGGTCGTGGCCGGCTTCCGCCTTGGTGGTGGGCGTGAAGATGGGGGCGGGCAGCCTGTCGCTCTCGCGCAGGCCGGGCGGAAGCTCTAGGCCGCAGACGGCGCCCGTGTCCCGGTAGGAACGCCAGCCCGACCCGGACAGATAGCCCCGCACGACGCACTCGACCGGCAGCACGTCGGCCCGCCTGACCAGCATGCTGCGCCCGCGCAGCAGGTCGGCGTATGGCTGGACGGCGGGCCCCATTTCCGCCACGTCCGCAGTGACGAGGTGATTCGGGACTAGGCCCCGAAGGCGGTCGAGCCAGAACTCCGTCAGGCAGGTCAGCACCTTGCCCTTCCAGGGAATGGGCGTCTGCAGGACGACGTCGAAGCAGCTTATCCTATCCGTCGCGACGATGAGGAGCCCGGAATCCAGCGCGTAGATGTCCCGGACCTTGCCGCGGCTGAAGAGTTCCAGGCCTGTCAGGTCGGTCTCGACGAGCGGCTCAGACATCTGCATGATGTCGCCTCCGCGCGGGTTAGGACGCTTCCTCGTCGTATTCTTCGTCGTCTTCCTCTTCCTCCGGAACGATGACGGCCACGCCGCTCACCTTGTCCCCCTTCTCCGTGGTGATGAGCTTGACGCCCTGCGTGTTCCGGCCGATGCAACTGATGGAGTCGACGGAGATGCGCACGGCCATCCCCTGCTCGGTTATGAGGAACAGCTCCTGATCCTCGGTGACCTCTCGCATGGCAACGACGGGGCCGTTGCGCCTGCTGGTTCTTATGCCGATCACGCCCATGCCGCCGCGGCTCCGCGTGGGGTACTCGTCGAACTGGGTCCGCTTTCCATAGCCGTTCTCGCAGACGGTCAGCAGGGAGGCGTCCTCCCGCACGAGGGCCAGATCGACGACCCTGTCTTTGCCCCGGAGCCGGATGCCGCGCACACCCGCAGCGTTTCGACCCATGGGCCGCACGTCATCTTCGTGGAAGCGTATCGCCCGCCCCTTGGACGTGCCCAGAATGACCTCTTGATCTGCGGTGGTCTTGCGCACGCCCAGCAGGCGATCTCCCTCGGCCAGGTCGATGGCGATGATCCCGCCCGAGCCGCGCTTGCCGAATGCGCTCAGCGCCGTCTTCTTGACCTTGCCCAGCGCGGTGGCCATCAGCAGGTAGCCTTCCTGCTCGAACTCGCGCACGGGGATCATGCCCGTTATCGTCTCGCCTTCGCGCAACGGCAGGATGTTGACAAGCGCCCGCCCCTTTGCCGTGCGACGCATCTCAGGGATGAGGAACACCTTGGGCCAGTACACCAGGCCCAGATTGGTGAAGAACAAGATGTAGTCGTGGGTCGAGGCGGTGAAGACGTCGGTGACGAAGTCATCCGCGCCCAGATCGGTCCCGATCACGCCCTTGCCCCCACGGCCCTGTGATCTGAACTCGTCGGGCGTCGCCCTCTTGGCGTAGCCCTTGTAGGTGACCGTCACGATCACGTCCTCGTCTGGGATGAGATCCTCGCGCTCCAGTATCTGCGCCTCGCCGGTGATGGTGGTGCGCCTCTCGTCTCCGAACGTGCTCCTGACGTCCAGCAGGTCCTCGCGAACAATGGCGACAACCTTGCGCCGATCGGCCAGGATGCCCTGGTATTCCTTGATCTCGGCGAGAAGGTCTTTGTGCTCCTGCTCGACCTTGAGCCGTTCGAGACCCACCAGGCTGCGCAGTTGCATGCCGACGATGGCATCGACCTGCCTGTCGGTGAGCCCAAAGCGTTCGGCGAGGCGCGCGCGCGCCTCCGCCACCTCTTTGCTGCTGCGGATGATCGCCAGGACCTCGTCTATGTTGATGATGGCGACCCGGAGACCCTCCACCACGTGCGCCCGGTCCTCGGCCTTCCTCAACTGGTGCGCCGTGCGCCTGCGGACGACCTCCGTGCGGTGCTCGATGAAGAACTCCAGGCATTGCTTCAGCGTGAGCGTCTCCGGCCGGCCGGCCACGATAGCAATCAGGATAATGCTCAGCGTCGTCTGCAGCGGCGTGTGCCGGAAGAGCTGGTTGAGGACGACTTCCTCGTCGGCCTCCCGCTTCAGTTCCATGACGATGCGGGTGCCGGACTTGTCGCTCTCGTTGCGGATGTCGTGGATGTCCTCAACCCGTCCGGCCTGCACGGCTTCCGCGATCTTCTCGACCAGGCTGTCGCGGTCGCTGCGATAGGGGACCTCGGTGACGACGATGCTGCGGCGGCCGGACTTATCCTCCTCGAAGTGCGTGCGGGCGCGCAGGATCGTGGTGCCGCGCCCTGTGGCATAGCCCTCGTAAATGCCTTGTTGGCCGCAGATTATGCCGCCGGTGGGGAAATCCGGACCGGGGATTATCGCCATGAGTTCGCGGATCGTCATCTCCGGGTTGTCGATCACCGCCACGGCGCCGTCGCAGAGCTCGCAGATGTTGTGCGGTGGAATGCTGGTGGCCATTCCGACGGCGATCCCCGAGGCGCCGTTCGCCAGCAGGGCCGGAAACCGGGCGGGCAGAACGGTGGGCTCCTGACGCGTGCCGTCGTAGTTCTCCGTGAAGTCCACGGTGTCGAGCTTCAGGTCCTGGAGCATCTCCGCCCCGACGCGGCTCAGTCGAGCCTCCGTGTAACGCTGCGCCGCCGGCGGGTCACCGTCCATCGAGCCGAAGTTCCCCTGGCTGCCGACCACCGGGTAGCGCATGGTGAAGGGCTGTGCCATCCTGACCAGCGTGTCGTAGATCGCCCCTTCGCCGTGCGGGTGGTAGTTGCCGTGAACGTCGCCGACGATCTTGCCGCACTTGCGCGTCTTGGACCGCGGGCCGAGGTTCAACTCGTCCATGCCGACCAGTATCCGCCGCTGGACGGGCTTCAGCCCGTCTCGCACGTCGGGCAGGGCGCGGCTGACGATCACGCTCATCGCGAACGTCAGGTACGCCTGCTTCATCTCGTCTTCGATGAGGAGCTCTTCCACTTCAGCTTCATGCGACATATTGGCTCGTCCTCGTCTGTATGTCCCGGGTATGCCGGTTCAACGCAGTGGCGGGGGCTCACCGGTCGTGCGCGGCACGGCTAAACCGTCCACGCGCAGCGGCGCAGCACAGCACCCAGCGCAGGTAGTTGTCGGAGTCCAGCTTGCCGACCACATTCGTGACGCGCCCAAACTGGCCGTGGGCGGCCGCCCGGAAGCCCTCCGGAAAGAAGGCCCGGCCACCCCAGTTCAGCACGTCCACCAGGAAGAGGGACAGGTTCTGCCTAAGGCCCGGCCTGAGCCTGTCTTCCAGGTAAGCGTAGCGCACGTGCCGTTCGTCAAAGGGCAGCGCGTAGACGTGGCCCGAGCGATCCTGCAGCACCAGCGTGATGCGCAGGTCCGCCTCGCGTTCGCGCGGTTCGTGCTTGATCCTGTGCTCGATAGCCACTCCGTACCGCGTGGGGATGTAGATCGTCTCGCGTTCGTCCGCATGCGCGCTCAGGGCGCCGCCCCGGAAGAACTGCTCCCGCGTGCATATGCCGGCCGCCAGCGCTTCCCACTGCACGGACTTGACCGTCCCGTCCACGTCCACCTGTATGTGCAGGGCCCGCTCGTCGGCGCCGTATATGAGCTGCGCCGAGAGCTCCTTCTCCACAGCCGGCACGGCCTCGACGGGGAAGGCGAATGCCTCCACGCCCTTGCTCCCAAGCGTGTCCACCATGCTGCGCGCCGTGTCCAGGCTGAGTCCTTCGGCCAGGATGCCCTTGCCCTTGGCGATCTGCCTGCGCGCGTCGGGCAGGGGCTGGCCGGTGAACTCGCGGACGACAGGTCCCACCGCAATGGGATTGACCTTCTGCTCCCGCACGCAGCACACGAACGACGGCGCGGACCGGTCGAAATCCGCCAGCGCAGGCGGCACCGCCGCCACGAGAGCCTGGAGCTCCAGCTCCGGCTCCGGCGCGGGCATTGCCTCCGCCGCCTCGGCCGTTTCGGCGGCGGCGTCCCCCACCAGGACAACGGTCCGGCACACGGGGCAGACCTCCTGCCGGCCCAGCCTGATGGATGGGACAGTAAACACGGCGCCGCAGGAGGGGCACTCGACCTCGTAGTCGAATTCGCCCATGAGGTGGCTCGCAGTCAGCCCGGGGGCCCGGCCCGCTTCCTGGCGGTCCGTGCGGCGCGCCCACTCACACGTCCAGGTTAGTAACCTCCGCGGCGTGCCGCTCGATGAACTCGCGCCGACGCTTCACGTCCTTGCCGGCCAGTATCGTGAAATAGTTGTCGGCAGTGACCGCGTCGCCGGTGGCCACCCGGACGAGCCGCCGGGTCTTGGGGTTCAGGGTTGTGGAAGCAAGCTCGCCCGCGTCCATCTCGCCCAGGCCTTTATAGCGCTGTATGTCCAGCCCCTGCCGCCCGAGCTGGCCCACCGCGGGCAGTATGGCGAGCAGCGAGGAGACGCTCAGCTCGTCCCCGTTTGACCGGATGGTAAACCTGGGCGTCTCTCCCTCCTCCTGGGCTTCGTAGAGCCACTCGATGCGCAGGCCAAGTGACTCGATCTCGTCCACGACTTCGGCTATGCGGGAGGCCCGGTCAAACCTGACGGACCGGATGCTGTTCGGCACGGTGTCCGTTTGCGGCGCAAGGTCCTCGTCGTCTTCGATGATCTCCAGGTCCTTGCCCTTGCGCTCAAGCTCCTCGTGCAACTGCAGCACGAAGGCATCGTACTCGTCGGCGCTGTAGAAGAGCCGTTCGTGCCTCCTCTTCCGTCCATCGGTGTGGATAACGCGGTAGAGGGGGAACCTGGCGGCGCGGCCATCCTCCGCGCGCTTAAGGTGCTGGCGGAAGTTGATTCCACGCGCCTCGACCCGCGCAATCAAGGCGTCTAGCTCTGCCAGCAGCGTGACCAGCCGGCCGAAGTCCGCCTCGGAGACGCCCTCCGCCGCGCCGTCGCGTTTGTAAGCCAGGGCCGTGTCCTGGGAGCCCAAATCGAGCAGCGTCCGCTGCAAGGCCCTGTCGTCGTAAACGTATTGCTTCTTGCCTTTTCGCGTCACCCCATACAGCGGCGGCTGGGCGATGTATATCCTGCCGCCATCAATGAGCTGGGGCATCTGCCGGAAGAAGAAGGTGAGCAGCAACGTGCGGATGTGGGCTCCGTCGATGTCCGCGTCGGTCATGATGATGACCTTGCCGTAGCGGAGCTTAGAAGCGTCGAAGTCGCCCTGCCCGATGCCCGTCCCCAGGGCCGTTATCAGCGACCGGATCTCCGCATTGGTAAGCATCTTGTCTACGCGGGCCTTCTCGACGTTGAGGATGACGCCGCGCAGGGGCAGGATGGCCTGGAAGCGGCGGTCCCGCCCCATGCCGGCCGTGCCGCCGGCGCTCTGCCCTTCAACGATGAAGAGCTCCGTTTCCTCCACTTCCCGACTGGAGCAGTCCCGCAGCTTGCCGGGCAGGCCCCCGCTGGTAAGCGCGCCCTTGCGCCTGGTCAGCTCCCGGGCTTTCCGCGCGGCCTCGCGGGCCTGGCCCGCCTCGACGGCCTTCGCCACCACGGCTTTCGCAACGGACGGATTCTCCTCGCAGTAGGTCGTGAGCTTCACGTAGACCGCCTGCTCGACGAGCCCGCCGACGTCGCGGTTGCCGAGCTTCATCTTTGTCTGGCCCTCAAACTGCGGCTCGGGCAGCTTGACGCTGATTACGGCCGTCAGCCCTTCGCGGTAGTCCTGCCCGACGGGAGTCACGTCCTTAACCAGTCCGTTATCGCGCGCGTAGGTGTTCAGGGCCCTGGTCAGCGCGCTGCGCAGCCCGGTCAGATGCGTCCCGCCCTCAGCCGTGTTGATGTTGTTGGCGAAGGAGAAGATCGTCTCGAGATAGCTGGAGTTGTACTGAATCGCCACCTCACAAAGGAGGCCGCCCGCCTCGTCCGTCAGGTAGATAACGTCGTCGTGGAGCGGCTCCTTGCCCTCGTTGAGGTAGCGGACGAATTCCCGGATGCCTCCCTTGTACAGGAAGACCTCCTCCCTGTCCTCCGGCTCAGAGGCAACGGAGATGCGCACCCCTCCGTTCAGGAAGGCGAGCTCTCGCAGGCGGCGGGCGATGATGTCCCATTTGAATGTGGTGGTCTCGAATATCTGCGGATCGGGTTTGAAACGAATGCGTGTGCCGCTCCGGTCCGTCCTGCCGCGATTCTCGACGGGCGTCTTGGGCTCGCCCCGCTCGTAACGCTGGTAGTACACGTGGCGGCCGAGCCAGACCTCGGCCTCGAGCCACTGGCTGAGGGCATTCACGCACGATACGCCGACGCCGTGCAGGCCCGCGGAAACCTTGTAGGTCTTGTGGTCGAACTTCGCCCCGGCGTTCAGCATGGTCATCACGACCTCGAGGGCTGGCTTGCCGACCTCGGGGTGAACGTCGACCGGGATGCCCCCGCCGTTGTCCGTGACCGAGACACTGCCGTCCGCGTGGACGCGAACCTGTATATCGTCGCACCGCCCGGCCAGGGCCTCGTCAATGCTATTGGCCACCACCTCCTCGACCAGGTGGTGCAGCCCGCGCTCCGCCGTGTCGCCGATGTACATGGCAGGCCTGCGACGGACGTGCTCGATGCCTCCGAGCACGCGGATGTCCTCGGCCTCGTAGCTTTCCACCATGCGCCGTTCAGCAGCCATCCAGACTTTGCCTCTTACACCACCTGAGTGTCGTCTTCCAGGCCTCGGGTCGGCAGCCGGAAGCGTAAGGCGTTCACGTCTCTCCCAGGGCGTCCGCCACGCAGGCCGGCCAGGAGGTCCTCTTTCATAAAGCCGTTCAACTCATGCAGCAGGGCGGGGGAGTCGACCTCCACCGTCAATGTGCCGTCGTTAAAATCGTGGACCCGCGTTCTGCGAGCGATGGCCTCCCCAACCATCTCCGTCCATGCTTGAGCGAGGGGACCGAACCTGCCCTTCTCGTGGAACCGCTTGCGCCGAACCAGCGCGCGAATGACCTCGCCCACCGGACGGGCTCTGTCCTCGCCCCGCCGGGGCATCTCTGAAGTCATAGCTCGCCTTCTTCTCTAATAACCGGACTAACAACATAAGTGTAATCCAATCCGGCCTTTAAGACGCACGGTGACCGCCTGTCCGAGAACCGCATCTTGACGGCGTCCCTTTCCACCGCAGACAGCATGTCCTCGATAAACTCCGGATTGAACGAAATGCTGGCCTCCTCGCCTTCATACTCGACCGCCATCCTCACCTCTGCCTGTCCGACATCCGGCGATTCCGCCTTAACGACCAGGGCTTTCTCCGACAGGCAGAAGTCGACCACCCTCGTCTGGTCGGTCGTCATCAGGTTTGCCCGCCTCACCGCGCTGAGCAGCTCGCCCACAGGCAGGTCGATCTTTATCTTGCTCTCGGTAGGAATGACCTCCTGATAGTTGGGGAACTGGCCCTCGACGAGCTGACACACAAGGCGCCCGGCGTCGTTCTCGGCGACCAGTTGGTTCTCTGTGGCCGCAAACCGGATGGCATCCTTGCCGTACTCCGCAAGGCGCGCAAACTGCTCCACCCCCTTGCTCATGACTATAAACTCCGCCTCGATACCGTCCGGATTGCTCACTTTCTTACGGACGTGCGCTAGACGCGAACCATCGGCGGCGACCAGTTCAATCGTGTCTTCCTTGCCCACGACGAACAGCACGCCATTCAGCGCATACCGCCCCTTCTCCTCCGCTGCAGCAAAGACTGTCCGCCGAATCATGTACCTCAATACTTCGGGATCGATCTCTACGGTCCCCTCCCCCGGCAACCGCGGGATGTCAGGGAAGTCGGCAGGATCCTCCCCGAGGATGCGGAAGCTGCTGTCGCCCGTCTCCAGGACGATAGCACCGTCACTCTCCCGCAGCGTGACTTGATCGTCGGGCGTTGCTCCCAGGACCGGCGAGACCCGTGCGTGCGGCAGGAGAACAACTCCTTCCTCCTGGATCTCCACTTCGGGCACTTTTAGAGTAAGCCCCACCTCCAGGTCCGTGGCAGAGAGCTTCACCAGCCCCTCGGCGGCCTCAAGCTTGACGTTGCGGTAGATGGGTTGCTGAATGCTCGAACCCACCACGCTCCCCACGCGCTGAAAGCCGTGATACAGAGCTTCCCGATTTGCTATGAGATTCATAGCTTTCTCCGAAGCAGTAGGTCTGAGCGCAAAGAGGGTGTTTGTTAAACTGTTTAAGTTCTCTATCTAAGTACCGTTCTAACAGGCCTACTAAGAACGCCAATAGTGTTGAAGCACGGAGTCATCGAACGGTAACTTGTCCTTGGCGATGGTCTTACGATGCCGGATCCCTCCGCGACGAACCTGTCGAGAACGTGTTCATGGTTCTGAGTGTTTGGCAAAGAACATGAGGTCCGATCGGCCCAGGATCGCAGACGGCTTTGGTTTCGCATACTTCGGGAGCATCTAACGCACGTGTTTTCAACCGGTTTTCGACGATGAAGGAACTACTTTTGCACGCCCCCTGGGGCCGTCCGACCAGCGGAAAGCGCCCTACACTCATCCCCTTCCCACCAAGGAAGGCATTATACCACGTTTGGCCTCTTGAAGTCAAAGGCGGCCAGGGGCTTAGGACGACTTGTGAGGGCAAGATGAGGCCGAAACCCGGCCTTTGGCCTAGGGTAGCGCATTGTGCTGCCGTAGCGTCTCCTGGGAGGGCTGAACGGACTCGCGGAACCACCGCTCGGCACGGCAAGAGCACAGGGCGAGACGAGCCGCGCAGGAGTGGCGGCTGAGCGCGCCCGATGGGCGTCTGTGCGGGCTCACGGCGGGTCAGGCAGAGGGGAGCTGCGGCGCAGGAGCGTGGGCGTCCACGGCGTAGAAGAGGAGCCCGGAGTCTATCTTGGGGTAGAAGAACGTCGACTTTGAAGGCATGGTATGCCGGGCGCGAGCCACCTTCTCGACCACCGCCGGCCTGATCGGGGGGAGGAGGAAGCCGGCATCGAACTTCCCATCGGTGACCCCCAAAAACACCTGCTCCGGATCAGGCGAATAAGTCAGCCCCTCGGGCGCCCGCCCGGCCTCGGGCGGCATGCCGAAATGTGGTCCGATCACGGCATAGTGAAGTTTGGTCACGGGCAGGTGGCGCAGCGCTGTCGAGTCAGACGGAAGGAGAGCCTCGATGCCGCTTCCCTGCCTAGGCCGAAGGACCAGAAGCCGTGGGCCACGCAGAAAGCACCCGATAGCGTCTTCCGTGTTCTGCCAGGACCGCACCAGAGCGAGGAGGCTATCGGGCCCCCCGGCAGGGAGCTCCTGCACGTCGAAGTGCTGCCGGAGAGCGGCGGCGAATGCGTCCGGTGCAAATTGCCCGTTCGCCCGAACCAAGCGGTGGCAGGGCAGGGCCAGAAGGCCCGGATTGTTCACGGACACGCAAAAGATCGCCATAAAGTCTTCGGGGGCGGTGCCGGGCGGCCGGGCCGGATCGCGGACCTCGTCGTGGTAGCGTAAAGCGGTCTCGTAGCGATGATGTCCGTCCGCGATGAACAGCCTCTCCCGTCGCAGCAGCGCGGCCAGCTCGCGGACGACCTCCGGCTGGGTGGTCCGATGGATGCGGCAAGCGGTGCCGGGCTCAGAGCGGAACGCGTAGAGCGGTTCGCCGTCCTGCATCGTCGCGAGAAGGGCGTCTATGCGGCCGTCCGGGTCCGAGAAGACCCCGAAGACCAGACTTGCGGTCGCCCGGCACGCTTTCATAAGCCGCAGCCGGTCGACCTTTGGACCGGCGACGGTGTGTTCGTGGGGAAGGACGTCGCCGGACGCAAAGTCGCGCAAGAGCATGGCGCATACGAGCCCTCGCCGGACGTAGTGTACACCGTTGACATGGAAGGCCTGCTCGCAGACGTAGACGGCCGGATCCTCCTCCATGGACAGGATGCCCTCCCGCCGCCACGCGGCGAGCGTCTCGCCGGCTCTCCGATACTCGCCTTCCGAACGGCCTTCGGCGCCCTCCTTGCCGAGTGTCAGGCGGATCACATTGTGTGGATCTCGCTGCCGGAGTTCCGCCGCGAGCTTCCCGTCGATCACGTCGAACGGAGGCGCCACCACCCGGGACAGGGAAGGTACCCTGTCCGGGTCGTACCGCAACGCGCGGAAGGGGGCAATCTGGATCAATGCATGTCTCCCTGCTCAGGCGGTTCGCCAGCAGATCCGAAAATGGCCTACCATGATAGCCCTGTCCGCTCGTTATTGCAACTGACCTGGAGCGCTTCCCCAGTTTTCCAACTGGAGCCCCTACGTACTTCAGCGGGAAGGCTCGGCCGCTTCATCCGAGGCGTCGGCCTGGGCAAACTTCTTGAACAGCTCCAGCGTTACGCGGCTGGCGAACCGCCCCCTGCTACGGTAGTCGAACGACTCGACCAGTTGCTCCAACAGCCCCCGGCCCATCGTGACCAGCTCCTGCAGGCGGCGGGGCCCGCTGGCGTGCTGTCTGGCTACGCGCCCCACCAGCGGAAGGTGGAGTGCGGTCAGGCAGTCCTTTATCTGCTGGGCCAGGCCCTTTAGGGCGTCGATGTGCCTCAGAAGCACAGAGGGGACATAGTGGTTCGGCTCCAGTTCGTCGCACAGTTGCGAGACGCGGAACTTGGAGTAGTTGTAGGCGCGAAACAGGGCTGCTTCATCGGCGTCGGCCAGGGGCGCCCGCTGCCACGGCATGGCGTCTCGGGGCGTTCTCTCCACCCCTGGAGGCGGTCCAACCCTGAGCTTGCCCAACAGGTCCCGCACCTCTTCGCCAAGGATGTCCGCGTCGGCCTCTTCCGTATCGAAAGCGTCCTCGTGGTGGTATTCGATCCTCTCTCGGATTAGCTCGGCCGCTCGCTGGCGGTTAATGATCCGGTAGATGGTGGAGCGGGAGCGACCGTAACGCGCACAGAGCTCTTCGACCGGGGCGCCCTTCTGGTACTCCTGCCATATCTGGCGCCTGTCCTGTACATCCAGCCGCCGCTGCTTCGCTGCGAAGATGGCCTCGGCGGGGTGGTCCCGATCATGGTGCAGAAGGGCGAGCCGAACGGTCTCGTGTGCCCGTCCAAGCTCATCCGCAATGCGCCTGATGACCGCGGTTCGGGTCGGCCCTTCCCGTGCGGCATAGCGGCGGGCTAGGTCAACGATCTCTCTCTCCTCCGCCCGGTTCACCTTGCGAAACCGCGCCGAGCGGGCGACGAGCTCTCGATTCCCCTCCATGAAGGTATCCAACGCGGCCTGACGTACGCCGGTTCGCTTCCGGCCGTCCGGGAACACGTACTTACAGGCGACAAGCCCGCGCCGGCGCCAGCGGTGAACCGTGCGAGCGGAGACGTTGAGGGCATCCGCGAGTTCGTCCACCGAGCAGACCGGCTCCTGCAACTCCGAGACCTTCCGTGGCACCGTGCCCGCCAGTTTCAGCAGCGCCCGCTGCAGGTCAGGCAACAGGTCGGTGCCGGGATGGGCCTCCAGGACCTCCTCCTTCGGCCGGAACCCCGTGACGCGGAAGTAGATGAATTCGTAAGGGTAGATCCGCCCCGGATCGAATTCGAGCAGCAGGTTCTCGAGCCGGTCAACGTGCCCGCGCCGCACATCAGGCGGACTCAGGCGGAGTTGCCGATACAGGTCCGCAATGATCTTCAGTCTAAAACCTATCAAGCTCCGTCCCCCGCCTGCGGCTATGGACCTTCCTGGTGCTCAGCGCGTTCGAGTTGCCAGGCGCGCGCCTCGGCCACCGTGCCGGTCCTGACCTCGCGCGCTGGCAAGTCGCGGAAGCGGCTGTAGCGCACCACCAGCCGCTTGGCCACCTCCAGATCCTCCGCCGACGGACGTCCGACGACGCACGCCATGGGGCCGGGGCGGTCCCTCAGTTCAAGCATCGTGGAGTCCGGCGGCGCATCCTGGAGCAGTCGCAGATTGTCCTGGTGGTTGCGCCCGACCAGGGCGAAGGCGCGGCCGTCCAGGGGGAAGAACCGCCCGCTGCGGGCGGCCCGGAGGGTATCGACGCTCAGCAGGCCCATGTCGCGCACCTGGAAGACGCGCCGGGCGAACTGAGGATCTGTCAGTTTGCACCCCCCGGCCGGCGTCGGGTAGTCCTCGATGCCCCATCGGGCGGCCAGCTCCATCTGCGGTTTCCTGGTTCGGCCCTGGAAGTCAAGCATGTCCTCGCGGCTCAGCAGGCCGCGCTGTTCCGCAACGGTCGGCGGGAGCAGCCTGCCCGAAAGTGGGCGGACGACCAGCTCCCACACGTCCGCGCCCTTCTCCATGCGCCGGAACGCCCCGACGTTCTGGGACATCGGCCGCTGGCCGAGCACCTCGCCCGTGGCGATGAAGTCCGCGCGCTGTCGCTGCGCTTCCTCCCACGCCTTGCCGTACATCATCTGCTTGCAGTCCAGGCACGGGTTGGCGTTCTTGCCGAGGCCGTAGCGCGGCTCCCGGACGAGCTCCACCATCTCGGCAGAAACCTCGCGGGTGACCATTTCGCACGGAGGTGAATAGCCGTGCCCTTCGCGGAGGGGGTAGAAGATGCTGTGATGGCGCAGAACGACCACCTCCACGCCGGCGCGGAGCAACGCCGTGCAGGCGAGGCAACTGTCCAGGCCGCCGGAGTGAAGCAGTACGGCCTTCGCCTTGCGCTGGGGCTGGGGCATCAGAAGCCTGCAAGTGCTGGGGATAGGGGATGCGGCCGCCCGGGAGAAGCCCCGACCTTACAGGATACCACCGTCGGCCCCAGGCCGCAACACAGAGCCGGCGTTAGGTGCCTTACGGTGAAACTACTGCCCATGGTATGTATACTCCGGCGCGGCATCCGGTCCGGCGGCCGGGCCACACTACAGCGAAGGTTGCACATGGGCGGGCAAGCTGAGGTGACACAGGCGGGAATCGTCGAGGGGTTGCGCGCGCTCGGCGTGCGCGAGGGCGACGTGCTTCTGGTCCACAGCTCCCTGAGCAGCTTCGGCCACGTCGTGGGCGGCGCGGACGCCGTCATAGACGCCCTCTGTGAGGCGGTCGGCCCCGACGGCACGGTTGCCGTGCCCACCCATACCTGGGACCGGGTCCGTGCCCACAGCCCGGTCTTCGACGTGCGCGCCACGCCCTGCTGCGTCGGCCGGATTCCTGAGACGTTCCGCCATCGCCCGGAAGCGCACCGAGGGCTGCATCCGACTCATTCGTGCGCGGCCATCGGCCCGATGCGGGAGGAGCTGCTCGGGGGGCACGAGACGCAGGTGACCCCCTGCGGCAGCAAGTCGCCCTATCAGCGTCTGATGCGCTGCGGGGGCAAGATCGTTTTCCTCGGCGTCGACTTGCGCGTGAACACCTCCCTTCACGCCCTGGAGGAGATGGCCTGCGTGCCGTGGCTGTTCGTGCGTTTCGAGATGCTCTACACGGTCGATTACGAGGGCAGGAAGACGGCGGTCCCTTCGCGCCGGCACTCGGACAGGATGCGCAGGGATTTCGAGAAGATGGAGCCGATCCTGGAGCGTGAGCGAGTCCTGGTCAAGGGGCGCATCGGCGAGGCCACGGTTCGTGTCGTCGACGCGGCGGGCATGGAGCGCGTGGTAATGCCGCTGCTGGCGGAAGACCCGTTCCTGCTTCTTGCGCCCGAACTGGCCGAGCAGGAGCGCCTTCGCTACGACCAATGGCG
>CAYUDW010000096.1:0-13100 GCA_964442595.1 uncultured candidatus Brocadiaceae bacterium
CCGGGCAGATTTCAATGCAGTCTTCGGGTGACGAGAATGAGGCGGCAAGCTCCGTCTTCGCCAGCCTCTGCCCGTCCGGCAGCACCACTTCTGCGCCGTCTATGGCGACGCTGGCCCTGCTCGGGCCGAGGTCCAGGCTGACCTCCAGGACGCCGTCATCAGAGTCCACCAGCCGCCGAGCCGCCCTGCCGGAGATGACGGGCATGCGATGGGGCTGGGGCAGATGCATGATGTGGTTGCCCCTCGGGATACGCCTGGTTCACACGGCGAGCCGGTCGCCCAGCGCATCGACCTGCGCCTGGACCACACGCTGAATGCCGGCCTCCGCCAGGCGGACCATTTCGTCGTGTTGGTCCCTGCCAAACGGCTGCCCCTCGGCCGTGCCTTGCACCTCGACGAACCTGCCGTCGTGCGTCATGACTACGTTCATGTCCACGGACGCGGCCCGGTCCTCATCGGCGCACAGGTCGACCATGGCGCGGCCGTCCACCATGCCGGCGCTGATCGCCGCGACCCCGGCCAGGAGCGGCATGCAGTCCAACTGCTCGCGTTCCCGCATCTGCCACAGCGCGTCCACGAGAGCCACGAAACCCCCGGTGATGGCAGCAGTGCGCGTGCCGCCGTCCGCCTGGAGCACGTCGCAGTCGATCCAGATCGTGCACGTCGGCAGCCGGTGCAGGTCCACGGCGGCGCGCAGCGACCGGCCGATGAAGCGCTGTATCTCCTGGGCCCGTCCGCTGACCCGGCCTTGCAGGCTGCGCCGCTCGGGGTTCGCGCTGGGCAGCATGCAGTACTCGGCAGTCACCCACCCCTTGTTCTCGGCCAGGCAATGGTGAGGGACGCGGCTTTCCACCATGGCCGTGCAGATGACGCGCGTCTTGCCCGCCTCGATCAGCACCGAGCCTTCGGCGTAGCACGTGTAGTCCCGGCGGATTGTCACCGGGCGCACTTCATCGGGCATCCTGCCGTCCGTTCGCAATATCGGGCCCCCCGAGTGTTGAGCGCGGCGCAGGACCGGCGTCCCGTGCCGTCCAGACATGGTAACAGGTCCAGATGCAGAATGAAAGCCTGGCGGGCGCTCAACCCTCATCACGTGCGTTCGTCACGGCATCCCGGCTCAGAAGCCGCTTCAGCCTTTCCGGCTCCATGCGCACCCGCATGTTGCCGGCGTCCGAGTAGCTGACCTTGCCCCGCCCTGCCCCCTTGAGCCGGCGGACGTTCTTGCACTGCGCATAGACGATCTCCGCGTGCTCGGCGCCGCGTATCCTGGAGAAGTGGACGGCCAGGTGTGCTGCATCCAGCAGCGCCCCCTGGCTCACGCTCCTGTCGGCCGGCTTGCGGATGATGACGTGTGGCCCCGGCCAGTCGGCCAGGTGCAGCCAGTAGTCGTTGCCGCGCGCGATGGTGAACGTAAGGCGCTCGTTCTCCTCGCGACTCCGCGCGACGAGTATCTCGAGACCGTCCGCGGATCGGAACGTCCGCGGGCCCGCCTTCTGCTTCCTTCGCGCCCGCTCGGCGCGGCCCTCCGGAAAGGTGACGCCAAGACCTCGGATCTGCTGCCTCAGCTCCGACAATGCGTCCAGTCCTTCCGCTGCTGCCGCTCGCTCCGCCAGCTCCTCCAGGGCCGCGAGCCCATCCCGGGCCCAAACCGTCCTGGCAGCCAGCGTCTCCTGTGCGGCCTTGGCCTTCTTGTAGCGTGCAAAGAGCCGGTCGGCGTTCTGCCGCGGCGACAGCGCCGGGTCCAGCTTGATTACGACTTCCGGACGCTCGGGCTCAAACAGGTCCTCGACGACGACTTCCCCCTGGCCGGGCTCCAGGTCGGGGAGCGCGATCATCAGAAGCTCGGCCTGCCGCCGGATGGACTCCGCGCTTCGCGCCTGCTCCAGGTCCGCCTCAATGTTGCCAAGGCGCCTGCGGGCCCTGCGACGCGCCGTTTTCAGGGCGCCGCTCAGCTCCGAGCGCAGGCTTTCGGCGTCAGCCTCGGCCTCCAGCCGGGCGTAGTGCGACTGGATGGCCCTGCTGAGGGCCAGCGGGTCGTCGGCACAAGCACAGTCCCGGAAGCGATTGATATGGCCCTTCTCGGAAAGCCTCGGCGGCGGCTCGAGGGGCTCGTATTCCGCTCCCGACACCAACCGACGGCGGCCCGACTCCCGCCGCAGAAGCACGCCCAGTATCCGCTCGGACTCGTCGAGCAGAAGCAGGTTGCTGCGTGTGCCGATCAACTCGGCGACGAGGGTGACCCTGTGGGGCTTGAGGAGGCCGTCGCGCTCGACCGACTCGATCAAGACCACGCGGTCGCCAGGCATCTGGCGCAGGGCTACGATGGGCCCGCTCGTCAGGTGCTGCCGGACCAGGTTGCAGAATCCGGCGGCGGGCCTCCCCTCCCCCGGGCGTGACGTCAGCAGGTGGATGCGGCTGAAGCGAGGGTGGGCGCACAGCAGGAGCCAGTAGCGTTCCGCGTCCTTGCGTACGCTCAGGATCAGCTTGTGCCGGTCGGGCTGGTCGATGCGCTCGATCCTGCCGCCTTCGAGCTTCGGCTTCAGGTCACGCACCACGGCCTCTATCTCTGGGGTCGAGAGCGCCATGCGTCGCAGGGATCAGAGAGATGGACAGCGCGGCTTAAGGCGCTGTTGCAGAACCCCATCCTGGCTTCGGCCGGCTGCGAGGACCGAAGGGCTGTGTCGGCCTGCATCGGCGATTCTGGCCTTTGAATCGCCTGCTTCGGCCTCCTTGCCCTCGGCGTTCTCGCTCGACCTCGGGCCCACGGAGCGGGTTCTGCAATAGCGCCTTAGGGGCCCTCCGCCGGCTCCAGGTTATCGCTTCCTTCCGGGCAAATCAAAAGGGAGCGGCCGGCTCGCGCCCGGCAAATGTTTTGCAATATCAGGCACGAGCACGTATAATCGGCGCAGCCCGAGCGAGGCGGGCTGATCTCTGCCTCGTTGGCATATTGCGCTGGCTCTTGCGTTGGGGAGGCGATGAAATGGTGGCTTTCATGGGGCTGCCCGGCGGATCCGAGTGGTTCGTCATACTCATCATCGCCTTGCTGCTCTTTGGGTCCCGTTTGCCGTCCGTGATGCGCTCGCTGGGCAGAAGTCTGACCGAGTTCAAGAAGGGGATTCACGAGGCCGAGGACGACATCACGTCCGCCGCGCAGTCGGCGGAGGACGAGGAGGGCGACGACTCGGCATCCCCCGTCGGCTGACGCTGCCGGTTCCGAGATCGTTCCTGCCCTGATCTCTGCTTCCATCTTGCCCGTCACCAGGTGCCGGGGTGCGCGATGCCACTGTCCGTCTGGAAAAGCGACGAGCCGGACTTCCGCCGCCGGCTCTCCGAGCTCGTTGGCAAGCTCAGCCTTGAGCGAGGCTTGCAGGCTGCCGGCGCGGCGGCGCAGGAGCCGCCCCAGCAGGCCGTTCGCCGGATCATCGCCGACGTACGGGAACGCGGCGACGAAGCGCTGATCGAGCACACGGAGCGCCTGGACGGCTGCAAACTGACGCCGGCCGACCTGCGAGTAACCCCGGAGGAGATCGACGCGGCGACCAGGCAGTGCCCCGCCGAGTTGCTTGAGGCAATGGGCCTCGCTGCCGAGAGGATACGCGCCTTCCAGGAAGCCATCCTGCTGCGCGACCCTCCTGCCCTCACGGCCGGGGGACGCACGTTGGGGCTGCGGCATCGCCCCGTCGATTCGGCGGGCATCTACGTTCCGGGTGGTGCGGCCCCGCTGGCGTCCACCGTCCTGATGGCCGTCGTGCCGGCCCGGGTCGCGGGCGTCGGGCGCATTGCCGTGACCACTCCCCCGCAGCGCGACGGCAGCGTGTCCCCCGATAGGCTTGCGGCGGCGCGGATCGCCGGTGCCGACGAGGTCTACAGGATTGGAGGTGCGCAGGCCATCGCCGCCCTTGCATTTGGCACCGAGACGGTCGCACCCGTGGATTTCATCGCCGGTCCGGGCAACATCTACACGACGCTCGCCAAGAAGGAGGTCTTCGGCCAGGTCGGCATCGAGATGCTGCCCGGGCCGAGCGAAGTCGTCATCCTGGCCGACGGCTCGGCCAGCCCCTCTTACGTTGCGGCCGACCTGATCGCGCAGGCCGAGCACAATCCCGGCTCCGCCATCCTCCTGACGGACAGCGAGGAGCTGGCCGCGGAGACGCTCAGAGCCATCGAGGAGCAACTGGGCGGGCTCCCTCGCGCCGACGTGGCGCAAGCGTGCCTGGAAGCGTACGGCGCCGTGATCGTCGCTTCCTCGCTGGATGAAGCCATCAAGTTGACTAACGAGCTGGCCCCGGAGCACCTGGAGATCATGGCGTGTGACGCCGCAGGGGTGGCCGAGCGGGTCCGGCACGCCGGCGCCATATTCGTGGGCCAGTGGTCACCCGTCGCCGTCGGCGACTACGTCGCCGGCCCATCCCACGTCCTGCCTACGTCGCGGACCGCCCGTTTCTCCAGCGGCCTGACGGCCAACGACTTCCTGAAGCGCTCCAGCCTCATCTCGTATGAGGCCCGGGCACTGAGCGAAGACGCAGAAAGCGTCGAACGGCTGGCGGAAGCCGAGGGGCTGAGCGGCCACGCCCGCTCGGTCAGGATTCGGCTTAAGGACGGGGGAAAGGAACGGCAGTAGCAGGCCCACCGTTCTGCCCGGCGCGTCTATTGGTCGTCAGCATCGTCCTCAAGGGGCGGCGAACCGGGCGGCGGAGTGTTCTGGATCGGGCCGAAGTCCGTTGCGGTGTAGACGTGCATGGCACCGGCCTGTACCTTTCGGCGGGCCCATTTCTTCACCATCCTGCGAATCAGGCTTCGGCTCGGCGGGATCAGTAGCAGGAAACCGCAGGCGTCCGTGAGCAGTCCGGGCGTGACAAGAAGAGCGGCCGCGAGGAGGATCAGGACGCCGTCGAGCAGCGCATCGGCGGGCAACTCGCCGCGCGCCAATTGCTCCCGCACGTGGCTGAGGACGCGCAGTCCCTCTCGGCGCGCCAGTACGGCGCCCAGCAAGCCCGTGCCCAGGATGACGCCGACCGTCAGCCAGAAGCTGCCCCACAACTGCGTCAGCCGGACCAGCAGCAGCAGCTCAACCAGCGGCACGAGCGTCAGAAGCAGTATCAGTTTCCATAGCATGGCAGCCTCGGGCCCAATCGGCCCTGTTTGACACAGTGCGCGAGCGCGCAGTAGATTGGCGCATCGCTCCAGCGGTCCGGCTCTCCTCCATTGTAAGCGATGTCCGGGCCTGTTTCAGCCAAAGCGGAGACACCGTAACGCCATGCCCTGGACGGTCTTTGCGATCGGTGCAGCCCTGGCGGCAGGGCTCCTGCTGGCCGTGTGGATGCTGCTGGTGGAGCCGCGGCTGTTTCGCGTGCGGCGGCTGGTGCTCGACGCGGACTCGCTGGGCCTGCCGCAGTTGAAGATCCTGCACATGACGGACACGCACTTCAACGGCCGGGACGAAGCGGCATTGGCGTTCCTGGGCCGACTGGCGGCGGCCGAGCGTTTCGACCTGATCCTTTTCACGGGCGATTTGATCGACGTGCCGGCCGGCATCGAGAGCGCAGCACGGGCTGCGGCGCTCTTCCGGCCGAGGCTGGGGAGCTTCGCCGTCCTCGGTGGCCATGACTACGCGCAGATCGGCTTCGCTCAGACCTACGCGGGGCTCCTGCGCGGCGACCCGCGCAGGGCCTTCACTTTCAAGAACCCGGTGGATCGGCTGGTGGCAAGCCTGGCTGAGGAAGGCGTGCAGATCCTGGAGGACGCCAGCGCACGAGCCGAGGCGCGTGAGGGACGGCAATTCGCCGTGGTTGGCCTGCGGGACGCATTCGTCTTCGGGGCGGACGTCCGGCAGGCGTGGGCCGACGTGCCAGACGGCTTGCCCTCGATCGCCATCGCACACAGCCCGGACGTGCTTCATGAGGTGAGAGCTCGCGGGGCCCGCCTGGCGTTCTTCGGCCATACGCACGGCGGGCAGGTCCGCTTCCCCATCATCGGGGCGGTGGTGACCCGTTCCAGCCTGCCGAGGCGGTTGGCCCGGGGCACGTTCCGGTCCGGGGGGACCGTCTTCGTGGTCAGCAGCGGCCTGGGGGCGTCCGGACCGACGCCCTTCCGGTTGCTCTGCCGGCCGGAGGTGGTTGTGGCAGAGCTGCGGCGGTCGGCGTCGGCGCAGGACTTGACGCCCGTCCGGCCCGCGAACGTGTAGGGAGACCGACGGTCCGGCATGGACGTTTGATTGACAATTGCGGCTCAGGCCATTAGGATGGGTGTTTTGCATCGGGGGCCTTTAGTCGAGATCGATACTCTGAAGGCCGCGAGCCAATGCGGAGGTTGATTGCACGTGGCAAGGCGTAGGAAACGAAAGCGAAGAACGACGGGCGACCGCTGTCGCTTCTGTCGCGACAAAGTGAAGACGATCGACTACAAGGACCTGGACAGCCTTCAGCGGCTCACGTCCAGCCAGGCGGCCCTGTTCAGTCGGAAGCGCTCGGGCAATTGCGCCCGCCACCAACGGATGGTCAAGCAGGCCGTCAAGAGGGCACGGTTCCTGGCGCTGTTGCCGTATCTCTAGGGTGTTTCGCCCTTCCGGGCATCCGGCGCGCTCCCGCCCAACGCCCAGCGGCGCATGAGCCGGAAGGGCCCTCAGAGAAGCCCGGCGACGGGCGTTCGCCGGTCCCTCAGTGGCCGCGTCTGCCGGCCTGCCGTTTCCGTTGACTTCGCATGGTCTCTGCTCAATAATAGCGTGCGCATGGACTGAGAGCCTTTGACTCCTGCGGTGGATCAGTCCCGCCTGCGGGGAGTTCCGACGTGTCTCGCTCAGGAGGCACCGGCGTGGGCCACGTGTTTCAGGGATGCTACACCGCACTGGTCACCCCCTTTGGAGGGGAGAAGGGCCAGGGCGTCGACTACGGGGCCCTGCAGAGGCTCGTCGAGTTTCAGGTCGCGGCGGGAGTCAGCGGAGTCCTCGCCGTGGGGACGACCGGCGAGAGCCCTACGCTGAACTGGGAGGAGCACGCCGAAGTCATCGTCAAGACGGCCCAGTTCGCGGGTGAGAGATGCACCGTGATCGCCGGCACCGGCTCGAACAGCACCGCGGAGTCCCTGGCCAGTACGCACCACGTGGTGGATCACGGGATCGGTTCGGTCCTGCTGGTCGAGCCCTACTACAACGGGCCCAGCTCCATTGAGATCCGCAGGGAGTACATGGCGCCGGTGGCGCGGGAGTTCCCCGACGTGCAGGTGATACCGTACGTCATCCCCGGGCGCAGCAGCACTCAGCTTCTGCCCGAAGACCTGGCCCTCCTGAAGGATGACTGTCCGAACGTCAGCGCGGTCAAGGAAGCCAGCGGCAGTCTGGACAACATGCGCCGGACCCGCGAGGTCTGCGGGTCCGACTTCGACATCTTGAGCGGCGACGACGGGCTGACGCGTGCGATGATGAGCGACGAAGGGATCAGGGGCTGCGGCGTCGTCAGCGTGGCGTCCAACGTCGCCCCCGCCGCCGTGCAACGGATGGCCGAAGCCTTCCTCGCCGGTGACCGGGATGAGGGCGAGAGGCTGGCCGCTGCATTGAGGCCGCTCTTCGACATAGTGACCGTCAAGACTCAGGAAGACAGCCCCTACGGCGAGCGCTTGTGCAAGGCCAGGAACCCCCTGCCGATCAAGACGCTGATGCGTGTGCTCGGGATGCCCGTTGGCCCCGTGCGCCGGCCGCTCGGCAGGATGACCCCATCCGGCCTTGAGGTCGTCATCGCGGCGGCCCGTCAGGTGTGGGAGAGCGACCCCGAGGTGCTGGAGCCCCTGGCGAAGGCATTCGACGTCGACGTTGAGGAGCGTCTGTCGAACGTAGCGCACCGGCGGGGTCTGGCCTATGAGAACTGACCGAGCCGCCGATTGGGCGGGTCGCCTGCCCGGAGGCTCGGGTTCCTGATTCCTCAAGGGCGGAGGCGATATGCAAGACAGATCTCGGCCCATAAAGCTGAACGTGTTGTTCAACCAACTGCCCGACCTGGAGGCCAGCGACCTCCACCTGAAGGTTGGCAACCCGCCCATCTTTCGCATAAGGGGCGAGCTGCACCGCGCCAAGTCTGATCCCCTGACCCAGAAACAGATTTACTCCCTGGTGGAGGAATGGCTGGGCAAGGAGAAGATGACCGAACTGGAGGAGCGCGGGAGCCTGGACATCGGCCACGACTTCGGGCGCGGGCGCGTCCGCGTCAACGTCTTCTACCAGACGGGTCGATTGAGCCTGGCGGCGCGTATGATCACGGAGGACATCCCTTCCCTGGAAGACCTGCACTTGCCACCCGAGCTCACCAGGATCGTTGACGTCAAGCAAGGGCTCGTGCTGGTCTGCGGCGTGACGGGCTCCGGCAAATCGACGACGCTGGCCTGCCTGGTCGACATGATCAACCGCAAGCACCGCCTTCACATCCTGACCATCGAAGACCCCATCGAGTACCTGCACCACGACGCCAGGTGCATCATCAACCAGCGTGAGATCGGCATCGACTGCCGCGACTGGCCGGACGCGTTGCGGGCAGCCGTGCGCGAGGACCCGGACGTGATCCTGGTGGGCGAGATGCGCGACGTGGAGACGTTTCAGGCCGGTCTCCAGGCAGCGGAAACAGGCCATCTGGTTTTCGGGACTCTCCACACTTCGAGCGCTGCCAGCACGGTGTCCCGTATCCTTGACCTGTTTCCGACCGAGAAGCATTCCCTCATCCGCCAGAGCCTCAGCTTCAACTTGGTTTCCATCGTCTGCCAGAAGCTCATCCCCTCCTGCGCAGACGTCCCCGTGGTGCCGGTGGTCGAGCTGATGTTCACCAATCCTCCAATTCGCAAGGCCATCGAGGACGGTGAGGACGCTCACATCACGGACCTGATAGCCGTGGGCAGGGAGGAAGGGATGCAGACCTGGACCGATTCGTTCGTCAACGTGGTCCACAAGGACCTGGTCGAGAAGAGGGTGGCGGTTCAGTTCGCACCCAACAGAGACGCCCTGGAAATGGCCCTCAAGGGCATTGACATTGCTCACCGCGCCATCGGTTAGAACGTGAACGGACCTGCGATTATGGCTTCAGCATTGATGTCGGGCACGGGAAGACGCAGGGCGGTGCTCTTGACGGCGATCATCATCGGCGCAGCGGTCCTGGCGGGCGCAGCCGTGGCCCAGGAGGCGGGCGCGGCATTGCCTTTGGGCGCCCAGGGAGTGCCCGCTGAAGCTGCGGCCGCGCCCGCCGAAGGCGCGGCAGCGCAGCCAGGCGGCGCACCCATGTACGTCAACCCGCTCTGGCTCCTCCTGATCATTGTCAGCGTCGGTTTCTGGCTCTATGTCCTGTCCTGGGTGAGCGACGACGCCCGGGGGACCAACCTGGACTTCCTGAAGTTCGCAGCGTTGCTCGCGGGGGCCGGCTGGCTCGGGACCCTTCTGGCGCTGCTGGTGCACGCCGCCTTCGCATTCCTGTCGATAGCCTTGGTCCTGGGCGCGTTCACCGTCTACATCGTCGGCCGGAACAAGGTCGTGCCGGAAAGGTTCAAGTTTCTGGGCCCCGACCACAGGGCCCGCTTGCTGGCTGCCATACCTGTGCTGAGGAACGTGCCTTCGCTGCAAATCAAGCTGCGGACGGTCAGGGCGTCCGTGCCGCTCCGGAACGAGTCCGGTCAGTCCCTGGACGACTTGTTCGAGGAGGACCCGTCGCTGACTGAGCCGGCGGGCATTCTGATGGACTTGATCGTGCGAGGGGCAGCGACCGGTGCCCGGACCGCGCGCGTGCAGCCGGCGGGTGAGCAGTACGTCGTGCAGTACGTGCTGGATGGCGTCCTCCAGAACGTTGAGGCCTTGGACCCCGACATGGCAAGACAGGTAGTGAACTGCGCCTCTCGATTCGTCGGCCTTGCCAAGGGCGGAAGGATCAGGCGCGGCTCCGGCAAGATGACAGCAGATCTGGCCGGAACGGGACCTGTCGACGTGGAAGCGGCCGTCTCCGCTTCCGGCGGGCAACTTGTGCTGCAGCTGGTCCTTCCGAACTGGACGGCACACCTCCAGAAATCCGGGTTGGAAGCTCTGGGCATGCACGAAGCGCTCGTCAAGAGAGTGAAGGCCGCCGTCGAGCAGAAGAAAGGAGCCGTCATAGTCAGCGGCCCGCCCGGCGGCGGCCGGACGACGACGCTGTACGGCATCTGCCGAGCAATGGACGTTTTCACCACGGACATCGTCATGCTGGAGGAGACCGAGGAGTTCGAGCTGGAGCACGTTCGGCGCTGGACCATGGCGGCGGAGCGGCCTTTTGCGGAAGTCTACCAGCAAATCGTGCGGGAGGGGCCGGACGTCCTGGTGTTCGGCGAGATCAAGACGCCGGAGCATGCCCGCACGTTGTTGACGTTCGCCGTGCAGGAGGGCGAACTGCTCACCACCCTCAAAGGCAATGATGCGCCGGATGCACTGGTGGAACTCGTGGGAATGGCGGGAGGACCGGACCTGGTGAGCCAGTCAGTCACCTGCGTCCTGGCGCAGCGACTGGTCCGCAAGTTGTGCACGAACTGCCGCGAGGAGGTAGAGCCGAACCCGGCCCTGCTTAGCAAGCTCAATGTCGATCCGAATGAGCCCGGTCTCTGGTATCGGCCGGTCGGCTGTGAAGCGTGTCTGAACTCGGGGTACCGAGGCCGGACGGGCATCTTCGCCATGCTCATTGTGACCGAGCCGGTCAAGGATCTGCTGAAGCGGCCAGGTGTGTCGGCCGAGGCCATCCAGAAGGCGGCGGGCAAAACCGCGTTCAGGACCATGTACCAGGACGGGATGGCGAAGGTCACCGCCGGCATCACGACCCTAGAGGAAATCCGGCGTGTGCTCAGGCGCGGCTAGCGTCCTGCACACCGCCCTGCGAGGAAAAGCAAATGACCTCGACGATCGGCCTCCTGGTGGTATTGGTCCTGTTGGGTCTGATGGGCTTTGCCGGCTACAGGGATGGTATCTTCTTCACCACGTACGCCTTCATGCGGAATCTTATCGGCTTCGTTTGCGCCATGAGTTTTTGCCAGCACTTGGCGCGCTTTTTCGAGGCCATCATCTCCGATACGCCCACGGCTCACGAGTACTTCGTCCTGATATCCTTCGTGCTCATAATGGCTGTCGTCTTCATGCTCGGCCGCTGGCTGAAGACCCAGTACACAGTCGCGAGCGTCCCGTGTGCGGAGTACGCGGACAAGATCGCCGGGCCGATCATCGGAGTCTTCAACGGCGTGGTCATTACGGGCTTCCTGCTCATCGCCTGGTCGATGCTGCCCTTTGCGAAGTACGTCCCGGGGGATTACGGTCGCCTGCAGATCAAGGCGGGGGTGCTGGACACGGGCGCCATGATGCTCCGGTACTACAAGTACGCGGAACAGCGGATGGGGGGCAGCGCGCCCTTTCTCTTGCACGATGAGCGGATCGAGGAAGACCCTAATCAGAATGGACGTGCCGATGAAGGCGAAGGGTACTTCGACGCGAATCGGAACGGAGTGTGGGACCGGGGGTGGCTGTGGAAGTACCGCAACTATGCATCGATCACCTGGGAAGACGTTGAAGATCTGCCCGGTTTCGATACTGAGTAGCTATCCGACCGACTGCCCCAGCGCGTCCGGACCCCGTGCCACGCTCCCCCTGGTTCACTCTTCAGAAGGCGTCTCTTTTGCGTCGTCGTAACGGGGACCTCGGGAGAGTGTTTTGCTCTCGTTGCCCAACATCGTCACTCTCTTGCGGCTTGCGGCTGTGCCCGTCATCGTGGCACTGTCCTACAGCCGGAACGTGACCGGCATCGCGCTGGCGGCCGTGGTCTTCGCGGCTGCGGCGATCAGCGACTGGTTGGACGGGTATCTGGCACGCAGGCTCGGTGCGCAAACTCGCGTTGGAGAGCTGCTGGACCCCGTCACGGACAAAGTTATGGTGCTTGCCACGCTGTTCGTCCTCTGGGATGTGGAAGTGCTTCCCCTGTGGATCGTGCTCGTCAACGCCTTCAGAGAAGCCTCCGTCACGGCGGTGCGCCACGCTGCATCGACGCCCCAAGGCATCGTCGTGGCCACCTGGATGGGGAAGGCCAAGTTCGTAATCCAGGTTGCAGTTGTGGAGCTGGCGTATCTGTACTTGCTCCTGTTGACTGTCGACCGTCGCCTCCCCGGCGGCCGGCAACTCGTCTTCTGGGCCGCCGTCGTAATGACGGCCGTCTCGCTGGGTTTCCTTGCCTGGTTCACGCTCATCCACCGCGCGCAGCTATTCACAGCTCTGGCCCGGCGCTCGGACATGCGACACTCCCGGCCTGGTGAGAGATGGACCGAAGACAGTGGCTGAGTAACGTGGAGCTTCGCGGGTGCGACGGCATACCGTGCTCGGTGTACCTGCCGGCCGCCGTTCGGCGTCTCTACGGTGCTGAGTTGGGCGACCTCTGCGCCAAGTACCCGGACCTGGGCATTGCTCCCCTGGCCGCGGTCGAAGACGAGGACTCTCTCGCGCCCGGCGAAAGGGCCGGAGAGCGGTTCATTGACGCCTGGGGCTGTGTCTGGGAGAACCTGCAGAACGGCATCGTGGGCCAGGTCACTGGAAGTCCCCTTGCGGACCGGGATGCCCTGGCCGCTTACGAACCGCCCTCCCCCGCCGAGACCGGTCACTTCCATCCCATCGACTGGGAGCATGAGGAACGGATCATCCGCTCGGGCCGCGACGCCGGCGTCCTGACGCGGGGCGCCGTCGCCCACGGCTTCTTCTTCCAAAGGCTCTGCTACCTGCGCGGCTTCGAGGCCCTCATGGAGGACATCGCACGGGCCGACCCCCGCCTGGACGTGCTGTGCCAGACGGTGCTGGACTTCAACGAGGGACTGGTGCGGCGCTACCTCGACATCGGCGTGGACGTGATGCACTTCGGCGATGACCTGGGGATGCAGGACCGGCTGACCATCTCCCCCGCTGCATGGCGGCGTTGGGTGAAGCCCGCGTATGCCAGGTTGTTCGGCATGTGCCGTCGGGCCGGAACGCACGTTTATCTGCACTCCGACGGCTACATCGTGGACATCATGCCCGACCTCATCGAGTGCGGCGTGACGATCTTGAACCCGCAGGACCTGTGCAACGGGCTGGACGAGATCCG
>CAYUDW010000097.1:0-1064 GCA_964442595.1 uncultured candidatus Brocadiaceae bacterium
AGGTTGCGATCCTCGCCCCTCTCGGGCTCCCATGCGTCGTTGGTGAACTGGAGCCCCAGCGTGTGCACGCCGGGCCGGACGGTCGCCTCGAATGGCAGCGCCTCCCAGCCTTCGCCCTGGAGTTGCTGCGTGCCGACGGCCTCGCCGTCAACAAGCAGGCGCACCTCGGCGTACTCGCCGCTGGCCGGCGTTCCCCGCGCGACCACCTCGACGACGTGGCGCCCGCCCTGCGTGAACCGGACGCCGACCTCGATGGTGCCGCTGGAGCCCATGTAGGCCACGCTGCCCTCCCGGCGGAAGTTGTCCAACTCGCCGACCGGCGCCAGCCGCGCGCCCGAGATGACGGTGCCCCGCCGGCCGCCGGTGAATGAGACGCCCAGGTTCATCAGCAGGCCGCTCAGGTAGCGGGCGGCGTGGTCCAACGAGCGCACGCGTCCGTCCCACGCAACCTGGTCGATGAGCCAGAAGCCGTCCCCGTCCGCGATCCTGACCAGCCCCGCCGGCCTCAGCAGGTCCACTTCCGGCCCGGGCTGGCTCTCGACGAAGAAGAACTTGTCCAGCGTGACGTTGCGGTCCTCGCCCTTGTCCGGATCGTACGCGTCGTTGGTGAAGGCGAGGCGGAGGCGGTGGCGTCCGCCATCTGCCCGCGCGCGGATGGAGAAGGCGCCCGGCTCGGGTCCGGACACGCTGATGTCCCCTACCAGGTTGCCGTCGAGGGAAACGGCCACGTTGGGGAAGACGCCGCCGACGGACGTGCCGCTGCCGACCAGGCCGAAGATGTAGTCGCCCGTCCGCGGCAGGACGATCTCGCCCTCCGCCATCGCATTGGTCCACATGTAGAGGCGGCCTTCGTCCATCCGCATCTGCTGCGCCGAATCGGTCGGGCGCATGGTCTCGGCCTCGATGACCGAGCACTGCTCCAGCGGCGGCGGGCAGCGCGTCACCTCCCCGTGCAGTACACCCGCGAAGAGCGGGTGCTCCCTGCGCCAGTCGCCGCCCCAGTCGAAGATCCAGTAGAGGTCCTCGTTCAGCATGCCGTCCATGAGCGGGTCGGCCCGGTCGGC
>CAYUDW010000097.1:1164-7494 GCA_964442595.1 uncultured candidatus Brocadiaceae bacterium
TCCAGTAGAGGTCCTCGTTCAGCATGCCGTCCATGAGCGGGTCGGCCCGGTCGGCTATGAGGACGGGCACCTGCGTGGTCGGCCGCACGGTCAGTTCGCCGGGGATCACGTCGCGCAGGGCGGCCATCGCCCCTTCGTCCACCCCGTGGAGCAATGCCGTGCCGCCGCCTCGCACAAATCGCTGCAGGCGCCCGCGAGCCCCCACGACCTCCTCGGACGTGCCGTCCAGCATGAGCACGGGGCAGCGCGCAAGGTCGGCTGCCGAGAGCGCGCCGGTCAGGTCGTCGAACTCGGCGCCCGCGGCATTCAGGTCGTCGTCGAGCGCCCTCTGCCCGCGCACGAGGGCAAGCTGGCGCTGTGGCGGCTGCCGCCCGCAAGCGTGACTCACCAGCCGTTCGAACATGAGCTGTGCCATCGGCTCGCGGCCGAGCTTCTCGCCGATCAGAAGCTGAGAGAGGATGCAGCGTCCTTTGCCGCGCAGGACTTCGAGCGCCAGGGCGGCCTCCAGGCCCTGCGGGCCGCCCGCGTCCGCGAAGACGCGGAAGGCGCCCTCGCGCGGCTTCACGATCAGGCGCCGGGCCACGAAGTTGTCTTCCCGCCAGAACTTGAACGCGTCGTCGGGCAGGCCGTCCGTGACGCCTCCCGCGCGGGAACGCGGGAACGCAATCGTGGCGCCACGCTCCTGCAAATGCGCCGGCAGCATGTCGGCCGGATAGCGATCCTGCTCGAGGACGAGCAGCGTCCCGCCGCCGGTCACGAAGTCAGCCAGCGCCGCGTGCGCGCCGCCTCCCACGACGGGCATCTCATCCTCTCCGCCCAGGCCGTCCAGTGCATGCGGCCCGATAATGAGAACGCCAGCCCCGCTGCCGCCGACTTCTGCCAGATCCTGAAGCCGAACCGGCTCGACGGCTCCCTCCCTCAGCACGTCCAGCAGGTTCCGGGGCATTCCGTACACGGCCAGCTTCGTGCCGGCAGGGACGGCGAGCCCGTGAGGCGAACGCGGATAGACCGCGACGTCGGCTGCGGACCGGTGGACCGTGCGAGTGCCGCTCTTGACGATCAGCTCGAACTCCACGTCGGTCGGCGCACTTACGTCGGGGGGCGTGAGCTCGATGGTCGTCTCGACGCGCTCGGCCGGCCCGAGGGAGAACTCGCGCTGCCCCTGCACTTCGCCGCCGAGCCGCCAGATGAGCGTCAGGTCCGCCGCGCGCAACGTGTCGTTGTAGAGGAAGACGGTGCGCTCGATCCGCTCGCCGCCGTAGAACCGGCGCCCGTACTCCTTCACGAAGGCGGCGTTGGGCTCGTAAGCCTGGCGGACGGCCAGGTACTGCTCGTTGGGGAACGCCCCGCTCTCCCACAGCGTCCACGGGCACGTGCCCGAGACTTCCGCCGAGCGGTATGCCTCGATCTGCATCTGCCAGGCCCGTGCCTTGCACGTGCGCAGGCCCTGCCACAGGCTCCGGTACGCCTCGTCGCCCAGGAAGGTCGTCAATCCGTGGGCCGAGCGGGCCGGCATCCAGAGGAACTCGCCGATGTAGAGCGGCTTGCGGCGGTCCCACTCCCACTCGCGGCGGGGCCAGCCGGACACGCTCGTCCTCTCGTTGATCCAGTAGCACGTGTTCGGATACAGCGTCTGCTCGGGGAACTCGTGCGGGTAGTGCAGGTTGACCACGTCCGCCGCGCCGTCGGGGTCTTCGTCGCCGTCGTACATGATGGGCCGCGTGGGGTCCAGGGACTTGACGAACCTGCCCAGCTCGCCCAGCCTCACCTCGGTCCCCGGCACGCGGTCGCCGCCGACGTGCAGTATCTCGTTCTCGATGCTGTACATGACGACGGACGGATGGTTCTTGTCGCGGCGGATGATGCCGTGCCAGTGCTCGCGGGCGTTCTTCCAGAACTCCTCGCGCTCCAGCGCGTAGTTGCGGGCGAAGCACCAGATCGCCGACTCCTCGATGATGGGCAGGCCGACCTCGTCGGCCACGTCGTACCAGTTCTCGGGCCAGACGTTGGCGTGCAGGCGCATCGCCATGCAGTTGGCGCTGCGGATGGCGGCGTACTTCTGCCGGATCTCCTCGTCGGTCAACAGGCCGCCGCGGGGCGGATGTCCGGCCGTGGCAAGGAACTTCATCCGCACGCCGTTGAGCACGAAGTAGATGCCGTCCGTCCAGAACTCGCGGAAGCCGAACCGCGTGCTCGCCGCGTCCATCGCCTCGCCGTCGGCAACGAGCCCGCTCTCCAGGTGATAGAGGTGCGGCGAGTCGGGCATCCAGAGCTTCGGCGTAGGCCAGGGGCTGGCCAGTGTGCACTCGGCCGTCGCCCCGGGCTGGATCGTGACGGCTTCCGAGCCCAGCTCCAGCACGGCGCGGCCTTCGTCCGTGACCTCGGCGCGCAGCGTCACCTGGCTCGGCCGCGGGCCCAGATTCCTCAGGACGTACGTCGCCTCGATTCGCTTCTGACGCACGGACGTGACGATGGTCACGTCCTCGATGAAGACGTCGTTGCGGATCACCAGGTCCACGTCCTGCCAGATGCCGAACAGGGTCGTTTGCGAGCCGACCGGCGCCATCACCCGTCCCTCGACGGACTCGATCAGGTTCCGTCCCGGCCCGTACTCGACCTCCCCATCGATGAGGGCGCGAACGTCCTGCACCCGTACGAGCAACTCGTTCGGCCCGTCCGCACGGCAGGCGTCGGTCACCTCCAGCTCGAACGGCTCCCATCCGCCGTAATGCGCGCCGACATGCCGCCCGTTGATGTAGACGTCGCAGGCGAACTTCACCCCGCCGAAGGAGAGGAAGACGTGTCGGCCCCGGGCCGACGCCGGCAGCTCGAACGCGCGCCGATACCACGCATACGCCGGCGCCGCCTGGGGAACGTGAGACGGGACGGTGACCGCTTCCCAGTCAGTGCCGAGTTGCGCACTCTCTGCCGCTGTCGTGCGCTGCATCTCCCAGACGCCGTTCAGGGACTGCACACTATCCGCAGCGGGCACCGCGCCAGCCATCAACGTCAGGATTGCAGCGAGCAGGCTTCCGGACATCGCTTCTTCCCCTTTTCTGGACGTTTTTCTCGATCCCCTGCGGCGGCGCTCCGCTAAGCGCCCTTGCGCCATCCTGCGCGCGCATCAAGCCGCGCCTGAGTATCAGCCGCACGTCTGCCGGTGTCAAGGCCGGGTGGACAACCCGGGGGCCGGGCCGTATCATGATCCGGCGCCCCGGAGGCGCCGTACGTAACGCACAACTACGGGAGGAACGACGATGCGGCATTCATCTCGGCGCATGGCGTGCCTGCTCACGTGTTCGTTCCTGGCGGTTGCAAGCTGCGCCTCAACGCGCGGGCCGGTGCCCTATCCGCCCTTCGAGGATTCGCACGTGGATCTGAAGGCGAGGATGCTGGCCCACCTGAGCGAGAACCTCGTCCCGTACTGGCTGGAGAACTGCGTCGACCGCCAGCACGGCGGCTACCTGACCGTGCTGAATCGCGACGGCTCCGTCCTCAGCGGGGAGAAGATGATCGTCACGCAGACCCGCCAGATCTGGATGTTCTCCCGGCTGTGGAAGAACGGCTACCGCGATCCGCGCATACGCGAGGCGGCCGAGCAGGGGCTCGAATTCTTCCGCACACACTTCTGGGACGATGAGCACGAGGGGTGGTTCTGGCAGGTGAGCCGCGAGGGCGCTCTGGAAGACGCGAGCAAGCGGACCTACGGGCACGCCTTCGTGATCTACGCCCTGGTCGAGTACTACCGCGCCTTCGGCGATCCGGCCGCGCTGGAGCTGGCCAGGACGACCTTCGACGTGCTGGAGCGCCGCGCCAAGGATCCCGACCATCCGGGCTACAGGGACTTCCTGACCCGCGACTGGCAGCCCGACGCCGAGAACAACGGTCACGTCAAGACCATGAACACGCACCTGCACCTGCTGGAGGCGTTCACGGAGCTCTACGTGGAGACGCAGGACCCCACGCACGGGAAGCGGCTCCGGGAGATGCTGGACATCCTGGTCGAGAGGTGCTACATGCCCGAGCACCGGTGCTGCATAGACGGGTTCTACTACGACTGGTCGCCCGCACGGGACGGCTCTTTCGGGGAGCGGAACAAGATCACGTCGTACGGTCACAACGTGGAGTTCGCGTGGCTGATGCAGCGGGCCGCCCGCGTCCTCGGCCTTCCGGAGGAGCACTACCGCCAGATCGGGTTGATCCTGATAGACCACGCGCTCCAGTACGGCTGGGTCGAGCACGAGGGCGCCGGCGCCATGTGCTACGAAGGGCCGTGGGCCGGAGCCGCAACGAATCGCGCGATCGAGTGGTGGACGCAGGCTGAAAACGCGGTGGCCCTGGACTGGGCCTACCGCACCACGGGCGATCCACGCTACCTGAAGGCGTTGCGCAAACAGATCATCTGGATCCTGGAGCGCCAGTCGGATCCGGTGTACGGCGGCTGGTACAGCCGCCTGAGCGAGGGGGGCGTCCCACTCCGCCAGGACAAATCGGGGATTTGGCACGGCGCTTACCATGACGTGCGCGGGTGCCTGAACGTGGGCCTCGGACAGTGGGAGTAAAGCCATCGAGAGCTCCTGAGAGGGCCATCCGTGACAGCCGGACGCCCGGCCAGGGGCTTTCGGATGTCCGCCGGGCTTGCGTCCGGCCGCCTCTTGGCGTTATCCTGGAGCGTGCCTTGGTCCGTGAAGTCCAGGGACGGTTGGCGTGTGTCCGGTACCACATCACTCCGTTTCCCCTCAGGGCGACGGGGCCTCTTGAGCGGAGGCGCTCCGCATGATATTGCGTCAGGCCGATAGGGGCGATGGGCCGGAGGAAGCGACGAAGGGGATCTGGTCTGCGTCTCTGAGGACCGTCCTCTGCGCGCTGCTGTTGAACGTCTTACTGTGGACTTTGGCATACGTGCTAGCATGTAAGGGCAGCGGGGGGCTGTGGTTTGCGATCTTGGCGTGGGCGTTGTTTGCCTGGTCTGTCGTCGTGACCGCATACGCGGTGATGTCTTTCTGGCGTACGCGGCAGTACCTGAGCGCCAGCGCCCGGGACCACGGACAGATAGACTCGCTGACCGGCCTCCCAAACCGACAGGCCCTGATGGCGCAACTGGAGCGCGCCGGCGTCAACTCGCACGGCCCGGGAATGCGCATCCGGCTGGTCGACGTGGATCTGGTGAACCTGAACAAGGTGAACTACGAGTTCGGCCAGATGGTCGGGGATGCCGTCCTGCAGGACATCGCCGACCTGCTGCGCCAGACCATACCTAAGGATGCGCTTCTGGGCCGGCTGGGCGGGGACGAGTTCCTGGTCATCCTGCCGGAGGCGAGCATGGCCGAGGCGGAATCACTCGGCAACATGATCGGCGCCGCCGTGGCCGAGTACCGCCTGAACCTGGGCGAACAGGGCATCGTCAAGTCCGTCAAGGCCAACGTCAGCGTGGCCTCCTACCTGCCCGAGCAGGCCTCTTTGCACGAGGCCGTGACGCTCGCCAAAGAGTCCTCGGCCCACGGCAAACTGGCCGGCATGGAAACGGACACCGAGCAGTCCTGCTATCACGCCATGCGCGTTACGCTGGGCGCTTTTGCCGTCCACCGCTGGCAGGATCTGAGCCAGGCCGACCAGCAGGACGTCAAGCTCTGGCAGAGCTACCTGGAGGATAAGGTTACCAACCGCATGGTCGGCGACATCCTCAGGCTCCTGGACGAGAGGATAGACGAGAACTGGGTGGACTATGTGGCTGCCGTGCCCGCACCCGGCGGCGCCGGAGGAGGGCGAACGTACCCCACCCGCCACCTGGGGGAAGCCATTGCCGACAAGCTGGGCGTCCCCTACCGAGAGGTGATGCGGGCCGAGGCGAGAGGACCCGACACGCGCACCGTCGAGCCCATCGTGGACGCCGCCATCAACAAGGGCGACGGCATCCTGCTGATCTCCGACATCATCAGCTCCGGCATCGTCGAGCGCAAGTGCGTTAAGAAGCTCTCGACGGCCGGCGCCCACGTCCACGTCATCGCCTGGGCCGCCTACTGATCTCCTCGTCGTCGTCCTCTATCGCGCCGCGCCCCTGCTCTTGCCCCTGCTGCTGCTCCTACTCGTGTTATCCGCTACTCGTTGTTTGCCGTTCGCTATTCGTCGTCTCTTGTTCGTTGCCCGTCCTTGGCGTGGCTGGCCGCTGCCGTTCTCCGCTCGTTCCTTCTGCCTTGCCATTTCCCCCGCCCCCCGGCGCACCCGTATAATGCGCGACCGCCTACCGCTCAGGGCCGAAGAATGAAAGCCCTGGCCGACAGACGCGGCAATGAACCAGCGGAAGTGCCGAAGCGGACCTCTGCCGAGAGG
>CAYUDW010000097.1:7594-13037 GCA_964442595.1 uncultured candidatus Brocadiaceae bacterium
CGACAGACGCGGCAATGAACCAGCGGAAGTGCCGAAGCGGACCTCTGCCGAGAGGGAGCAACCATGGACAGGTTGAGATGCGGCGTGATCGGATTGGGCACGTTCGGCGAGACGCACCTTCAGGCCTACAGCGACCATCCCGGAGCGGAGGTCGCGGCCATCTGCGACGTGAATGAGCAGCGCTTGGAGGAGGCCGGAGAACGCTACGGCGTGGAGCAACGCTTCACCGATTACCGCGGCCTGCTGGCCGTGGACGGGCTGGATGCCGTCAGCGTCGTAACCCCCGACTTCGCCCACACGGACATCGTCGTGGACGCCATAACCGGCGGCAAGGCCGTCCTTTGCGAGAAGCCCCTCGCGACGACTCTGGAGGACTGCGACCGGATCGGCGAGGCCCTCCGCGCCAACCCCGTCCCCTTCATGGTGGACTTCCACAACCGCTGGAACCCCGGCGTCTCGCGCATCAAGGAGGCCGTCGAAGCCGGCGACCTGGGCCGGGTGGAGATGATCTACCATCGGCTCTCGGACACGATCTTCGTTCCCACGAAGATGCTCTCCTGGGCGGGCCGATCCACGGTGCTCTGGTTCCTGTGCAGCCACTGCCTGGACGCGCTGCGCTGGATCCTGGACGACGAGGTAGCGCGCGTCTACACCGTGTGCGGCGCGCGCGTGCTGAAGGCGATGGGCATCGACACGCCGGACTACTACTTCAGCGTGGTCGAGTTCCGCGGCGGCACGAAGGCCGTGATCGAGAACTGCTGGATCCTGCCGGAATCCAGGCCCAGCGTGGTGGACGCCACGCTGGAGGTGGTCGGCGAGAAGGGGACATTCTACTTCAACCCCTCCCCCGAACGGCTTCTGAAGCTGACCGAAGACCGCATCTCGACCGTCGACAGCTACGCCTGCGTGCCCGTGCACGGCAGGACGGTGGGGTTCTGCGTGGACAGCATCCGCCACTTCGCGGACTGCCTGCTGAAAGGCCGGAAGCCGCTGGTGGGCTTCGAGGACGGACGGGAGGCGACGCGCGTCATCCTGGCGATGGAGCAGTCCGCGCGCGAAGGCCGCCCGGTCGACCTGTAGGGCTACGCCGATGGCCGCAGCGCCGCCCGAGCATAGTCAACCATCGAGGCCAGCGTGACGGCCGCCACCAGGAAACTGAGTCCGTAGACCAGGTAGCTCCCCCGGGTCCCCCAGTAGAGGGGCCCGGACATCAGTGCGATGGCGCTGATGCCCTGCACCATCGCCTTCAGCTTGCCCGTGTAGCGAGCGCTGACGTCCTGTCCCCGGCGCATCATGAACATCCGCGCGTAGCCCACCGTCACGTCACGCACCGCCATGACCAGAGGGACAAACGTCAGGCACCTCCCGACCATGGCCAGTGACCAATAGACGATGAGCCGCGACACGCTGTCCGCGTACGGATCGAACACCTTCCCCCATGAGCTGACCGCCCCGTGCCGCCGCGCCAGATGGCCGTCGATCAGATCGCTCAGCTCGATGGCCACCACAAGCGCCGTCGAGGCAATGATGGCCCAACCCCGATCGCGGGACCACACCGTCAGAATGGCCACGGGCAGGGCCAGGACGAGCCGCGACCCCGTCACCAGGTTGACCCAGAGGATCCGTTTCTCACCCACGGTCAATGCAGAGCTCCCTCGCAGTTCACTATGGAAACGGACTCAGGCAACTCGGCGCGACGTAGCCATTGCCCTGAGCCCCCGTGACGTTAGCAGTTCGGTGCGGCGTTTGCAAGCAAGTTCGGCTGCAAACGCTAAGAGCTTGAGGACAAACAAGATGCGCGAGCATCGGCGCTGGGTGGTCGACGGGTGCGAACGGCCTTTTCGCTTGAAGTCCGCCCCCGTTCTGCTATAATCCAGAGTGAGGCGTCGGCCCGTATGCCAGCCGCCGGGGGATGGCCCCTTGCCCGGGTGGGGAACCGATATTTCCTGTCCGAGCCGATCTGCGCGGGGCACGGCGCCGTCGCTCCTCTGTGGTGGAACTTCATCCCGTTCGTCGGAGGCGACCTCTTCGTACGGCAGAGCAAGAGGTCCGCAGGTTTCGATCCCCTTCGTCCGATCAAAGGTGCGTGAGCCGCTTTGTTTGAGACGCTGACCAACACGCTCGAGGGCTTCTTCAGCAGCATTCGCGGCCGAGCGAGGCTGACCGAGAAGAACATCGCCGACGGACTCAAGGAAGTCCGATTGGCCCTGCTCGAAGCCGATGTGCACTATCGCGTCGTCAAGGAATTCGTCGAGCACGTCAGCACCAAGGCCGTGGGCGAAGAGGTCATCCGCGGCGTCAATCCCGCCCAGCAGATCGTGAAGATCGTCCATGACGAGATCGAGAATCTCATCGGACCCGTGGACACGGCTATCCCGATGCGGCAGGACGGGCCGACCGTGCTGATGGTCTGCGGCCTTCAGGGCAGCGGCAAGACGACCACCTGCGCGAAGCTGGCCCTCCACCTGCGCCGGAGCTACTCCTGTTCCCCCATCCTCGGCGCTGCGGACGTGCAGCGGCCCGCCGCCATCGATCAGCTCGAGACCCTCGGCCGCGAGATAGACGTCCCCGTCGTGAGCGACCGCAATGCCGATCCGCTGATGATCGCCATGAAGACGCGCTTCCAGGCCGCGGAGAACGGCCTGGGGCCAGTCATCCTCGACACGGCGGGGCGGCTGCACATCGACGAAGAGATGATGGAAGAGCTTCGCGAGCTGAAGGCCAGGGCCAAGCCCGATCAGATCTACCTCGTCGCCGATGCCATGACGGGCCAGGATGCCGTCAACAGCGCCCTGGAGTTCAACCGCAGCCTCGAATTCGACGGCGTGATACTGACCAAGCTGGACGGCGACGCAAGCGGCGGTGCCGCCCTGTCCATCAAGGCCGTCACCGGCAAGCCCATCAAGTTCGTCGGCCTTGGAGAGAAGCTGGACAAGTTCGAGCCGTTCCACCCCGACCGCATGGCCGACCGCATCCTGGGCATGGGCGACGTGGTGGGCCTGGTCGAGAAGGCCCAGGCCGCCATCGAAGAGGAAGACGCCCAGAAGCTCCAGGAGAAGCTGCGCCGCGCCACCTTCGACCTGGAGGACTTCCGCAAGCAGTTGCGCACCATCCGCAGGATGGGTTCCCTGCGCGAGCTGTTCGGCCACCTGCCCTTCATCGGCTCCAAGCTGGACCAGGTCGACTTCGACGACGGCGAGCTGGACCACGTCGAGGCCATCATCAGCAGCATGACGCCCGAAGAGCGCACCAACCCGGACATCATCGCGGCCAGCCGACGCCAGCGCATCGCCGACGGAAGCGGCTGCGACGCCGTGGTGGTCAACCAGCTCCTCAAGCAGTTCAAGCAGATGCGCAAGGTCATGCGTAAACTGAGCAAGGGCAACGTGGACGCCCTTATGGACATGATGCCGGCCGGCTTCGAGGAGATGGCCGGCGGCAGCCCGGCAGCCGTGCCCCACAAGCGCAGGTCCCGCAAGTCAAAACGCAAGAGAAAGTAGCACCCCAACCGAGAGACCCAGGGATAACATGGTAAGGATCAGACTGGCCAGATTCGGACGCAGGAACAAGGCTTACTGGCGAATCGGTGCCTTCGACAGCCACACGCGACGCGACGGCAGGCCCATCGAGTACCTCGGCTCCTACGACCCGCACCAGGAGAAGGACGAAGACAAAGTCTCCGTCAACCAGGAGCGGGTCGAGTACTGGCTGAGCAAAGGCGCCCAGCCCACCGAGACGGTGGCCCAGTTGCTCCGCAAGGTCGGCCTCAAGGTCTGAGAACGCGGCAGCCCCCCGGCAGCGCACCAACTCGGTGGAGACGGGACAGATGTCCCCCAGGCACCAGGCGCTCAGATTCGATGTGCTGACGCTCTTTCCGGCCGTCCTGGAGCCGTTCCTACGCGAGAGCATCCTCGGCATCGCGCAGCAGAAAGGGCTGGTCACCTACTGCTTGCACGATATCCGGGACTACAGCCCGGACAAGCACCACAAGGTCGACGACCGCCCGTACGGCGGCGGCCCCGGAATGGTCATGCGCTGCGAGCCCGTCTTCCGGTGCTACGAGGCCGTGCGCGACATGGATGAGCGGCCCGGAAGGCTGCTGCTGCTGACGCCGCAGGGACGCCGCTTCGACCAGGAGATGGCGCGCGACCTGAGCCGCGGCGACAGGATCATCCTGCTCTGCGGACGATACGAAGGATTCGACGAGCGCATTCGCCAAGGGCTGCCGGCCGAGGAAGTATCCATCGGCGACTACGTCCTGAGCGGCGGCGAGGCGGCTGCCATGGTTATCATAGAAACGACGGTCCGGCTCGTTGACGGCGTGCTCGGGCATGAGGAATCGGCGCAGCGGGACAGCTTCGCCGAGGGAATGCTCGAAGGCCCGCAGTACACCCGGCCGCCCGAGTTCCGCGGCATGAAGGTGCCGGACGTCCTCGTCAGCGGCAACCACGAGCAGATAGAGAACTGGCGCCGCGAGCAGGCCCGCAAGCGCACGCAGGAGCGTCGGGCGGACCTGCTCCCGACCGAGAAACAAGAGGCGGAAACGACCGATGGCTGAGACAAAGAACGAACTCAAAGGGCAGGAACTGATACGCTCCATCGAAAAGGAGCAGATGAAGCCGAGCGTGCCCGACTTCCGCGTCGGCGACACCGTGGACGTGGGCGTCCGCATCCGCGAGGCCGGCAAGGAGCGCATCCAGACCTTCACCGGCGTCTGCATCGCCCGCAAGGGCAGCAGCAACCGCGAGACCTTCACTGTGCGCCGCATCGTACAGGGCGAAGGCGTCGAACGCGTCTTCCCCCTGCACTCGCCCAACGTGGTGAGCATCAAGGTCGTCCGCCGGGGGCGCGTCCGCCGGGCGAAGCTCCACTACCTGCGCCAGCGCACCGGCCGCGCCACCCGCGTCCGGGAAGACCTGCGCCAGCGGAAACCCCGAACAAGGCAGTAACGCCCCCCGCCCGAGCTCTCCGTCCTCCGTTTCCCTCACCGGCCACGGAAGAAGAGGCGCACCACCACGTTAAGGATCAGCGTCAGGACGACGCTGAGCAGGATGCAGGTCGCCAGCGGGAAGTAGAAGCTGAACCGCTCCCCCTTGATGCGGATGTCGCCCGGAAGACGGCCCAGGAACGGGATCCGCTCCCCCAACAGCAGTATCACCCCCAGCAGCACCAGCACGCCGCCGGCCACGATCAACGCCTTGCCCAGTGCGGACATGGGCCCCTCCGCAGTGCGGGCTTCATTGGGTCGCTTCGCCTTCCCCCAATCTACCAGACGGCCCGTGCGTGGCAAACCGCAACGCCGGGGATGGTCGCCGGCTGTGCAGTATTGACAACCGGCCGTACGAGGTCTAGAATGAAGGGCGACGGAGCGGGCGTAATTCAGCGGTAGAATGTCAGCTTCCCAAGCTGGACGTCGGGGGTTCGAGTCCCCTCGCCCGCTCCA
>CAYUDW010000098.1:0-7164 GCA_964442595.1 uncultured candidatus Brocadiaceae bacterium
CATCCGTAGCAGAGGCGCCAGAGGACGCGGCAGGACGGACCAGTCTGACTTGCGGTCGCCTCCCGGCAGCGGTACGATTCCACCGAACCTGAACGGGCCGTCGTTCGACCATTGCGATAGAAACCGGGGCGGTGCATTCGATGGAAGACGATGCTGAGCTCTACAGGGCCGCGCTGGCGGGCGGAGCGGAGGCGTTCGCACCGATCGTCCAGCGCTACGCCGACGCGGTGTTCGGCATCGCCCTGGCGCGAGTCGGGGATTTCCACGACGCCCAGGATGTCGCGCAGCAGGTCTTCGTCGAGGCCTTCGAACGCCTGGACGGGCTCAGAGACCCGGCGCGGCTGGGTGCCTGGCTGCGCTCGATCGCCACACACAGAGCCATCGACCGGGTGCGTCAACGGAGGCACTCCGCGCTGATCGATCCGGACATGCGATCCTCGGACGTGGAGAGCCCGCAGCGACAGCTCGAACGCCGGGAGCTGCGGGACGAGGTGCTCGCAGCAATCGGACGGCTCGGCGACGCCCTGCGCGAGACGACGACGCTCTTCTACATCAACGGCTACTCCGTGGAGCAAGTGGCCGGTATGCAGGAGGTGGCGGTCGGGACCGTCAAGCGCCGCCTGCACGATGCCAGAACGCGGCTGAAGGAGGAGATGATTGCCATGGTCGAGGACGTGCTCAAGAGCGAATCCCCGCGCGAGGAGATCGTGCAGCAGGTCTACGAGATGCTCCAGCGCTACGATAAGCCGTCGGTCACGCAGGAGAGGTGGGAAGAGATCAGAGAGAAGCTGCTCGAGATCGGCACTAAGGGGATCGAGGGGTTCGTCCGGGCCCTGGAGTCTCCTCATTCCCCGACGCGGGGTTTCGCAATCGGGATGCTCAGGCACGCTGGCCAGAGCGATGAGATGGTCGAGGAGCTTCTGAAGGAAGCCACCGGGGACTCCAACAAGGAAGTCCGAAGGGCTGCGTTTCGTGCGCTCTTCGGTGTTGCGGGCCGGGATGAGGCAAGGCGCGCGGAGCTGGTGCCCCACATCCTGCCGGCGCTACGCGACCGCTGCAACAGAACACGTCGGCTTTTCGCCTGGTATCTGGCGCGCTTCCCGGGCATCGCGCAGCACGTGCCGCTTGAGGACGCAGCGCGGACGGTGGTAGAAGAGAGGGAGAGCGATCCGTTGCTGCTCGAGGCCCAACGCGAGCTGCTTGAAGCCACACTCTGCCTGCGGGAGGGGAGGGAGAACCCGTACGACGGGCTCTATTGAGGAACCGACCGAACCTTTTTCCTTACCCCTCCGACAATAGGGGCGAAGACGGCACGAAGGAGACAGCGGCGGTAAGAGGCGGCCGGACCCGGCGATGGCGGTGTGTGCCCTCACGCGCAAAAGGCTGGCCGCTCCCGGGGGAGGTGGGCACACCCTCCCCCGGGCCGCCGTTTCCTTACCCCACCTGCAACCGCGGCTTGGGGCACCTGCCGCGCCGTTCAAGGAAGCGTGTGCGGCGCGGAGCTTGGCAGGCGCACGGACGTGCCACCCCGGCCACCCACCTACACCGTGTTGGAGAGGGTAACACATTCAGGCCTGACGACCAGGCCGCGGTGGCAGTGGCGTACGCCCAGGCCTAGTCACCATTGCCCACATCGGCCACAGCCCGCTCGATGTTGGTAACGACCAACTCCGTGGTCCGTCCTCGCTTCGCTGAGTCCGCGGCAAGGACACTGCTCCTCCGCACTGCGAAGACGCTCTCGAATCCTGAGTACAGCTCCCTGATGCCGGGATGATCCGCATTAGAGATAAGAAGCGCCGCCCCGCGCGCGCGTGCTTGGTGGAGGCACTCCGCCAGCCGAACCTGGTCCTCCCAACTGAAGATGCGCTCATTGTACTTCAGGAAGCTGTTGTTGTTGTGCAAGACAGTGTAGGGAGGATCGACGTACACGAAGTCGCCTCTGGTAGCTCGTGCTACCAGTTCTGAGAAGTCAACGCATCGAAGCTCACACGCCTGGAGCAGCTCCGCGATGTGCCCGAAATCGTCGTCGGCGAAAACAACCGTCTCCTTCGTACCCTTCGGCACGTTGAACTCCCCGCTACTGTTCACCCGGTACAACCCATTGAAGCAGGTCCGGTTCAGATAGATGAATCTAGCTGCCCGGGCAGCTCTGCTCCTGCAAGCGCATCGGCGCATTCTGTAGTAGTACTCTGTGCTGTGCCGCTGCTGGTGCTCCTTCAGCCTTCGCCATACGCCGCGCCAATCGTCGCGGACGGCTTCGTAAGTATCAATGAGCTCCCTGTTCGTATCGCCCAGGACGGCCCTGGCAGGTCGCAGATAGAAGAACACAGCGGCGCTCCCCAGGAAGGGCTCGATGTAGGTGCGCATGCTCGTCGGGAAGAGCCGTGAGTAACGAGCGACCAACCACCTCTTGCCTCCTGCCCACTTCAGGAACGGCTTGCCACGTGTGGGTCGCGCACTCCCTGACACGCTACATCTCCCCACTTTCCCTGGGTGCCGCCAGTCGTGAACTCAGCTGCTGGTGAACGTACTCGATGTAATCGAAGTCCTCTGCCTTGTAGCGCCGACGGGATGTGGGATGCGCGGGTATCCGTCTAAGCTTGTTGATCCGGTCCATCCAGCCGAGATTCTTCGCGCGGCCTTTCTCGTTCGGCTCGGGCATATCGAACACTGACTTGAAGACCGGCCAGTGACGTTTGTCCTCGACTACCTTCTTGTAGTCGACGAAGTTCAGGTAGTTCTCCAAAGGCAGCCTGTCATCCAATTCATCTTCCGTGCTGCGCCTATATGCGTCCGTCTTCGCCTTGGCGTCCCTAACGCCCTTCTCGAAGTATGCGTCTCGCTCCGTCCCGTAGAGCTCCTTGAGCTTCTCGAAGACGTGCTGTTGGACCCACACACTGATCTCCTTGAGCCTGGTATCTGCCGCCTTGATCTTCTCCTCGGAATGCTCGGCCTCCCACTCGTCCATTCCATCGGGACTGAAGTCGGCGAAGGAAGCCTTCACTAGACGGCACAGACAGAAGTAGTACTCAGATGGGCCGCCGGAACCGAACGGGACTCTGAACTCGGCCGCCATGTTTGCGTCACTAGCATCAGAGATGTACTGCAGCACCGGATCCGCATATTCCTCGATCTCAGTGATGATCTCGTAAGGCTCTAGCTCCTTTGCATCGAGCCCCTTGTTGGCTTCCATATAGCCAACCAGGGAGCCGAGAAGCCGCAGGTAGCCCTGTACCCCGACGTTAGCACACAGGTGTCCCGCCCGTCCCATCTCCCATTGTCGGGTGTTCGCGTCGCGGACGAGGCCGAAGAACTGGTTCAGCGCGCACCGCGCTTTGTCGAGTGTCTTTGCGTCCGTCGGGCCGCAGAAGGCACCGGCCTCGTAGATCTTCCGTTTCATGGTCTCGCGACCCATCAGTCCGGTCTGCCGCAAGCCCTTCTTGATGCCCGGGATCGTCAGGCAGGTGTAGTCACTGGCCCTAATCCCCTGCTGCGCCACCCTGTTGTAGAAGGGCTCGCCAACGTCGGCATTCAGTAGCTGCACTAGCCGTGCACAGATGGCCCCAATGCGCTCTTTCGGAATGCGAGAACCCCACTTCAGTTCGCCCTCCAGGTCGTCCAGCAGGTTCCTTGGCACGGACTTCTGTTCGTGGTTTATGGTAACGAACAGCTCGGCCTCGTCCTTGTGAACCATCCCCTCGAAGGCAACCACAATGATGTTCTCCCTGAGGTACTCCGGCGACAGATGGGCGAATCCATACAGCCGGTGCTGTCCGTCGATCACCCAGACTGACTGGTACTTTCTCGGCAGGTACAGGTGACCGTACGTGACCCCGGCGGGCTCGTCCTTGTGCACTGCGTCAAACCGGACCGGTTGCGGGAAGTTCACGAGGACGTTCGTCGGGAAGTACCCGCCGCCCTTCAGGAACTTGCCTATCTGCCGCATGCGAGTTCGGCTGATCAGCCTCTGATAGCTTGGCACACCGCCAGGGTCATTGAGCGACCTGTGGTTGACGAACGAGAGCTTCAGAAGGTGCTCAGGCGTAGTGACGAAGCAGTAGAACTTCCGGCCGCCCAACCGGCCACGGATCGCGGGTACGACGGCGCCCTCAAGCTCAGGCACCTCCTGGCCCGCCAAGAACTCGGCCAGGAACTGGTAGCGTGCCGCGGGCCCGAGGTGGTCAGCTATCTCACGGTAGTATCGGAGCTCCCTTTCAGTAACTCGATGGATGTGCTGACCATCCGCACGGTCTTTATCCGGCTTCGACCAGATGATTCTCTCGGTGACGAAGAGCCAGACTATCTTCGGTTTGAAGCCCCGACCGTAGTGGGTCCGGATCGCCTTGGCGATCGGTCCTTTCAGATTCGCGAATTCCTCGACGTCCTTCTGCAGGCTCCGCCTAGCGAGCTTGCGGGCGGCCTTGCATTCAGCAACGATCACCGTCTCATCGTCCTTCGCGAGCACATCGATCTGTTTCTGGACCGGCCCTGCTCCTTTTCGCTTGATCTTGACTCGGAAGTTCCGTCCTTGGCTTAGCTCAGGATATCCCAGCTTATACAAAAGCATCCACAAACGGTTCTCCAGCCGCTCGTCGGCCTGCTTTAGCCGCTTGAGCCGGACTGTTCGCTTCAGCCGCTTATCGAACTGCCACCCCTTCGTGCCGCAGAAGGCGACCTCGTCCCTCCGGACCCTACACTTGTCGTGCACTTGGTTCCTGTTCCGCGCCTCTCGCTTCAGGGCGGCCGGATCCGACGCTAGCGGCTCGAGTAGAGTCTCCTGTTCGTCGACCATCGCTTACCCCCTTCAGGACGTCGCCTAACGCCCCACAGCATCGTTAGGACCCACTTGCCCCTTGCGCATCTGGCCCGACGGCCCGGGCGTTGTCCGCATGGCCTACCACACGCGCTCTGCTATCGGCCTGCCTTATAGCAAGGACGGGAACCAATCACAAGCGGAGAAGCACCCATTCGTACCGCCCGGCGAACTTGGCCTGAGCGCCTGTGCGCCAAAAGCGTGCATCTGTATCCAACGTCGCTTGCCCCGACTGGTACGCCTATGGTTTCCGCGCCCAGAACCCAGAGCAGCGCCCCCATCAGGGCGCGCCGGGCGCGCACTGAGTCCCCTCAGCCACCGGTGCAACGCACAGGAAGCAGTTCCTCACGCTGCCGGGTCTAGCCCGCGGTCACGCCTACGGCTCCAGCCAGCGCTCGAACCAGCGGTAGGCGAAGTCCCGCACGTCGGCCACGGTGTCGTGGCCGTCCCCGTGGGTCATCGTGCAGAAGCACTCCGCCTTGCCCAGCAATTCATATGCGAGCTGCCCCGCCACGTAGCAGCGGAAGTTGGCCTCCATGTACGGGTTATAGGCGTCGTTATAGGGCTCCAGGACCAGCATCGGCCGCGGCGCGCACAGCGCGATCATGTCCTGGTAATCGTACACCATGTGCCCGCGCGTGCGCTGGGAGCGCTTGATCGACGCGGGGCTCGACTTGCTGGCGGGGTTGCTCCTCACGGAGCGGTAGACGTTCGTCAGGTTGGGGCTGATACCGCAGGAGGGCACGGCGGCGGCGATCCGCTCGTCCATGGCGGCCAGGAAGATGGCCTGCCGGCCCCCGAGCGAGTTCCCAATGACGCCGTAGGCTCCCGGGCGCACGAAGTCCAGACTGTCCAGCAGGTCCAGCAGGCAGTGATGCTCCCAGTTCCGCCGCCCGTCCAGGGACCACTCCGGATGTTCCTCCGGGAAACGCTGCATCGAACCGACGTAGCGCCGTTGGATCTCCTCGTTGGGCAGGTCTTCCCCCTGGGTCAGCCGCTCGCCGAACTTGTAGCTGTCGGGGGCCACTGTCACGAAGCCCCGCTGGGCCAGCTCGACGGCGTAGGCGCGCCTGGGCCGGTCCACCGGGTCCAGCACGTTGTACTTGCCCAGCTTGGCGTCCGTTCCGTGACAGACGACCACCGCCGGCGCCGGGCTCCGCTCGGCCAGGCCGTCGGGCAGGACCATGACGGCGGTCGCCTCCTCGTCCGGCATCACGCGGAACCGGATCTTGCGGTGCGTCAGGCCGTACCTCTCATACTCCTCCACCACCTCGTAATGGGGCTCGACCTGCACCTCGGGCGCAGTGCCCATTGCGGCGGACACCCGCGCGTGAATCCGCTCGCGGATCGCGGGCCAGTCTTCCGCTGTCGAATCCTGCAGCACTATGTCGCGAAACATGTGGACCTCCCTTCTATCGATTGCAGGGACTGCGGCAGCGTAACAGAGACGGGGCTGGCGGGCAACTGGTTCAGTAGACGCGCAACACCGAACTTCTGGGGAGGCCCTGTCGGCTCCGTAAGGTAGGGGCACGGCGCGCCGTGCCCCTACGCACGCGGATGGGAATCGCCACTACCAAGGACACGAGATAGGCCCTCGGTAAGTTCACGATGCCGGCTGCGCCCAGAACCATCAGACCCAATGCTGAACGTCCAGTCGGGGCGTCAGCAGGTTGCGCGCGCGGCGGGGCTTTGTTACCCTCTTTGGATGGGGGTGCTTGAGGAATGCCATGGCGATCTTCGACGATAGCTGCCTGAACGGCGACCCCGGCAACATCGAGGTCATCAACCCGGTGGGCCGGCGACGGATCACCCACGTCGTCCACGACATCGACGGCACGCACAGCCTCATCCGCGACTGGCCCCCCGTGATGAGCCTGGTCATCCACTGGGCCATGACGTGCGGGCTGGAGGAGGACTTCGACTCGCCCGAGCGCGCCGCCGCACTCACCGAGCGGGTCGGCGCGGAGCCGCTGCCCGAGACGGATGAGTTCTGCATCGAATCGGCGGGCCTATCGGCCATCACGCAGATGGAGTACGGCATCCGAAGGGCCATCGAGCTGGGCAACGTGCCCGCCGAGGCGGACCTGGCGCTGACCGACGAGCAGCGCAGCGACAACTCCGAGATCATCCGCCGGATATGGAACGGCGAGGAGCGCTTCGACGACATCCGGGAGCCGGACGGGCTCAGGCAGTTCATCGCCGAGCGGACGCCCCGTCTGTTCCGGCTCTATGAGGCGGTGCTCAACGGTGCCAGCCGCGACCGCAACACGGCCGCCGCGCGGGAGAATCCCGAACGATGGCGCGTGCCCGGCTCGATGGAGTTCATGCGGCACCTGCACGCCGTCGGCTGT
>CAYUDW010000098.1:7264-8726 GCA_964442595.1 uncultured candidatus Brocadiaceae bacterium
ATGGCGCGTGCCCGGCTCGATGGAGTTCATGCGGCACCTGCACGCCGTCGGCTGTCTGAACTACTTCGTCACGGGCGCCGTCATCTACGAGGACGGCGGGATGTACGAGGAGGTCCTGGCCCTGGGTTACGAGATCGGCCCCGGCAAGATGGTGCAGAGCCTGGAGGGCTCGAGCTGGGACCGCAAGCTGCCCAAGGACGAGGTGATGCGCGAACTGTGCCGGCGCGAGGGAGTCGACCCCCGTAACGTGCTGACGCTCGGCGACGGGCGGACGGAGATCAAGGCCGGCGTCGAGATGGGCGGCGTCGCCATGAGCCGCCTGCCGCCGGAGGCGACGCGCCAGCGGCAGTTGCACGTGGCCCTCGGCACGCATTACATTCTGCCTGACTTCACCAGTCCGGTCCTCAAAGAGCTGATGCGCAAGGAGTGAGAGGTTGCGATACGAAGGCCGTCACACGCCGTTCGACCCGTCACCGGTGAAGACCTATCCGCTGAAGGTCCGCTCCAACAAGGTGGAGCTGGACGCCTACCTGGACCCGTCGGCGCTGCGCGAAGCGGAGATCCGGCCGCCGACCGGGCCGTGGTTCCGAAACGGCCTGCCGGGGGGCGGCCAGGACCAATCGGCCGGGCTCCAGGAGCTGGCCCGCTACATAGCGGAGTGCCACCGCGGCGGCAAGCCGGTGGTCGTGCTTTCGGGCGCCCACCCGATCAAGAACGGCCAGATCCCCATCGTCATCGACCTGATCGAGCGGGGCGTGGTCACCCTGTTCTCGACCAACGGGGCGGGCGTGATCCACTCGTTCGAGCTGGCCCTGACGGGCGCCTCCAGCGAGTCCGTGCGCGACGCGCTGCCCCGGGGCGAGTTCGGCATGGCCTTCGAGACCGGCGCCTACCTCAACTACGCCACGGAGATCGGTTGGGAGAACGGCTGGGGCCTGGGCGAGGCGATGGCCGCCCTCTACTGCGACGCGGAGTTCCGCCGCCAGGTCATCGACCGCGCGTTCGAACGCCACGAGGACACCGGCGAGTACTACAAGCCCTACGACGGTTTCCCCTACGTCGACACGTGCGTCCTGGCCGCCGCCTACCGGAAGGGGATCCCCGTCTGCGTGCACGCTTCCATGGGGACGGACATCATCGACCAGCACGCCAGCTTCAATCCCACGGCCAAGGGCGCCACGAGCGGCACCGACTTCCTGATCTTTGCCGACCAGATGTGCAGGTTCACCGACGGCGGCGTGATCCTCAACATCGGCACCGCCATCATGGGCCCCGAAGTCGTCCTGAAGGCGCTCTCGATGGCGGCGAACGTCGGATGCAAGCCCGACGGCCTCTGGACGGGGGACTTCGACGTCCGCCCGTTCCTCTTCGACGACGAGGCCCGCGACGAGTCGCAGGCCTACTACTACCTGCGCGACCAGAAGTCCATCGCGACCCGCATCCCCAAGGTCTTCGGAGGGGT
>CAYUDW010000098.1:8826-12992 GCA_964442595.1 uncultured candidatus Brocadiaceae bacterium
TCTATGGCTCGAACTCGCCGTCGATGGCCCGGCGGTGCAACTCACGCAGGTGCTCGTACCACTGGCCCTGGATCTCTTCGACGACGCCGAGGTGCTCTTCGAAGGCATCGAGGCTCCCCCCGTCGCGGATGACCCGGACGTACGCGTCCCGCCGGCGTCCGTCTTCGCCCGCCAGCAGGAAATGGGTCAGGCTCCACCAATGGATGTAGTAGAGGTTGAACTGCGTGTCCATGTCCGGCCCGCCCCGGCCGGTGATGATGGCGCTCAGCGGGATGATCCTACCGGACCGGACGTCGGGCTCCACGTCCCCGCTCAGGTCCAGGTCGTACAGCCACCACACGGGGTAGGCATCGCGGTTCGGCCGGCCGACCAGCAGGTCGCCGTCGAGGTACCGGCTCGCGCTGAAGAACGTGGCCAGGCCCTCGTCGATCCACTTGGGCACGTGCAGCCGCGCCACCTCGTGGTTCAGTTGGTGGGTGGCCTCGTGGAGCAACCAGTGGTAGGGGTTCGCCTCCCACGTGCCGCAGTAGGCATAGCACCGCCCCTCGCGGTAGAACGCTTCCGCCCAGCCCACGCGCGGGTTGTAGCGGCGGAACTCACGCCGGTCCCTGTAGAGGTCGACCTTGAGCCTCGCGTCCGGTTCGACAGGGCCCGGAAGGTCAGAAAAGAACTCCTGGTAGGCCTGGTAGAGCTCCTCCAGTGCGCAGCCTGCGTCCTCCGTCCGTGCGCGCGTTGCGCTGGAGCGGATCGCGTAGTGCCGCGTCTGCACGGTCACGCCCGGCCACCACGTTGTGCGCCACAGATAGAACCCGAACAAGACCGCCACGGGGGAGAGCAGTATGGCCAGGCGACGGCAACGCGCGCGCGTTGGGAAGATCCTCATCGCTCTCTCCCTGTCCCAAAGCCCCAGTGCGATGGAGGATATCTCAGTCCAGGCCAGAAGGCAACCAGCCGACACCGTTGCCCTGCTGGCTAGCGTAAGTCGCCGGTGGTCAGGCTCGGTGGAGCAGACGGAGAGGGGCTCACTATTTCGGATCGACGGGCAGCAGAAAGTCAATGGCGGAACCGGTGCCGTTCCCACCGTAACGTGCCGATGCCCGCGATCGCCACCTCGTCCACGTCCCCCAGGCTCCGCCCGAACGTGGCGCGCCGGCCCGCACGACTTGACGCCCCGGAAGCCGCTCGGTAACCTCTGCCGCAAGCTCGACGTGGTGTCATGGTATGCAGAGAGGAGCAGCATGGGCAAGTTCACGTGGACCAGCAGCCCGGTCGTCAGCCGACACGAGGGCAATCCCATCCTCGCCGCCCGGGACATGCCCTTCCCCTCGCACATGGTCTACAACGCCGCCGTGGTCAAGTTCGGCGGGCGCTACGTCATGATGTTCCGCAACCTGGTCTGGGACGAGCCCTACAGGAGCTACACGCACTTCCTGGGGCTGGCCTACAGCGACGACGGCCTGAACTGGGAAGTGGAGCGGGACTTCCGATTCAAGCCCGAGGGCACGAGGTTCCCGGCCGATCCGCGCATGACGGTCATCGAGGGCCGGGTCTACGTCTGCTTCGCCGAAGTCACGCCGCACGGGCTGCGCGGGGCGATCGCGGTCACAGGCGACTTCGAGAACTACGAAATGCTGAGCATGTCGGCGCCCGACAACCGCAACATGGTCCTCTTCCCCGAGAGGATCGGCGGGAAGTTCGCCCGCCTGGAGCGGCCCTTCCCCGTCTACGGCCGGCGGGAGCCCGAAGCGTTCGAGACCTGGTATTCCGACTCGCCGGATTGCCGATACTGGGGCAACACGCAACTGGTGCTCGAGTACGATGCCGTCCCGTTCTGCAACCGTAAGAACGGGCCCGCCGGTCAACCCATCAAGACCGACAGGGGCTGGCTGACCCTTTTCCACGCCGTCCACTACGACCCGGACACCGTCTACCCCAGCTGGCGCGACGAGACGTGGCACAAGCTCTACTGCGTCGGGATCATGATGCTGGACCTGGAGGAGCCGTGGAGGATCGTCGGCCTTTCCCGCGAGCCGCTGATGGTGCCGGAGGCGCCCTATGACTACGAGACCGACGGGTGCCGCAGCTACACGATCTTCCCCTGTGCAACCATCCTGGAGGACGACGGCACCGTGCGCATCTACTACGGCGCGTGCGATACGGTGGTGGCCCTGGCGACGGCCAGGCTGGACGACCTGATCGACCTGTGCAAGCCGGTCTGAGCCGCGAGGCGCGTTGCCGGGCAAGACAGGAAGGGACGGGGCCACGACCTCGCGACCCTGGACGAAGCGCGCGAGTTTGGGTATCGTTGGTTCACGCGTTGGCTCACAAGGGAACCCGCAGGCTTTCTCGCGATCGTCGATCGCAGAAGGAGGAGTGTCATGGCGAAGTTCACGTGGAAAGGCAGTTCTGTCATCACGCGTCACGGCCCGGTGCTCCGGCCGGAGGACGTGCCCTGGCCCTGTCACATGGCCTACAACGCGGGCATCGTCAAGTTCGGCGGCCGCTATGCCATGCTGTTCAGGAACATCTACTGGAACGAGCGCTACGGCAAGTCCACGCGCAGCATCGGCCGAGCCTTCAGTGACGACGGCATACATTGGGACGTGGACGCGGACTACCGGTTCAAACCGGAGGGCGTCACGAACCCCGAGGACCCGCGCATGACGGTTTGCGAGGGGCGCGTCTACATCACCTTCACCGAGAACTCCCGGGACGGCATCCGGGGCTGCATCGCCGTCACCGACGACTTCGAGAACTACGAAATGCTCAGCATCTCCGCCCCGGACAATCGCAACATGATCGTCTTCCCGGAGAAGGTGAACGGCAAGTTCGTGCGCCTGGAGCGGCCGTTCCGGGCCTACGGCATGAGGGGCGACGACAAGTACGACACGTGGTTCGCCGACTCGCCCGACTGCCGCTACTGGGGCAACAACCACCTCGTGCTGCGGGCGAACGACCTGCCCTTCTGCAACTGGAAGAACGGCCCGTCCGGCCAGCCGATCAAGACCGATAAGGGCTGGCTGACCATCTTCCACGCCACCCACTATGACCCGGACACCGTCTACCCCACCTGGCGCGACGAGAACTGGCACAAGCTCTACTGCGCCGGCATCATGATGCTGGACCTGGAGGAGCCCTGGAAGATCGTCGGCATATCCCAGGACCCGCTCATGGTGCCCGAAGAGCCCTACGAGACCGACGGGTTCCGCAGCTACACCCTGTTCCCCAGCGCCACGCTGCTGGAGGACGACGGCACGGTGCGCATCTACTACGGCGCCTGCGACACGGTGCTGGCCCTGGCAACGGCGAAGCTCGAAGACCTCATGGACCTGTGCAAACCCGTGTGAATCCCGGCGGGCGAACGCGTGTGCTTGCAGGAATGACTGGAGGAACCATGGCTGCCTTTCGAATCGGCTGCGTCCCAATCACGTGGAAGAATGTGCCTCAGGACCAGGTTCTGAGCGAGATCGCCGAGGCGGGATATGAGGGCTGCCCCGTCTGGCGGGGAAAAGAGGAGACGACGCAGGACGTCCTGGACCGCATAGCTCAGTACGGCCTCGAGCCCGCCCCGGGCTACCTCCAGGGCTACTTCTGGCAGAAGGAGAAGGAGGCCGAGACTCTCGAGCGCGCGCGGCGGCAGGCCGCCTTCCACCGCGAGATCGGCTGCACGGAGGTCTACGTGGCGGCGGGCGGGTTCCGGGCCTATACCACGGCCCGGGGCCTCACGCGCGACGCCACAGCAGGGCACGTGCTGCCCGAGGACGGGATGACCGACGAGGAGTTCGAGCAGACGGCCGACATGATCAACCGCGTGGGAGAGATCACGCTGGCGGAGGGCGTGCGCAGCTGCTTCCACAACCACGTCGCCACGGTTGTCGAGACGCCCGCCGAGATAGACCGTCTCTTCTCGCTTGTGGACCGCAACCTCCTGTTCATGGGCCCGGACACCGGGCACCTGGCCTTCGGCGGGGCGGACGTGGTCCAGTTCTTCCGCGACTATGCGGAGAGCATCAAGACGGTCCACCTGAAGGACATCGACGGGGACGTGCTGGAAGAGGGCCGCGCGGAGGAATGGGACTACGACACGTTCAAGAAGCACGGCATCTACACGGAGCTGGGCCAGGGCATGATCGACTTCCCGGCCCTGCTGGAGATCCTGGAAGGCG
>CAYUDW010000099.1:0-12990 GCA_964442595.1 uncultured candidatus Brocadiaceae bacterium
AGCAAGGCCACGATCTGATGCCGGAGTTCGTCGGCAAGCCATCCGCGTGAGGCGGCCGGGCGCGCCGGCGAGATGTGCGCGCGATTGCTTGCCACGCAGGCCACGACCGCCTATAATGCTGTCTAAGAGTCTGTAACAGAACCCCGCACGTCGGCCCGAGGGCGGTGCTGCAGCCGGCCGAAGCCAGTGAGGGTTCTGTTAGGGGCTCCAGGGTGGGGACGTAGCTCAGCTGGGAGAGCGCGGCACTCGCACTGCCGAGGCCGGGGGTTCGAATCCCCTCGTCTCCACCATTTCGTTTCCTTCCGGCGCCGATGTCTCCGAAGTCGGCCTCCCATCCGACAGCCCGTTCATCGACAGAGGACATCATCATGAAGGGCGTGTCGGCTCTGCTCATGTTGGCTGCCGTGACGACCTTCCTTGCCGGCTCGCACCGAGCTGCGTTCGCGCACAGCCCCGCACGACAGGCCACCGAGGGACGGATTGACGTCTACGTGGTGGGCGGCGCCTTCGACCTCGTCGGGACGAGCGGCTCGGACGGGGCAGTAGTGGGGGACTGCTCCTGGCTCGGGGCTGCCAAGTCTCAAACGGGCGTGACGTGCAGCAAACGTCTGGGCAAGGCGTGGGAACAGATGTGGGTCGAGTTCGTCCCTGAGGCCGACGGCGAGGTGGACATCGACCTTCAGGGCGAGTGGTACGAGAAGGGCGCGGGCGATGACGTGCGGCTCGTGTGGGCGGACGACGTCCGCGTCGAGGGAGCGCAGATCCGCCGCGGCGGCTTCGAGGAGGCGGCCGCCGATGGCACGCCCGCCGGCTGGCGCTTTACCGGTGCATTCCCCACGGAACGCTACAGCCGCGACGGGTCCGTGGCGCACGGGGGGAAGGCGTGCGTCGCCGTCTGGTACGGCTCTCAGGCCAGGCAGGCTTTCGCCGTCGAAGCGGGCCGGCGCTACCGCGTGAGCGCCTGGTTCCGCGTACTGGACCCGGACGCTGTGCCGGAGCCGAGATCCTATAGGTTCGGAGTGCCGCCCGAGACGTACACGCAGACCCTCCGCGTCGCATTCGACTCGCCGGAAGCGGCGGGCAAGGCATCCGTCGCCGTGGCGCCCCTCTACAACGACCACGAATGGGCTGTCTCGTGCCGTTGGGATGATAACAACAACGCCGCCGACCTGAAGATGCGGGACGTGATGGCGGCGCACGGTTACCGGGGCACCTGGTATCTGAACGCGCCAAGTTCGTGGTTCGGGCCGGAGGTGGGGCGCAAACTGCTGGAAGGCGGCAACAGCATAGGCGGGCACTCGATGACGCACCCCTTCCTGACGTTCACCAACCGCAACCGCCAGTTCTGGGAGGTGCTGGCCGTGCGGATGGCCTGGGAGGCCGCCGTTGACCGCCCCGTTTGCAGCTACGCGTTTTCATTCTGCGACTTCCGCAATCCCCTCGAAGGGGACGACGTGCATTGCGACATTGCCGAGGCGTTGCGGCGCGCCGGCTACTACCACATCGCCAATGGCTGGTTCAACGACGCCATGCCCACGGACCTGGAGCTGAGCCCGATCCTGCCCTCGGACGGCGCTCCCATAGACCGCGCCGTTGCTCGTTTCCTGGGCGACGCCGGGCACCGCAAGAGACACCCCGGCATGAGCTTCTCGATGCACGTCTGGTACAACACGCCCGAGGGCTGGGCAAACTTCGAGGGGCAACTGGACGCCTACGGGCGCCGGCCGAACTGGTGGTACTGCAACCAGAACGAGTACGCCGCCTATCGCTGGCAGTGGCGGCACACCAAGCTGGGCGAGGCCGTCCGGCGGGGCGAGGAAGTCGTGCTCGATATCGAGCGGCCCGTCCTGCGCGAGCTGAACGATGCCGTGCCTTTGACGATCAAGGTGCTGGGCACTTCGCCCGATGCTGTGCTTGACGCGAAGTGCGGGACGGCCGACCTGGAGATCGCCCGAGGCGCTGACGGAACGCCGCTCGTCAATCTCCACCACGACCGGACGCGCAGGTTGCCCGACAGGATCGGGCTTGTGGAGAACGAGGACAACCATGCCGAACTGCGTCAGGGGGACGTCTGCGACGACTTCCCGAATGTGCGAGGGCTGCTGCACTTTCGCGAAGGCAGGCTGTTCCTGACGCTGGAGAACGGCGGACTTGGCCCCCTCGAGGACGTGACGATCACGTACCGCCTGCCGCCCGCTTGCGACGCGGGGATCATCCGCCGGCACGTGGACCGCGTGGCGGGCAGTTTCGCGGATTCCGTCGAGCCGAAGGTCGCTCGGGACATCTACAAGTACACTGCGGGCACGAGCTTCTATGCGGCGCAGGTGGACTTCGCTCGTGCAGGGCAGGGCGGCCGCTTGCATCTGAGTTGTCGCGTGCCCAAGCCAGCCCGGGATGCCTCCTACCCGCAGGGGGGATTCCTTGTGCTCGGCCCGATAGCGTCGGAGGGTGCTGAGGCAGCGGGGCTGGAGTCGCCGCGGGGAATCGCGGAGCTGCTGAAAGAGCCGGCTGCACTTGCGGCCGGCCTCGGGCTCGACTGGCGAGGCGAAGGCCCGGATGCCCGAGAGCTCCTGGACCCCGAGGCCGTCGAGACGGCCGGCAGGTGGGACAGCCGCCAGGGCCGCACTGAGTACTACGTTCTGCGGAGCGTAGTGCACTCGCCTGCCGCGCAGGAAGCCGGTCTGTTATACGATCCGACCACGGTGCGAGTCGTGCTGCTGAACGGAGAGCCGGTCGCGGATGAATCGGCCCGGCTGCGGCGAGGAGCCAACGGACTCGTGCTCGTCGTGGTTCGCGCGGGCGACAGAAGCTTCACTGCGTCGAACGCCGGATGTTTCGTCCGCCTGACCGCACCGGGGACGCGGCAACGCCTTACCGACATCCGTTACGAGGCGCAGAAGCATTGAGAATCCGAGCCCAAGGGAAGTGCCGGGGGCATTCCGGCGTTCGATCCTGGGTATCGGCACGGGATTTGCCCTATCATACCTTGGTTCTAGGAACGCTTAGGCGGAGGTGTAGATGGCGCGTTTTGAGAAATGCCGTAACTGCGGCGACATGATGCCCAGCGATGCGACGTTCTGCGTGCGCTGTGGCGCGCCCGGGCCTAAGCACCGAAGGCGGCAGCAGGCCATGCGCCTGCTCCTTTGGCCGCTACTCGTTATCCTTCTGGTGGTCGGGCCCCATCTGGTCTTCGGCCGCGACTCGCGCGCCGCCGGGCAAGTTCTGGAACAGGCTCACAGGGGCGCCGAACGTGCGGTCAGGGGCGCCGGAGAGGTCGCCAGAGAGCTCGAGCGACTGGTCGTGGACTGGCAGAAGGGCTGAACTGAGACCGCCCGAAGTCAACGGGCCGGGCAGCGAGCATCGCGTGTCGTAATGAGCATTGGAGAACCCCTTCCGTGGGGGGACTGTGCGTCAAGGGGGCCCTTGGCGATGGCGTCGTTTCCATCTGCGAGCGTCCGAGTTCCCGTCCGTGTGTCCCGCCAGGCCAGCGTGAGCCGGTGTGCCGGACAGCGTGGCGTTCCCGGCCGACTCCGGCCGGGGCCGATAACAGCTGGCACGTCGCGCGCCACTGTGCTGATGGGCCTACTCCAGAATGTACGTCGTACCGTCCTGTGTGACCTCGGTGGCGGCGTCCGGCACTGTTCCGCCCAGGGCGGCGATGATCTCCTCGGGCGTCCCCTTCACGCGCGCTTCGGCGCCGCCCTCGAAGACCACCATGCAGACGTTGGTCCGTATGCGCCTCACGCACGCGACCCTCGCCTCGTCGTTGAGCCACAGCTCGCTCTCGTATTCGCTCGCGTCTATTGTGGTTAGTTTCTTCCACATCTCCTTGCGTCCCGCGTGAGAGACTGCGCTGCAGAGCCGCTGGCGCACCGAAGCGCCGCCCGGCTCGGTCGCAAGAGCATGGTAGCACGGCGGGAGGGAGGCGGCAAGCTGCTGCAGACGACCCATCCCGTGCGACGCGGCCTGTCACCGCCCGGGTTCCAGTTCCACCTTGCACGCCTCTCCCTGCAGGATGGTTTCCATCGCTTCGTCGACGCGGCTCATGGGAAAGGTGTGTGTGATGACGGGCGAGATGTCCGTGGCGCCGCTGGCCAGCAGCGCCTCCGCGTGCTCCCAGGTGCCGTACATACGGCGGCCGTGGAGGGTCTTCAGTGTCAACTCCTTGTGCATTAGGTCGGGCATCACGTCGCGGATCTCGACCGGGCCCTTTGGGTTGCCCAGCACGACGATGCGCCCGCCTTTGCGAAGGCAGCCCAGGCAGGTCGCTACTGCTCCGGCTGCGCCTGACGCCTCGATGATGCAACCGGCGCCGTCCCCCTCCGTCTCGCTCAGCACTGCCTGGCGCAGGTCGACTTCATTGAGATCGATGGCTACTTCAGCGCCCATGGCCCGGGCGAGGCTGAGGCGCATCGGGTGAAGCTCTGCGGCGAGAATCTTCTTGGCGCCGGCGTGACGGGCAATGGCTATCGCGAACAGGCCGATGGGCCCGCAGCCGTTGACCAGCAGCGTATCCCCCTCGGGGGCGACCTCCTGCACCCCGCGCAACGAGACGCCGAACGGTTCGAGCAGGCAGGCCAGCTCGGGGCGCAGATCCATTCTGAGCGGATAGACCGACCGAGCGGGGATGGCGGCGCACTCCGCAAAGCACCCGTCAACGCGGTGTCCGAACAGCACCAGGTTCTTGCAGATGTGCTGGAGGCCATGCGTACACTGATAGCACGTTCCGCAGGGGATGTGCGTCTCCGCGCAGACGCGCGCGCCGACGGAAATGCCCGCGATGTCGGCGCCGACGTCAACGACCTGCGCGGAGCACTCGTGCCCGGGGATGAACGGCAGCCCCTGGATGAGTTCCTGCGCAAGCGGGTCCCACTTGTAGACGAGCACGTCCGTTCCGCATATGGCGGCCCGTTCGATGCGCAGCAGCACCTCGTCGGGTCTCGGCTCGGGCCGCGGGACGCGCACGTAATCGTATCCGCGTCCGGCCCGCGTCTTCACCACGGCCATCATCGTAGCTGCGTCTTCCACGGCAGTCCCTCTCAGCTCTGGCCCATGCCGAAGTGCCGGGCGATGCGTGCATCGTGGGGCATGGCCATCGACGCTGCCAGCGCCCGTTCGCCGCTCTCCTCCGCCGCGAGGGCGTGCGCCACCTTCTGCTCGGAGTCCTGGGGAGCTCCTTCGTGCTTCCCAGGCCAGATCGTGCAACGCATTACGTTACGACTCGATCCGCGGGCGATCAAACGCACAGCGCGCGGAGACGGCGCTTGAAGGTTGGCCTTGCTCACCCTATCATTGCGTCCCCCCTTTCGGAGGACCGAAGATGGCGGACGCAGTCACGTACCTTCTCACGCAGACCGACGTGGAGCAGGCGCTGGGCATGCCCGAGGCGGTCTCCGCCGTGGAGGCAGCCTTTCGGGCCTACGCGCAGGGCAAGGCGCAGATGCCGCCCAAACCTTACCTCAACTTTGAGACGGGCGACCTGCGGATCATGCCCGCGTACCTGCCGGAGCTGGGCCTTGCGGGGGTGAAGCTCGTGAACGTCCATCCGGACAACGTCGAGCTCCCCACTGTGATGGGGACGCTTGCCGTGTTCGACCCGGGGACAGGATTCCTCCTGGCGATCATGGACGCGACTTACCTTACGGCCGTGCGGACCGGCGCGGCGGGGGCCATCGCCGCGAAGTACCTCGCGCGCACGGATTCCACGGTCGCCTCCTTCGTGGGCGCCGGCATTCAGGCGTACACGCAGTTGCAGGGCCTGCTGGTAACCGTGCCGAGCATCGAGAGACTGCTGGTGTGCGACGTCGACGCTGACGCAGCTCAAGCTTTGGCCCACAAAGCACAGGAGGGGCATGGCCTTGCAGCCGAGTCATGCTCGCTGGATGACGCGGTGCGCAACGCGGACATCCTCGTCACCACCACGCCGGTGCGGAAGCCGATAGTGAAGGGCGCTCTGCTTCGGCCGGGCACACACGTCAATGCCATAGGCGCTGACGCGCCCGGCAAGCAGGAGCTGGAGCACGTCATCCTGGAGTCGGCCAAGATCGTCGTGGACAACTGGGAGCAGGCTTCTCACGGGGGCGAGATAAACGTGGCCGTGACGGAGGGCGTGATCTCCCGCGACGACATCCATGCGGAGCTCGGCGAAGTGGCGGCCGGCCTGAAGCCCGGTCGCGAACGCCCGGATGAGATCACCGTCTTCGACTCCACGGGACTGGCGATTCAGGACCTGGCGTGCGCCGCGCACGTGTACCGTTGCGTGATGGCGGACGAGGGGGCGAAGGCAGGCCTCCGCACCATCGACTTCCTGGCTCGTTGAGATCCTACAGCAAGGGCGCGCCACTTCGGCTTCGCCATCGGCGAGCGCAGTCCAAGGGCTGCCGCGGGCCATGCCGATCACTGCGATCGCGGCGAGGGCGTCGCAGGTCCCCGGATGGACTTCGTCCCTTGAACGCGGGCACGGCCCGCGATGCGATGGAAGGAGGCGCTCTGATGAGTGCGAATGATGGCAGGATGAAGACGGCCGGTCTGGCGGCCCTGGTCATGCTTGGCCTGGCCGCCATGTTGATGATCGGAGCGAACGGTGCGGGAGGCGGGCAGTGGGCGGCCGTCCCCGTCGTCCGCAGCGGCGAGACCGTGGGCGCGCTGTTCGTCAGCCCCAACGGGGTGGTCTACAGCGCCACGGTTGACCGCACGGAACGGCAAGTGATGGCGGGGCGTGTGTCTGCGTTCGCTGAAGCTATGCGCGATTCCGATTACGTCGAGTTCGAGAGGCTCCAGAGGCTCCAGCCTTGAGCCGTCCCGAGTTGTTGTTGATGACTTGAGCGAACAGGGGGGTCGCCGAGATGCCTGCAAGAGCGATTCTGGCAATCGTGCTGGCTCTATGTGCGGCGGGTGTGTCTGCCCGGGATCAAGGCGCCGCGCCGTTTCTGGGTTTCCGGGCGCTGGTGGTCGAGCCCGAGAACTCCTGGGGATGGGACACGGCGATCCTGAGCGCGCTGAAGGAGGAGGGATTTGACGTTACCTACGGCAGGATACCGGTCGATCCTGCCTCTCTCGACCGCTATGCCCTGGTGGCGCTGAGCATCAAGCGTCACCTGACGGACGCCGAGGCGGGCGCTCTCGAGCGGTACGTTGCAGAGGGCGGCGCCGTCTATGGAAGCTGGGGCGGGCCGATGGGCGCCCCGGGTTTCCTGGAGGATGTGTGCAAGGTCGGCCGAGCCAGGAGCGTGTGGATCAAGGAGCTTGTGCTCCTGGAAAGCCCCCTGACCGCGGGACTTACGCCCGGCCCCGTGGCGTTGCCGGAGCACATCGGCCACACTGAGGCGGCCGAGCGCGGTTACGAGATCGTCTCGGTGGAACCCGTTGAGGGCGGCGTTCCCGTGGCCAGCGATCCGGACGGCAACGCGCTCGGAGTGCTGGCCGAGTACGGCAAGGGCAGGACGGCCGTCCTGGGCTTCGGGCCCGAGCAGGACAAGCGCTGGGCGGAGCCCGACCTGGCCCCGACCATGTTCGACAACCTGTTGGGCTGGCTGCTCGAAGAGAAGCTCAAGACGGGACAGCGGGAATGGTCGGGCCGCATCAGCGTCGCGCTGCCTGCGCGCGCCCGTGTCCGCGAGGTGCTCGTCGACGGCAGGCGCGTGGCTGAGCCGGCGGTCAGGCGCATCGGATCGCTCAGAACAGTCGAACTGGACGTGAGCGCCGTCCCGGAGGAGGTCGAGGTCGAGGTGCAGGTTCGTTACCAGCCCCTTCAGGCGGCGCGGAACGTCGATACGGTCATCCACCTGCCGTGGGGCGTGCTGCGGGCGGGGGCCAAGTCACCCGCTCGCCTTGCCGATTACGTTGAATCGCTGAATGCGACGATCTGCCAGCCGCTCCTGCGCGACAGTGGCGGCCGCGCGTGGTACGCAGGCGTGCCTGAGGACAGGCATGACGAGCTGCTCGTGGCGCAGTACGAAGGCAACTTCCTGGAGGACCTCATCCGGGAGTTGCACGGGCGGGGCATCAAGGTCATCGGAGGGGTGTACTTCGACAACGTCACGCCCCTTCGCCGGTATCCGGAGGTCAAGCGCATAGACGCGAAAGGCGAACCCGTCAAGAGCCGCTATGACCAGTTCCAGGCGTGCTTCAATAACCCCAAAGGGCAGGAGCACACGCTGGCCACCATCCGGCACCTGCTGGACAACTACGACCTGGACGGGCTCATCCTGGACGACAACTTCGAGCTCGACAAGACCGAGTGCTACTGCCAGTACTGCAGGGATGGCTACAGGCGCTACTGCGAGGGCAGGGGGATCGCGTACGAGGACCCGGCGGGCCTCTCGGGGGCGGATGCCGAGCACTGGCGTCAGTACAAGCGCGAGCGCACGCGCGAACTGGGCGCCGAAGTGCGCCGCATCGCCGCCGAACACGGCCTTCCGGCCGGGGGTTGGACGGGCGCCAGCATGGACTCCGTGCACCTGTTCAAGCCCTTTGAGTTTCTGGGGCTCATGGTTTATACGCAGCCGCCCCGCGCGGCGCGCGCCATGCTCGAGGCGGCCGGCCAAGACGACGTGATCTGCTTGCTGTGGGCTCCGGACTCGGATCCGCGGAGAATGGAGAGGGAGGTGCGCGACGCAGTCCACACCGGCTGTGCGGCCGTTGGGTTCTGGATCCGAGGCGAGGGCGGCGGCTACGAGATGGACCCCGAGAGGACGCAGGCCATGCGCCGGGCCCTCGGCAGCGTCGAGGAGGAATGGCTGGACTTCTACCGCGCGAACGTCGTCTCCGGCGATGGCCGATTCGCCGTCCTGGAGGGGAAGGTCGGCCGGGAGGAGTTGCGGCTGCGGATAAGGAACACCGGGAGCATCGTCTCCGACAGGATATCGGGCCGCCTGGACGTGTCTGCACTGCAGCCGGCCGAATGAACGGGAGCTCAGCGGAAAACCGCCTTGACGCAGACCGGTACGGGCCGTAGTGTAATGGGCGAATAAAGGCATACGGGATAGCGTATTAGGAATGGGACGACGGAGTTGGGGCTGCGGTCTCCGAGTGGCAGGAGGGCTTCTCGGGAGGCAGGGCGGCCGTTGCCTTCAGGTCCTGTCATCTGAAGATTGGAGGGTGAGGTCATGCGGGGCTCAACGATTCTTGTCGCCGCCGTCTGCGCTCTTGCCGCCTTGTGCGGTCCGGCGTGGGCCGGGGGGCGAGTCGTAATCGAGCTGACCGACGGCTCGAAGATCGAGGGGGAGCTGCTCAGGAGAGACGCCAAGGTCATCTACCTCTCCATCGGCGACGAGGTCCTCGCCGTCAGCATGGAGAAGGTCAAGGACTTCCAGGCGCTGTCTGCCGAAGCGGCCGAGGACGTCGTCCGGATCGGGCTCTACCGGGCGGGGTCCGGCTCCGCCAAGTCCGTCCAGGCCCTCGCCGAGGAACTTGGCCCGGCGATCGTGGTCGTCAGGACGCCAGCCGGGTTGGCGACCGGGTGGTTCTGCAACCGTGACGGTTACGTCGTAACGAACCACCACGTGGTCGCCAACGAGCGGTCCATCACCGTGACGGCCTTCAGACGCGAAGATGGCCGGTTCGAGAAGGAGGTCTTCAAGAAGGTCAAACTGATCGCCCTCGACGCGCACATGGACCTGGCCCTCCTGAAGATAGAGGACGAGATCGAGATGGAAATCCCTCAGCTCGACATTGGCGATTCGGCCGAGCTGAAGGAGGGCGACAGCGTCTTCACCATTGGCAATCCGATGGGCCTGGAGCGATCCACCTCGCAGGGGATTGTCAGCAAGGTCAACCGGAACTACGACGGCCGCCTTTACGTCCAGACGACGGCGCCCATCGCGCCGGGCAACTCCGGCGGGGCGCTCTTCAACGAGCGCGGCCAGGTCATCGGCGTGACCAATATGGGTTACATATTCCTGGACGGCCTGGGCTTCGCCGTGCCGTCCGTCTACGTGAAGGAGTTTCTCGACAACGTCGACGCGTTTGCCTACGACCCGGACAACCCCAACGCCGGCGTCAAGTACATGGAGACGCCGCTTGTGGCCACGGATAAGTCGCTGGAGTTCACGGAATGCGACTTCATCAAGGTCGGCAACGGCGTATCGTGCCTCACGCTCGCCGACGTCGACGGGGACGGGCTTGAGGAAGTGGTCTTCGTCAACAACAACAAGGGGGAGATCGGCATCCTGCGGCGACGCCGGGAAGGCGAGGCGCCGGACACGCTCGTCGACTTCGAGGACATGAACCGGATCCCGGACAGCCAGAGGTTCAAACTCGTCACGCATCCCGTCACCAACAGCATCTCGTCACTCGTCATCGAGGACCTGAACGGGGACGGCCGCGCCGACATCCTGTTCTACGGCGACGTGGATTCCCTGGCGGTCCTGGAAGGTCAGGAGGACGGCTCGTTCGGGCCCCCGCGCAGGATCGCCGACGTGGATGTGGCCGACCGCCGCGATGCCCTGCGCGTCGCCGACCTGAACGGAGACGGCAGGAAGGAGATCTTCGCGCTCGGGATCAAGGAGTTCAACGTCGTGGACGAAGCGCAGGAGCGCCGGGCCTTCCCGTTGAGCGCCAGCTACCGCGACAAGATCACCGAACATCGCCTGATCGACGTGAACGGCGACGGCTGGCTCGACCTGGTTCTGTTCTCGGCGGACAAGTTCCACGCCACGCACGTCTTCGTGCAGAACGACGAGGGAGACTTCGTCGAGGAGGAGCTGGTCCTGTCCCACCTGTCGGGCCCCGTGAAGCCGTACGATCCGGGCGGGGACGGGCTCCGGTTCCTGACGCTTGACAAGGGCCAGAACCGACTGCGGGAGTTGGCGCTGGCCGAGGAAAAACGGCCTGCGCAGCAGGGACGCATCGACCCCTCGATTCGGGCCGTCGCCCTCGAGTCCGCCGCCGGCTCAGCCGAGGACTTCGAGGCCGCAGACCTGGACGGCGACGGGGACCTCGAGATCGTGACGGCCGCCAGGGCCAAGAACGAGTTCCTCATCCTGAATGCCCGGGGCGAGCACTTCACGATCAACCGTGCGCCCGCGCCAAGGAGTATCTCCGGCCTGAAGCTCTTCCAAACGGCCGACGGGAGGGCGGTGCTGTTCAGCTTCTCCCAGGAGGACAAGATCTTCGGCGTGAGCCGCGTGGAGAACTCGGGCGTGACCTTCCCCCGGCCGATCAGCACCGAGGGCCTGGTGCAGTTCCTCTGGCTGGGCGACATCGGCGCCGGGGAGACGGCCTTGCTGTGGGTCGAGAAGCTCGACGGGGACTACGCCGTGAAGACGGCGTCCGCAGCCGAACTGGCCGAGAAGGCCTTCGACGGAGGCGCGGGCAGCATCAGCGTGGCAGCGCAGACCCTCCAGTTCGGCCCTCAGGCCGACGACCTCAAGGCGGTTCTGCGGCAGAAGCCCGCCCGGCTGGCCTTCGCGGATTTCAACGGCGACGACGAGACGGACCTCGTCATGTACTGGTCCTACTCCGGCAAGGAAAGCCTCTACCTCGGGCTGGGAGGCGGCCGCTTCAGGTCCATCATTGTGGACCAGCAGTTCCTGGAACACGAGGAGGCCCAGCCACTGCTGGTGGCCGACATCGACGGCGACGGGGACAACGAGGTGCTGCTGGTCCAGACCGGCTTCGTCCGCGTCCTCAAGGTGGATGCCAACGAGAAGCTCTACGTCGAACGGCAGTTCAACTGGAAGTTCGACGAGGTGACGCGCCTCATCGCCTACCCCTCGCAAGCGGCGCCCCGTTTCGTAGCCCTTGCAGAGGGCGCCGCCAAGGTGGTGGAGTTCGACCTGGAGGGCGCGCAGTTCCGCCTGGTCGCCCGCGTGGACCTGGCGGGACTTGAGGCCCAGGACATGAAGGCGGGCGACGTTGACGGCGATGGCACGGTGGACCTGATCCTGCTGGGCGGGAACGTCGTGCAAATCCTGCTCGACCGGGACGAACGGAGGGTCGTGAAGTCCCGCAACGTCTACGACGCCAAGCTCGACCACTTCGCCTACTGGAACATCCGTCCCGCGGACCTGGATGCCGACGGCAGGGATGAAGTCCTGCTCTTCGACAGCAAAAAGGCGATGTTCGAGATACATCGCCCCGCCGAGGACGGCACGCTTCGCCCGGTCTGCCGGCACCGGCTCTTCGAGAAGAGCATCTCACAGCGCGGCGAGAGCGACACGCACGAGCTGCCGCAGGAGCTTGAGATCGGTGACGTGGACGGGAACGGCGCGGTGGACCTCATATTCATCCTTTACGACCGGATAGCCATCTACCTGCAGGGCAAGGCTGCCTGAAGCGGCAGGGGGCAGAACGCGTTGCCCCGACGCCGAGCCCCTGGGAGGCACAGAATGCTCAAGCACACGTTGTCAACCGGTGTCGCGGTGCTTGTCCTCATGTGCGGCCCGGCTGCCGGGCAAGAGGCGGTCGGCAGTCTGGCCGAACGGTTGCCCGCCGACAAGGCCGTGTTCTACGCCGAGGTGGACGTGAAGGCCTGTCTGGAGGAGGCGCAGCGCGCGCTGAGGTTCGTCGACCCCGACGTCGGCGGCAAGGTCGCTCACCAGTTCGGCGAGCTCTACGGGCTCCTGAAAGAGGCGGCTGCCAACTACGAGTTCCGGCCCCGGCTCCTCGAGGACATTGCGGACGTGACCCTGTACGTCGTGTGCATCCCAATGGACGAGCCCGAAGTGGTGACGGACACGTACATGGTACCCACGTACGACTTCGATGAGGAAACGGGACAGATGATCGTCGGGGAGCCTAGAGAGCACACGGTGACCGAGACCAGGAACTACACGACCTCGCTGATTCTCAGGACGGCCGGCGAAGAGCTGGCCCTGGACTTTGTGGCCGAGTTCCGTGCAATGATTGACCGGATGGCGGAGAAGTACCCGGAACGCGAGGACGTTCGCCGGAGGGAGATAGAGGTCGAAGCTGGCGAGCTCATCGGCGATGAAAGCGGCGACTGGACGGTCGGTCGTGTGGGCGAGTGCGTCATCTGCTCCAACGGCA
>CAYUDW010000100.1:0-12944 GCA_964442595.1 uncultured candidatus Brocadiaceae bacterium
GCCCCATGTCGCAGAACGCCTACGTCTGGGGCTACCTCGCGGCGCGCCCCGGGGCCCGGTGACGGTTCCGGCATCCGTGAGATGAGCGCCGGAGGACTGCAAGGGCAACCGTGTGCCTTCCCGTGAGAGCTCCCGCGGCCGTTCCGGCAATCGCGCCCGCTGTTCGGGCTTGCATTCGCAAGGGCCTTGTGCTCTAATGCTGCGTGATACAATTGTGGGAGTATTGTGCAGCGCTCGGCGCGCGCGCTGCTCCGGGGGACGGAAGGAGCAAGTGCGATGCGTCGTTTTTCTTTTTGTGGCCATACACGTAGCGCGGTTGACAGATCGCCTTCCTGTGTGTACAATTTGGTCCCTTTTTGCGGCAAGTTCGGGGAGCCTGCGGGACGGGTGCTGCGTACGTTCTGTCCCTCCTTGGGCTCGCCTGTCAAGTGGGACGGACTGCGCCCCGGTTCTGGCGCCATGGAAGCCGCCTTGCGGAGGCCCGTAGGCCCTGTGCCAACCGACATCCATCCTGGCGGGCGGGCCGTCTCTCGTCCCTCTTCTCGGAAACATCTTCTGAGGACTACCCGTGTTTCCCCATCCTGGGGGAGGTGCAGCCGTGTTTACCGATAGCGAACTGCGTGAGACAAGCTGGCTGAGGAAGCGCTATGACCTGATGCTGGAGCACCTGGAGGAACGGATACTGCTTGGCGGGGTTGAGCCCCAGATCACGCTGGACGAGCCGGCTCCCGGCGTCGATCTGGCCACGGGCGAGAGCCACACCATCAGTTGGACCGACTCCGACCCCGAGGAGAACGCCCAGATATCCCTCTACTGGGACGTGGACACCAACTCCGGCGATAACACCGGCGCGAACCAGGGAACCGAGTGGGACGTCATCGCTACGGGCATCGACGAGGATCCGGACACAGTCGCCGATGACAGTTACGATTGGAGCGTCGATGCGCCGGAGGGAGGCGACTACTATCTGCTGGCTGCGATAGACGATGGCGACGTCACGAACACCGACTACACAGCCGGGACCATCCACGTGAACGCGCCGCCGCAGATCACCCTGGACGATCCGGCTCCCGGGACGGACGTCATTGTGGGCGATACGTACGACATAAGCTGGACCGACTCCGATGCCGACGACGACGCACAGATCTCGCTCTACTGGGACGTCGACACGAACTCCGCGGACAATACCGGCGCCAACCAGGGCACTGAGTGGGACGTCATTGCCACCGGCATCAGCGAGGATCCGGACGGCGGCGCCAACGATTCCTACACGTGGACCGTCGACCTGCCGAACTCGGCCGACTACTACCTGTACGGCATCATCGAGGACGCCCACGCCACGAACCAGGACTACACCGGCAACACGTTCCACTCGCTGATCAGGATCACGTCCGGGCAGAAGGATTCGCTCCTGGCGGGCCTCCAGACGCTGGCGGACCGGGGCGACGACCTGGACGACCATGACCTCGTGGCAGCCGCCCTTCCCTTCCTGACCGATGCTTTGGACAACGAGATCAGCATCGGCTCGGCGCTGGACGTCGGGGACGTTCTTCTGTCGCTCCGCGGCGAGGTTTCGGACTACCTCTCCCCGCCCGAGCCCTGGACTACGGACGGGCTCGTCGCCTACCTGGACGGGCTGGACGTGACGTCGGGAGACCTGCACTACTGGATATCCACCGGCGAGGTGAGCGGCAACAAGTACGGGAACGAGATCCGCTTCGACCTGGTTTTCCACGCGGAGCGCACGACGGCGGCCACGTTTGACTTGGGCGCAGCAGCCGACGAGAGCGGACTGATCGACCTTGACATCATGATGTCGGACGAAACGCTGAGCGTCGACGTGGTGGGGGAGCTGTCCTTCGATTTCGCGTTCGGCCTGGACCTGGGCCCTGATCCCGACGTCTTCTTCATCCGGGAAACCGATCTGACGGTGGGTGCGTCGGTCGACGAGTCGAGCATCACGTTTGACTTCCAAGTCGGCTCGCTGGAGGCGAGCGTCCAGAACGGCACAATCGACCTGGACGCCGAGCTGGACGTGGCGCTCGTCGATCCGGCGCCGGCGGACGGCATGATCACGGAGGCCGAGCTGTCGGGCACGTCTCTGGACAGCCTGGTCAACTTGACCATAACCCAGAGCGCTATCGATGTGAGCCTGCCAGCCACGGCTACGGTGGGAACCTACGGCTTCAGCGCCAGCGCAAGTCCCGAGATCCAGATAAGTGACGCTGACGTCTTCAGCGATCCGGGCGTGGACTACACGTTGATCGACTTCAACGAGATGCTGAAGTTCACGACCGTCACTCCGGCCGATCTGCTGGGCGGCCTGGTTTGCCTGTCGACGTGGCTGAACGATTTCCGCAGCTCTTCAGTGATCGACAATGCTCTGCCTTTCGTCGAGGACACGAGCGTGGGCGACCTGCTCCGCCTCGACGAGGCATTCGACGACATGGTCGTGGACGGCCTGGACGGCCCGACGGGCCCGACGTTCGACACGGTCCAGGAGATGGCGACGGATCTGGCCGCGCTGGCCGGCCTGGTGGGCGTGTCGGTGGACTACGACGAGACGACCCACTCGCTGACCTACCACATGGGGTTCACGTACGACTTTGCCGACTCTAACATTGCGGTTGACCTGAGCATACCGCTGGGTCCGCTCGGCAACATATCGTCCGCCAGCACCATAACTGCGGACCCGTCCGCCACCATCGAGCTCGACTACGGCGTGGACCTGACGCCGCTCTCGATCCTCATGCTGATGGCGCGCCCGGACGCCCCGACCACGGGCAGGATCAGCAATGCCGCGACGTTCTCCCTCTCGGTGAATGACGCCGCTCCCGTGGCCGTTACCGTCGACGCGATCACGCTGGAGATTGAGGGCACCAACGACGCGCTGCCCGACGGGCCTCTGTCGACCGATGTCGAGTTCTCCGTCCGGGTGGACGACAACGAGGCCGTTGACGTGACGGTTCCTTCCGGCGCGGCCGACGTCGCCGCGCTGGTGGCCAGTCTGAACGCGGCTTTGGGTGCGACCGCGCTGAACGGCGAGCTGATTGCCCAGCAGAACGGCAACAAGATCAGGCTGGTAGAGGTCACGACGGGCGAGTACGGGTCCCTCCGCGTGGACGCCATCACCTGGAACGACACGACGGGCGAGCCCACGCTGACGGAGCTGGGGCTGGATGACGGCCAGTCCGCTGAGAACGGGGTTGCAGAGCTGGCGGCCAACTTCAACGTGGGCCTGGCTGACGCCGGCCTCGACCTGGACGTGGAGGCCAGGTACCTGGGGCATAGGATCGTCTTCTTGACCCCGGACGTGGAAGCGTCGCTGCAGATCAGCAGCGTCAACGCGATCACGCATGATGAGCTGGGCTTCTGGGACGGCATGGCGACGTCCACTGTCGAGCTCGGGGCCGGCGGCGACGCCGCCACGACGGACACCGCGGAGGAGGCCCATTACGGACGGCTCAGCGCCGACGCGAAGTTCACCCTCCAGCTTGACGACACCCGGCACGACGTAACGGTCCCGCAGGACCCGGCCAATACCAACCTGGACGACCTTGTCGCGGACATCAATGCGGCGCTGCTGCAGGACCCGCCCGGCATCGGGGCACAGGTCGTCGCCGGACGGATCGGCGACCGGATCAAGCTGACGGTCGTGGACCCCAACGTGAGCCTGCTGAAGATAAGGACCCACCCCGACTCGGATGCGAGTGACCCCACCTTTGCGGAGCTTGGCTTCGAGGAAGGTGCCATCGCACGCGGCCAGACCGCGGGCTTCTTCGTGAACGAGCTGACCATCGACGGCTCGGTCGGTCTGGACAGCAGCGACATCGACGCAACGGCCAACTACGGATTCCTCGGCATCCAGGCGACCAACGGGAGCACGTCCCTGACGGTCACGCTGGACGGGCCGGGCGGCACCGGCCCCATCGAGATCGTGGACCCGAACACGAGCGCGGAGCGCGTCACGTACGTGCAGTTGTTCGGGGGCCTGGACGAGGCCGCGATCGACGACCTCGTCGGCGGCGGGCTGAACACGGGAGCGGACCACTGCCTCGTACTGGACAACATCACGGCCGTTGGCGGCTTCGTGTCCATGGGCGCCGATCCCTACATCCGGCTCGAGGTTCCGGACATCGAAGTCCCCGGCTTCCGGGGCGTTCCCTTCCCAGGTACCCAGGGCGACGTCTACTTCTACGACGCGAACAGCGACGGCGTGTGGGACCCCACAGAGGATGTCTGGGCGGACTCCGGGACCCTGGTCGGGAAGTACGACGCGTACGACAAGCAGATCTACGACGTGGACAACTGGGACGCCGCACCCGATACAACCGGCATCCAGGGCAACGTCTACTTCTACGACGCGGACGGCAACGGCGTCTGGGATCGGACTGAGGACGTGTGGGCCGACGTGGCGGGGACGGACGCCGCCTACGACTCCGGAGACACGGCCATCTTCGATACGGGCAACTGGAACCTCTATCTCCCCACCGTGGACGTAACGTACAACGACGTTGAGTCCATGCGTTACTTCGAGTTCATGACGTTCGACGACATCCTGGCCGGCCTGGCGGACGTGCAGGACTACCTGGACGAGCTTGCCAGCACCAATCCCGGTCCCTTCCTGCTGAACGCCGATCTGCCCATCATCCATGAGAGCATCAGCGCGCTCCTGGACTATGACGGGGCGTTCGATGAATTCGTTGACGACGTCGGCATCGACCCGAGCCAGACGGTGCAGGACGCCGAGTTCAAGATCGAGGCCGCCCTGGGCCTCACCCCGGATAGCCCCCTCGTAGACCTTCAGTTCAATGGGACGTCCGTGGAGATCGTGCTTCAGTTCAACACGTCAGTCAGCGAGACGCTGGACCTGAACGTGAACCTGACGCCCTACTGGGACGTGCCCGGGCTGGCCACCGGCGACGTGTTGAACATCGACGGCATCGAGTACCTGATTGACACGGCCTCCGTCGGTTCGTTGGCAGTGGGTGCGGACGCGATCTTCGACCTTGTCCTGGGCATCGACCTGAGCGATCCGGCCGATCCGGACCCGTTCATGTATGAGACGACGGCGCTCCAGCTCAGAGCGCAGGTCCTTACGCTCGATCGCGACGGGCTCCCCGCGCCAACCATCGATCTGAGCGCGTCCGTCGGCGCGGCGGCGCCCTACATCCGGCACGGCAGCATCACGTTGGATGACGACGGGACGCCCGGCCTCGGCGATTACGCGACCTGGGACGTGCAGATCGACGACAACCCGGGTGGGGACGGGTGGGACTTTTCCGTCGTGATGAACAACACGGCGGTCAGCCTCGTCGGCGGCGTGAAAGTGGACCTGCCGCTGTACTATCCCACCGAGGACGTGCCCATGGGCGGCGATCCGCTGGCGAACAGCCTGCAGATCACCATCCTGGATCTGGCCAGTTACCTGAACCAGGTCCCCGGTTCGGCGCAGGTTCTCTCCCCGGACATGACCGACCTGCCGACGGACGTCCTGGAATTGCTGGCGGACCCCGATATCCTGGTAGACGGGCTGGCGGCCGCCTTCACCCGTCTGCAGGATGCGCTCGATGCTCGGGTCTTCTCCGTCCTGCTGCCCCTGATCGGCGGCCAGTATTCCGAGGACTTCCAGTTTATCAGCGACTTCCAGGAGACGGTGATCTTCTCCCTCCAGGACGCCCTTGCCCAGGAGGGCAATCCGCGGGATCTGGTTCGGCAGGGGCTCTTCAATGCGTTTGCGGGGCTGGGCCTGCTCAAAGACATCGGCGGCGGTGGGATAACCATTGACGACATCATCGTGTCTGCGGAGAGCGAGACCACCTACGTCGAGTACGACATGCTCCTGGGAGAGGCCGACTCCGACTGGGTACAGCTGGAATACGACTTCGAGAGCGGGCTGCCGTGCCTGAGACTCGACCTGGGGTTCGACGACGGGCTGTACGTCAAGCAAGGCTGGCAGTGGCATTTCAGCTTCGGCGTGGATGCGATCAAGGGCTTCTACGTCGACACGTCTGTCGTCAATGAGATCACGGCAGACCTGGACGTGCGCATCACACATCCGTCGGCCTCCAGCGGCGAAGTCTCGACGATGGGCCAGCTGATCTTCCTGCACGCCACCGCCACGGACGGCGTCCCCAACCGGGACGACTACCTGCAGTGGGAGCGCTCCTGGCTGACCGGTGTGTTCACGGTCGACCTGACCGAGCCGAGCGGGGACGGCAAGCTCACCTTCATCGAGTTGATGCGGCACGACGTGACGAGCCACGACCTGGTGACGGGCGTCATGGACGGCGACGCGGGCCTGCGGACCAGCCTGGCGCTCGGCTTCACGGCCGTGCAGGGCAAGCGCCCCATGTTCCCCGAGCTGGGCGTCCGCCTCTACGTGGACTGGACGTTCGTGGATGCCGACACGACCCTCGGCTTTGATGCGTTCGGCGACTCGCCTTCCGTCGAGCTGAGGGACATCTACCTGGACATCGGCAGTTTCTTCTCGGATTACCTGTGGCCCGTCTTCGACTACATCAACACGTTCGTCGAGCCGGTCAGGCCCATCATAGATGTGCTGACCGAGCCACTCCCGGTTGTCTCCGATCTTTCCGGGGAGCGCATAAGCCTCATCGACCTGGCGGCGGCCTTCGGGTATGCAAAGGCCGCCAAGTTCATCTACTTCGTGGACAACGTGCTGGACACGATGCAGATGATCGAGGAGGCGGCCACCGAGGCCGAGAACGGCAACATCCAGCTCGACCTGGGGAGCATCTCGTTCAACAGCCCGGAGCAGCCCACGGACCTGCGCAAGTACCAGGATCTGAAGGACGCTCCCATGAAGGTCGAGGAGGCCGCGAAGAACTGGAAGGACGAGATGAAGAAGGCCCGCAAGGAGGGGGCGAAGAAGGTCAGCGACTTCGCCGTCAGCGCCGAGGGCGGAGGCTTCAGCTTCCCCTTCCTGGAAGATCCGATGGAAGCCATCGGGATGCTGATCGGTCGGCCTGCTCGCCTGATTGAGTTGGACCTGCCCACGCTCGAGATCGGGTTCAGCATGAAGCTGACTTACCCGATCTTCCCGCCCCTCTATGCCGTGCTCCAGGGCGGCATAAGCGCCACGATAGAGCTCGGCTTCGGCATGGACACCCTCGGGATAGAGAGCTATGCCGAGACCGGCAACTTCTGGGACGTCTTCGACGGCTTCTACATCAAGGACCTCGGCCCGGACGGCGAGGACCGGCCCGAGCTCACGCTGAGCGGTGGCATCTCGGCCGGCGCCGAACTCAATGCCGTGGTCGCCTCGGCCGGCGTCTCGGGCGGCGTGTTCGCCAACGTCTACTTCGATCTGAACGACCCGGATGACGACGGCCGGATCCGCATCAAGGAACTCGTGGCGAACGCGCGGGACGGGTGGGACTACATCTTCGACATCAGCGGCAGGATCTACGCCCGCTTCTACGCCTACATCGAAGTCCTCTGGGGCCTCTGGTCCAAGGAGTGGGACATCGCGAACATCACCCTCTACTCCTTCAACATACCTGCGAACCGGCGCCCCGTGCAGGCCACCGAATACCACAGCGGCACCCTCCGGCTGAACATGGGCGACTACGCGGAGGACAGGCTTCACCACAACACCACCGACGGCAACGAGACGTTCACGGTCACCGGGAGCGGCACGTCGGCCACCGTCTACAGCTTTGGCTGGCACGAGAGCTACTCAGACATCACGCGCATCATCGCCTACGCCGGGAGTGGCAACGACACCGTCACCATAGGCACCGCCGCCTCTCCGGTCGGCGTTCCGGTCGAGGTGTGGGGCGGCGCCGGCAACGACACCATCACCGTCTACAGCACGCAGGGCGCCGTCATCTACGGTGGCCTCGGCAACGATGTCATAACCGCCGGCGCCGGCAACGACGTGCTCTACGGTCAGGAAGGAAGCGACACGCTCGTGGGCGGCGCCGGCAACGATGAGATGGACGGCGGCACCGGCACGGATACGCTCGACGGCGGGGACGGCGACGACACTTACTTCTTCGCGGACGCCTGGGGTGCCGACACGATCACTGACAGCTCGGGCTACGATGCGATCGACTTCGCCGCCACGCTCGCGCCCCTCACCGTGCACCTGGGCACCAACGTGACCATCGAGGACGGCACGGTGCTAGGGGACACGCTGACGTACGACCTGGACCACATCGAGAAGCTGATCGCCGGCTGGGGCTCGGACACCCTGATCGGCCACGACGACGTTAACACCTGGACCATCACGGACAAGAACGACGGCACCTACGACTGGGATTCGGGTGGGAGCTTCGTCTTCTTCTCCATCGAGAATCTGTGGGGCGGCCCCCGGGCCGACACGTTCATCTTCATGGACGAGAAGCTGGTCACGGGCGTCGTGGACGGCGGGGATGGCAGCGACCATATCAACGTGTCCGACTACAGCACGGCCAATACGTGGCAGATCATGCCGACGGATTCCGGCTTGCTGAGGGCGCGCCGTGGGAAGCTGCGTTTCAGGTCCGTCGAGAACCTGACCGGCGGCTCTCACAACGACCGCTTCATCTTCGCCGACAACCAGGGCATCAGCGGGCGCGTGGACGGCGGCCCCGACCCCGGCTACGACACGCTTGACTGGTTGGGCTATGCCTTCATACACCCCGTTACGGTTAACCTCCAGACCCGCACGGCGACCAACGTCCACGAGTGGATCAACATCGACTACGTCATCGGCGGCGCCAGCGACGTGGACCTGCTCATAGGCTGGGACGCCGTGACGGTGTGGAACGTGACCGACGTGGACGCCGGCAACGCCATCGGTCCGTACCAGATGGACTTCCGCAGCTTCGAGAACCTGCTGGGCCGCGCCCTGACGGATACGTTCATCTTTAGCGACGACAAGTACGAGAGCGGCTTCGTCAACGGCGGCGGCGGCAACGACACGATAGACCTCACCGACTACCACCTGACCGACGAATGGAAGGTGAACGTGTGGGAGGTGACGGCGCCGTCCTCAGGTGAAATCAACAACAACACGCAGTTCTACTCCATTGAGTTCCTGATCGGCGGCCAGAACCGGGACGAGTTCTACATCTACCGCCCCGGGACCGTCACGGGAAGCATCGCGGCCGAAGGCGATTACGACACGATAGACTTCTCACCGTTCTTCACGCCGGAGGGACCGCTGGGCGAACGCGAAGGCCAACTGGCCGGGCCCGGCGATCCGCCGGACAACGTCTGGCACATCACCGGGACCAACTCGGGCTGGGTCGGCACGGTCACCGGCGTCTATAACAACGGCGATACGCAGGTCTACGATGCGATCCCTGACAACTGGGACCCCATCTTCGGCACGGGCGGCATCCAGGGGGACGTCTACTTCTACGACGCCACGCTGAACGGCGTCTGGGACCCCGGCGAAGACCTGTGGGCCGACACGGGCATGGTGGCGGGCTTCTATGACGGTGGCGACACCCAGGTCTACGACACATTGCACTGGGACCTGGTCGGCGGCGAAGCGGGCATGCAGGGCAACGTCTACTTCTGGGACGCCGATGATTCGGGCGATTGGACCGCCGGCGAGGATCTCTGGGCCGAGAAGATCGTGCACTTCACGGCCACCGAGAACCTGACCGGCGACGCGGGCAACGACGAGTTCATCTTCGACAACGAGGCCGGCGTCACGGGCTTCATCGACGGTAAGGGCGGTTACGACACCCTCAACTACACGGCCTACGCCACGCCCATCACGCTCAACCGCGAAACCGGCGGTGCCACCGCGACGGGCAGCTTCACGGACATCGAGAACGTGGTCGGCGGCTCCGCCTCGGACACGCTGCTCGGGGCCAACGCGCCGAACACGTGGCACATCACGGCAGACAACGCGGGCGACATCGGCGGGGCGGGCGTTTTCGACTTCACCAGCTTCGAGAACCTGACGGGCGGCACGGCCGCCGATGAGTTCATCTTCAGCAACGGCGTCACTATCTCGGGCAACCTGGCGGGCGCGGGTGGCAGCGATGCGCTGGACCTCTCGGCGTACGTTGCCGCCACGAGCTGGCAGATCACCGATGACAACGCCGGCAACGTCGGTAGCGGGGCGATCAACTTCACTTCGGTCGAGAACCTGACCGGCGGCATGGACCCAGACGTGTTCGCCTTCAACGCGGACAAGCTCGTGTCCGGCACCGTGGACGGCCAGGGCGGCGATGACCAGATCGACCTGTCCGCGCATAGCACGGCCAATACCTGGAACATCACGGACAACGACCGGGGCAACGTCAACGGTTCGATGGGCTTCCTGTCCGTCGAGAACCTGACCGCCGGCTCAGGCGCGGACAACTTCGTCTTCGGTAACGCCGTCGGCGTTTCCGGCCTCGTAGACGGCGGGGGCGGCTTGGACAGGCTGGACTACTCGGCCTACAGCGCCGGCAACCCCGTTACGGTGAACCGGCAGGCCGCCACGGCGACCGGCACGGGCGGCTACGCCAGCATCGAGGGTGTCGTCGGCGGGGCCGGCACGGACACGCTCGCGGCCGCGAACGTGGCCAACACGTGGCACGTCACAGCCAACGGGGCGGGCGACATCGGCGGACCGGCGGCCTTCGCCTTCTGGAGCTTCGAGAACCTGACCGGCGGGTCGGGTGCGGACACCTTCATGTTCAGCAACGGCGTCGGCGTGGCCGGACTCGTCAACGGCCAGGCGGGCTACGACGTGCTCGACTACTCCGCCTACAGCATCGGCCAGCCGGTGACCGTGAACCGCCGCGAGAACACCGCGACGGGCACCGGCGGCTACGCCGCCATCGAAGAGGCCGTCGGCGGTTCCGGCTCGGACACGCTCATCGGGCTGAACGCCGCCAGCACGTGGAACGTGACGTCCGACAACGCGGGCAACGTGGACGGCACGTTCACCTTCGCCAGCTTCGAGAACCTGACGGGCGGCAGCGCGAGCGACGAGTTCATATTCAGCGATGGCGCGGGTCTGGACGGCGCCATCAACGGTCAGGGAGACTACGACACGGCGGACTGGTCCGCCCACGGGGCGGGCAGCCCGGTGACGGTCAATCGCCAGGTGGGCACCGCCACGGGCACCGGAGGCATCGCCGGCGTCGAGCAGGTCATCGGCGGAGCCGCGATTGACACGCTGATCGGGACCGACGCGGCCAGCACCTGGCACATCACGTTGGACGACGCGGGCGACGTCGGCGGCGTCGGCGTGTTCGACTTCACCAGCTTCGAGAACCTGACCGGCGGAGCCGCCTCGGACGAGTTCGTGCTCGCCTCGGGCGTCAGCATCACGGGCGTGGTCGACGGCGGCGCCGGCTACGACACCCTCGACTGGTCGGCTTTCAGCGTTGTGGATCCGGTGACCGTGAACCGGGAAACTGGCGAAGCGACCGCGACGGGCGGCTACGCCAGCATCGAACAGGTGATCGCAGGTGCTGCAACCAGCGACAGCCTTGTGGCGGCGAACGTGGACAACACCTGGCATATAACCGATGACGATTCGGGCGACATCGGCGGCGCGGGCGTGTTCGACTTCGTCAGCTTCGAGAGCCTGACGGGCGGCACTGGGGACGACGCCTTCATCCTCAGCGATCAGAAGTCCGTGTCCGGGGTGATTGACGGCGAGGACGGCGATGACTCGCTGGACCTGTCGGCCTACACCTCCCCGAACACATGGAGCATCTACGCGGCGAATGCAGGAGCCGTCGACAGCGTCGGAGCTTTCGCCTCGATCGAGAACCTGATTGGCGGCCTGGACAGCGACGACTTCCGGTTCTCGAACGGATTCGGCGTGGACGGCATCGTGGACGGCGGTCCCGGCTATGACACGCTGGACTACTCGGTCTTCGGCGTGGCCAGTCCAGTCACCGTGAACCGTCAGGCAATGACGGCCACTGCGACCGGTGGCTACGTCGGCATCGAGCAGGTGCTCGGCGGCTTTGGCTCCGACACGCTGATCGGCGCCAACGTGCCGAACACCTGGCACGTGACCGGCAACAACGCCGGGGACATCGGCGGCGCGGGCGTCTTCGACTTCGCCAGCTTCGAGAACCTGACGGGCGGCACCGATGCAGACGCTTTCATCTTCAGCGACGGCACGACCGTTTCCGGAGCGCTCGACGGTCAGGCGGGAAGCGACACGATCGACCTGTCGGCCTACACCACGCCGAACACCTGGGAGTTGACGGCAGACGACGCGGGCCAGATCAACGGCGGCATGCCCTTCGTCTCGGTGGAGAACCTGGTCGGCGGGATGGCACAGGACGAGTTCGTGTTCTCCGACGGGGCCGTTCTGCACGGAACGATCGGGGGCCAGGGCGGCAGCGACACGATCGACATGTCTGCCTACGGCACGCCGAACACGTGGCAGATCGCGGCGAACAACGTGGGCGCCATCAACGGCGTGACCGGGTTCTCGTCCGTCGAGAACCTGATCGGCGGCACGGAGGCAGATGAGTTCGTCTTCGGCAAGGGCGTCGGTGTCTCCGGCCTGGTTGACGGCAACTCCGGCTACGACACGCTGGACTGGTCCGCCTACGGGGCCGGCCAACCGGTGACGGTGAGCCGCCAGGCGATGACGGCGACCGGCACCGGCGGCTACGCCGGCGTCGAGCAGGTCATCGGCGGAGCCGGCTCGGATGAGCTGATAGCCGCGAACGCCGCCAACACGTGGCACATCACCCAGGACGACGCGGGCGACGTGGGCGGGGCCGGCGCGTTCGACTTCTGGAGCTTCGAGAACCTGACGGGCGGCCTCGGCGCCGATGTGTTCGTCTTCAGCGACCAGAAGACCGTCTCGGGGACCGTCGACGGCGACGGCGGCGGCGACACGATCGACCTGTCTGCCTATACGGCCGCCAACGTTTGGGACGTCATGAACGACGACGCGGGGATCATCAACGGCGTGATGCCCTTCACGTCGATCGAGAACTTCATCGGCGGGTCGG
>CAYUDW010000101.1:0-12902 GCA_964442595.1 uncultured candidatus Brocadiaceae bacterium
ACGTGGTTGCCCCTGTTCTCGGGCAACGTCGGCGTGATCTCGGCCAAAGCGGCGGGCGGCGGCTTCTTCGGCACGGCGCCTCTGCCGATGCGGCGGCGCGACACCGTCGGTGTGCTGCTCGCCGGCAAGGGCCGGTATTCGCTGGAGATCGAGTTCGCCACGCCCATCGCGCGCGATCGCCAGACCAACTCGGCCCTCATCCCGATGGTGCCCGCCCTGAGCGCCGTCTACGAAGTGACGCTGGCGGGCCAGAACCTGGAGGTCCGCCTCGAGCCGGACGTCCCCTACCAGGAGGAGGTGGCGGGCGCGTTGACCACGGTTACGGTCTACGGCACGGTCGAGGGGGAACTTCGCTTGTGCTGGAAGCCGGGACCGGAGGTACGCGAAGTCGAGACCATCGCCTTCGCCGAGCAGAACATGCTGCTCGACATCTCGCCGGGGCTTCTGCGGGTCGAGACGGAGATCGACTACACGCTCCTCCAGGGCCAGATGAGCGAGGCCCTCGTCGCGCTGCCCGTAGGCTATTCCCTGCTGAAGGTCGAGAGCGACAACATGCGGAGCTGGGACCTGCGCACGGACGACGCCGGCCGGAGCACGCTCGCGGTGGCCCTGCTCGAGCCGGCGGACGCGCGGTTCCGCCTGACGCTCACGCTCGAGAAGACGCTGGACCCGGTGCCCGTCGAGATTGAGGCGCCGCAGGTCGAGGCCCTCAACGTCGCCCGAGAGCGCGGCGCCGTGGCGGTGGCCGTGGAGAAGGGCCTGCAGGCCGAGATCGTCCAGAAGAGCAACATCGGCCAGGTGAACCTGTCCGAGATGCCGATTGCGTTGCAGTCGCTCGGGGACCGCTTCAGCCTGGGGCTGCGCTACCTGGCGCGGCCGTTCACGGTGAAGCTGCGCGTCTCCACAATCGAGCCGAAGGTCTACGGCGAGGTCTCGTGCCTGACCGTGGCGTCGCTGGAGCGGTTCCGCCAGCAATGGGACGTGCAGTACGAGATCCGCAACGCCGGGCTGTTCCAGCTCAAGCTGCGCCTGGCGCCCGACATGAAGCTGGTGAGCCTGCGCGGCGATAACATCAACAACCAGAGCCTCGATCCCGCCACAAACGTGCTGACCGTCGACCTGCGCTCGAAGGCGGAAGGCACCTACAGCCTGAGCCTCCAGACCTCGAGCGAGATCGCCGACCCGGAGCGCGCCGTCCTGCCGACGCTCGAGCTGGTGGGCGCCGAACGCCAGTGGGGCACCATCGCCGTCTCGGCGGACGCCGGCATCGCCGTCGAGACAAAGTCGCTGACGGGGATCAGCCAGATCGACGTGGCCGAGCTGCGGGGCATCCGGGCGGTCCAGCAGATGGTGACCGCGCAAAAGGCGCCGGAGCCGATGCTGGCCTTCCGGTACCTGAGCTTCCCGCACAGGCTGGAGCTGGTGGTAAGCCACGTCGAGCCCGAGCTGAAGGCCGAGCCGCAGCACCTGATCCAGATCACCCGCAAGAACCTGCGGTACAACTCGGTGTTCGATTACCGCATCAAGAAGGCCGGCGTCTTCCAGTTGCGCCTGCACCTGCCGCCGGAGCTCCGGGGCAGCCTGCTGGTCAAGGGAGACAAGGTGGAGGATTACTCGTATGACGCGGCCAGCAGCACGCTGACCGTCCAGCTCACCGAGAAGGCGCTGGACGAGCTGAGGATCGAGCTGGAGACGGAGGTGCTCCTCGGCAAGGAGCTGCCCAAGCCCGGCGAGTCGGACACATTCGCCATCCCCGCCATCTACACGCTGGACTGCGAGCAGGAGCGCGGGCACATCGCCCTCGCCACGGACGAGAGCATCCGCCTGAAGCGCTCGGGCGAAGGCGGCTCATTGCACGACGTGGACGTGCAGGAGATCCCGCCTGAGCTGCTCCAGCGGGCGCCCAACGCGAAGCTCGCCTTCCGCCTGGTTGAGTCGCCCTGGGAGCTGGCGATCGAGGTCACCAGCATCTCGCCCAAGATCACGGCGCAAACGTTCAACTACGTGCGCTTCGGCGAGGACTACCTGATGGGCGCCTCGACCGTGGAGTTCACCATCCAGTACGCGGGCGTCGAGGAGTTCCTGGTGCGCCTGCCCGAAGGCGTCTCCGAGCCCAACATCCGCGGCGAGAACATCAAGATCCAGGAGAAGGTCAAGGAGGAAGAGCCGAAGCCCGGCGAGCTGTGGCGCATCGAGCTGCAGAGCGAGGCGAAGGGTTCCTACCAGTTGATCTTCGAGTACACAATGGACCTGGACGCGAAGGAGTCGATGCGCCGGTTCACCGGCCCCAGCGTCATCGGAGAGATGAAGGAAGTGGAGCGGGAGATCGGCTACCTGGCCGTCACGGGCGATCCGTCCCTGGAGCTGACGCCTATCGGCAAGGACATCGAGGGCCTGACGCCGGTCGACGAGGAAGAGATACCGCTGAAGTTCCGCCAGCTCCCGCCTTCCGTGGCTTCGCAGGTCGGACGCGAAACGGTGCCGATCCTGTTCGCGTTCCGCTACCTGGCGCAGCCGTACGCGCTCGTGCTGTCCTCGGTCCGCCATGACGAGGCCGACGTAGTGACGGCCGTGGTGGAGAGCTGCAAGCTGGACACGACGCTGACGCGCGAGGGGAACCGCATCACGAGCCTGGTGGCCAGCGTGCGCAGCCGCTACCAGCCCTTCTTCGAGATCCGCCTGCCCGAAGGCGCCAAGCTCTGGCATGCCCTGGTGAACGGCAGGCGCGTCCGGCCCCTGACGGAGACGACGCCGGAGGGGGAAGTGACCAAGATCCCCATCGCCCAGGTGCAGGGCGTGACCGGGCCCGTGACCGTCGAACTCCAATGGGAGGAGCTCGGCGGGGGCGAGCTCGGCAAAGCCGAGGCGATCAGGCTCCGCATGCCGTCCCTGGTGGGCGTGCGGGTGCTGCGGCTGGGCTGGATCCTTCAGCTTCCGCGCGGCTACCACATGCTGAGCTCCGGCGGGACGCTGGAGCGGCTACCCTCGGAGTCCTACTTCGAAGAGTCCCTGCGATCCCTCCAGCCGGCGCGACAGCCGGGGGACTCCGCCCAGACCGCGCGCCAGCAGGCAGCCCAGAGCCAGCAGCAACTGAGTAACGAGCTTGTGCTGCTCGGGCGCGCCGCGGGCAAGCAGTCCTCACGCGTGGGTCCGGCCGTGGTGGGCGCGAAGCCTCAGCTTCCCCAGCGGTTCTACTTCCAGGGGCTGATCTTGAACCCGGAGGTCCCGGCCGAGGCGAAAGCGATTTGCATGACGTCGTCCGTGCTCACGCCGGGCATGGTTCTGCTGGTGCTGGTCGTCTTCGCCCTGTGCGGGCTCTTCTGGTTCAAATCCGGGCTCCCGGGCGGAGTCAGCTTCATCGTCCTGACGGCGGCGGCACTGGTTGTGGCGGGCCTGAGGGTGGTCGCCGAGGGAGACTACGCCGACCCCCTGGCGGCCGTCGTCGTGGCGATCGCGGCTGCGGCGGTGGCCTTCGGCTTCACGTCGCTCTACGATCGTCTGCACGGGCGGACACGACGCGCCGAAGCACCGGCGGAATAGTAACGTTGGCGAGAGCGGCCGGGCCGCCGTCAGCCGATCCAGGCGAGCAGCCCGTCCAGGTCCAGCGACGAGAGCCACGGCAGCCAGGAGAATATGGTGTCCGATATCCGGTGCCAGCCGTCCTCGTCGCCGATCCAGAAACCATCGAGCGCCGCGCGGATCTCGTCCCATCGGTCGCTCGATATCTGGCCGAGGGCTGACACCACGCCGATGGTGCCCGCAGAGACGCTCGTGTTGTAGAGGTCGCCGCCCGCACACAAGCTGCCGAATCGTCCGACCGGGTCCCCTTGGTCGTCCACCAGCCGGATGCTGCTCCACTCGACGTCGCCGCCCGCCCAGAGCGATGCGAACGAGCCGTTGACCACCTCGATGTTGCAGTTGGTCACGCGGCCCGCGACGGCGACGCTGCCCAGCGCCCCCCGCACGGTGATGTCGGCCGTCAGGTCGCCGCTGGTGTAGACGCTGCCCAACTGGCCCGCCTCTATGCGCGAGCCCAGGATCCCGCCCTCGGTGGCCAGCACGCCGGCCAACCTGCCCCATGGAGCGCCGCCGAGGCCGACCTGCGTCCATAGGTTCTCAATGCTACCGCCGATGGCGCACAGGCTCCACAGGTCGCCGTCCGCCACGCGCACGTCAGCGGCTCCCTCACCGTCACCGATCAGATCCCCGCGGATGGCCTGAATGACGTTGATGGTGCCGGCCGACGATATCTGTCGCCCGCCGCTCAGGTCCACGTCGCCCCGCACGGCGATCACCGAGCCGATGGAGCCTGACGCCGAGGAGATGCTGCACGCCACGTCCCCGTAGATGGCCTGCACGAGGCCGACGCCTTCGTCACCGGAGATCAGGGGACAGGTGATGGAACCGTCGACCGTCGCCGAGCCCTGCGCGAGCACGGTGCCGACCACGCCTCCCTCGGCCTCGATGCTTCCGCTGATGCCGCCGCCCAGCGCATAGACGGCGCTGATCCCGCCCTCTGCGCTCAGGTCGCCCGCGATGCTGCCGCCGGCGCTACCCAACGCTTGGGCGATGACGGTGCCCAGGTCGCCACCCGTCACGGAGACGCCTCCGTTCAGATCGCCGCCCAGCGTTAGCAGGAGCTTCAGGTCGCCGTTCACGACGACGTCGCCTTCCACATTCCCTCGCGCGATGACGGAGCCGACGTAGCTTCCGCTGTAGAGCGCCGTCAGTTCACCTGTTCCTTCGAGGTCCGCACCGGTCAGCCCACCAAGCAGGCTGACCAGGTTCACGTAACCGTCGCTCGACAGCGCGGCGATCGGAGCGGAAGCAGTGCGCGCGTCAATCACGCTGCCGAGGCCGACGTTGTTCTCGATCACGAAGGCCAGATCAGCGGTGCTCGAGCCGTCCCCGAAGAGCACGAGCAGGTCGATCACCTGATCGGTGAGCAGCCCGGGGGAGAAAACCACGTCCGTCCGACCCCAGACGAAATCGGCGAATGACCACGCGATGCAGTCCGGTTCGGGCACGCCGTTGCCCGGATCCACGTCATAGACGGACACGGTCACGCCGTCGCCGAAGGTGTGCTCGGCGACCAGCGCAAAGTCCAGGATGGTCAGTGTGGCGAGGGGCTCATCGAACTGGATGCTGTCCCATGGGACGTCGCCCTCCTCGTCCCGCGTGAAGTTGCTCACGCCGGGCCCGGCAGAGAACTCGATGATGCCCCCGCCGGCCGCCGTGCACTCCACGTATCCCAGCCGGACCCACTCGTTGTCGCCGAAACCCACCACGCCGGGCGGCGTCTGCCCGCCGAAGTCGTCCACCAGGCCGGATTCAGCGTCGATGATTCCCGACGGGGCGACGGTGTAAAGCGATCCGTGGCCGAGCGTCTCGGCCGTGGCCAGCGCGGGATCGAAGGAGATGTCCACGTATCCGCCCGTGATGCCGTTGAGCGAGCCATCGACGTTCTTCGCCCACACGTGCAGATAGAAGGCGTCCCCGACCAGCACTTCGTCCAGGCCATCCGGCAGCCTCGGGCTGCGGTCGACACCCACGCCCCAGGCCATCGGCACAAGCTCCACGTCGATTGCATCCTGCCCGGCGTTCAAGACGGGAGAGCTGAGGAGGATTCGTCCCTCGAGCGGCTCGAGGTCCAGCGTCCTGAGCCTGCGGCCGGCGTGATCTCCTGAGCTCGGCGGCCTCTTGCGACTGTCCATGGCTTGCGGAAACCTCGACCGATGGCGAACGCGCGCCCCACATGGGGCGCACGGCCGTTCTCTGCCCGTACCTGGTGCCGATTATAGGGGGCAGCCGCTGGGCGTCAAGGGCTCCCTCGCCGGCAAAGCACTGCCCGGCGCAGGGCCGGCCTCAACCCGTGATTATGGCGGCCACAGCGGGCACGGTAACCAGCGAGACGGCGGTGCTCAGGACGATGGCCGTGCTGACCAAGTCCTTGTCCATCTCGTAGCTCTCTTCCAGCACGGGCGTCATTGTGGCCACGGGCATGGCGCCCGCCAGGATGATGGCCTGATAGCTGACCGAGTCCCGGGCCAGCAGCGCCGCCAGTCCCCAGCCGATGAGGGGGCCGACCAGCAGCGTAACAGCGCTTATGAGCAAAGCCGGCCCGACCGAGGCCGTAATCCGGCTGAAATCGAGCATCACGCCCACGCTGAACAGGATCAGCGGCACCGTCATGTCGCCGAAGGGCTTGAGCACCTCGGTGATCAACGGCGGCACGGCCATGCCGCGCTGGTTCAGCATCAGTCCGATCAGCATCGCCGCGATGGGAGGCGTCGCAGTGGCGACCGCCTTCCGCACGGGCATGCCGCCCCGCTGCTTGCCGACGTGGATGAAGCCGATGGGCAATCCGAACGCGTAGAAGACGGGCCACCACAGCAAGATGAAATACACGATCCGCTGGCTGCCGGGCGCGCCAAGCACGGCGTGCGCCACGCCGAGGCCGATCCAGCCGTAGTTGCCGAAGGTGATGCAGGCATGCACGGCGGCCCGGCTGGCCGGTTTCCTGAACAGGCTGGCGGCCGCCCAGCCGACGGCGAACAGCACGGCCGTCATCGCGACGAACGCCCCGATCATCGGTCCGATGGCCGCGATGCTCTCGGGCCTGGCTTCGTAGACGGAGAAGAACACGAAAAGGGGCACGGTGAACCGCACGACGAACTTGCGCAGCAGCCCCCCCTCCTCGTCCCTGAACAGGCCGATCCAGCGCAAGACCAGACCCAACCCGATCGGAAGCAATGCCAGAATGACCTTGCGCGTGATCTCCATCCCCTACCCCGTCAGAGCGGCCTCAATCTCGGCCCTGGGCACGCGGTTGATCACCAGGGGCTGGGAACCGTCGGCCTGCGACTGCTGCCACGTGACAAGGTAGCGGTGCTCCGTCCCGAAGACGGAGACGTACCGGCTGCACCCCGTCCCGTGCGGCGAGACGAACAGCGGACCGTCCACCGACAGCCGCACGAGTTGCGGGAATTCGCGGTCTCGCCCTGCGGCAAGCCCGCCGATCTCCTCGCACGAGTAGCCGCGGGGCCGGCCGCCCGCGCCGTGATCGTGGAAGCATTCCGCACCGTCGTAGAAGTAGAGCGAGACCGGCGGCCCGTCCGCCAGAACGCCCACACGCGGCAGTGCCAGGCGGGCCGTCACCCGGCAGGCCGCCACGTCCCACACGGGGCCGCGTGGCAGCAAGGGCCCGCGGCTCCGCCTCACCGAGCCGCCCGGCAGCACCTCCGCCAGGGCTGCGCTGCTGCTCGTCCAACTGAACGGATGCACGCAGTAGACCATGAAGCTGCGGTCGCCGCCCGCCTCGCCAGGCCCGCCGAGCTCGAACACGACCGGATCTTTGACGTGGAGCGAAGCCGGCTCCTCCGAGCGGAGCAGCGGCTTCGCCTTCGCGCGGGCCAGGCGGTCCACCGAAGGGGCGCGCAGCACGTCGATGCTCCAGACGCCGGTGCCCGGCTTCTGGAACTCCCCGAGAGCGTCGGGGTAGGCCTGCCGCTTCTCGCTGGAGACGTAGAGCTCCAGGCCCGCCTGGGTCCGACGCAGACAGGAGCCCTCAATGGACAGCACTTCCTCCCCGTCCGGAGCGACGTCCTGCTTCGAGAGCGACAGGACGTGCTCGAAGGTCTCGCCCTCGTCAGTCGACCGGAAGATGGCGAGCTCGAAGCCGCGCACGCCGGCCCTGAGCCCGAGCCGCGAATCGCCGCCGTTCCGGTACCGCCCGCACAGCAGCAAGGCGCCGTCGCCATCGCGGCAGATGTTGCCGCTGCCGAACCAGAAGCCCGGCTCAGCCGCCTGGGGCGGTACCAGCACCCGGGCCGCCTCCTGGCAGACCAGGCGACGCCCCACTTCGATCAACCGGTCGGCATGGTCAAACGGACACATGTCGCTCACCGTTGGGGAGTCAATAGGAAAGGGCTCGCCGCGCGATCACTCCAGTCCAAGCTCCCTGGCGGGCGGCAGGTACTCGATGTGCGCCTCTTCCTGGAGGCGCTCCAGGTACTTGTCTCGGGCCGCGACACGCTTCTCTCGCGTGAGCGTGGCTTTGATGTGCGCCTGGGCCTCCTGGAAAGTGAGCTGCCGGGCGGGGGAGACCTCCTCCAGCATGGCAATGGAGAATCCGCTGGCGACGGCGCGCACGTCCGAGACCTGCCCGGGCTCCAGCCCCTCGACCGCCGGCGGCATCCAGTCCGGCAAATCATCGGGCACCACGACCTCGCGCAGCCCTCCCGGATGCTCGTCACGGTCGGCGGAGTATCGGTCGGCAGCCTCGGCGAAGTCCAGCCCGTTGCGGATATTGCGCAGGAGATCCTGTGCCTCGTCGCGGAGCGCCGCCTCCTCCACGCCGTCCACGGTCGGCAAGAAGATCTGGCGATACCGGATCGTGCGAGGAGCGGTCAGCTCCCCGCGCTGCGCGTCGTAGTAGCTGCGCACCTCGGCGGGCGAGACCTGAACGTGCAAGAACACGTTGTCCCAGAGCAGCTTGTTGGCCAGGACGTTGTCGATCTGAAGCTGCTTGTACTGCTTGACGGTCAGGCCCAGTTCGGCCAGCATTCGCCTGGCCTTGACCAGAGAGCCGACCTGCTCCTGGAACTTCCTGAACTCCTTCTCGGCGAACTCGTCCAGGACCTGGGTGGTCGATTCGCCCCCGAGGTACTCCTGTCGGGCGAGTTCGCACAGAAGATGCTTACGGATCACGGCCTCCAGCGCTTCCTTCCGCCGGCGTCCCTCAAGCTCCGCGCGCATCTTGGGGGGCATCGCCTCGGGTTGGACGGCAGCCTGGGCGGCCGGCCGCGTCATCCGGAGGTGGCGCTCGACGGCCTCGGCCGTAATGGCGTGCCCGTTGACCCGTGCGTAGACCTCGGACTCCTCTTCCGCCGGTGCGGCCAGCAAGAGGCCGCCGAAGGCCGTCCACGCCACGATCGCCGCCACCTTGATCTTCATGCCCGCACGTCGCTCCGCAAGAACGCGATCCGACATTCTAACCGCATCGGAACCGGCCGGCCAATGACGGGCAGATGCAGAAGAAGGTCCTGCCCGGCCATCAGATGTAGAAGACGGGGTTGTTGGAAGATCCCGTGATCGTATCGATGATGGCCCAGGTGCCGCCGGCCAGGAAGTAACCCATGACCATCCCGATGAAGAACCGCCGCGCCGGGCGGAACATGGCCTGCCCCCCGATCTTGAGCAGAAGCACCTTCACCAGCCAGGCCAGGAACACGGATACCCAGAAGTAGTAGACCATGTGGCTGGAACAGATCAGGAGCCCCACCGGGTGCAGCGGCCACCAGAACAGCGAACGATGCGCCACGACGAGCGCGGCCATAGCGATGGCTCCGCCCGCCGCCCAGACCATCCGCACGTAGCTGGGTCCGCCGTGCTCGGCCATTGCCGCCTTGATCCACGCCGACGGAAAGAGCTTCGGGTAGGTGCCGAAGAACCAGCTGTCCATGTTCACCCCGCCGTGGCGGTAGCAGACCCACACCGTGCAGAAGTAAGCGGCCACGTACGTGACAAGCAGTCCCAGCAACATGGCCCAGAACAGGCCGTTGCGTCGGCGCCGCGCCAGGAACATGCCGTGGCCCGAGCCGGACATGACGGAGTTGCGCATGTCGAAATGCCATCCCATGTGCATGCCCAGGACCGAAAGGCGCTGCGAGCCGAGCGTGGCGGGGCCGAACAAGGTCACCATGAAGTGATTGGGGTACATCGGCGGGCTGAGCATCGGCACGCCGCACTGCGCCACAACGCGCGCCATGGCGTAGTAGACGGCCAGCGTGATCAAGACGAGCAAGACGGCGTAGACATGCCCCAGGCCCATCCGGTGGAGCCAGACGCAGGCAACGATGAGCCCGATGATCACGGTCAGAAAGGCCGTGCGGTATGAGGACGGCTCTCCCGCGTCGTAGTCGCGGTCGCCCCGGCCCAGTGCGCAACGCAGGGCCCGCTTCAGATGCTCGCGCGAGAGCCACAGACTGGCGATGACGAACGTGACCGTCGCTCCCATCGCCACCTGGCTCATCTCATTCCCATACACCCATTCCCCCGGCATCCGCAGGGCGTATTCCTGCATGACCGAACGAACGATCCACGACAGAAGCGCGACAAACCACACGGTGAAGGCGATCCGGTTGGGGATCAGGAATACGAGCCCCATGACGACCAGGTCCACGTATATCGGCAGCCGCCAGGGCTCCTGAGCGAAGTCTACCCAATAGCGGATCCGGAAGAACCAGTCCCCTCCCATGTAGTGGACGATCCCGCCCGCGCTGGCCAGCAGAAAGGTGGCCCCGAGCCCGATCCAGAACCCTTTGCTGCGGAAGATGGAGCCCGGCCCTGCTGGGTCCGTGCCTGCCGCGCAAAGCTCCGCCGGCACCTGGGCTATGGGGAAGCTCAGGTGCTCGCGGTCCATCCACTGCTTGCGCATGATGGTCATGATGGCCATCATGCACGCGAAAAGCGCCATCAGGAAGATGCCCCACGTGAACAGCGGCCCGATCCAAGGCCCCCATTGGATCGGCTCGTCGCCCGGCACGCCCTCCCAGAACTTCGTGATGGCCACCGTGCCGCCGTTGGGATCCAGCGGGGAAAGCGCCTGCGGAAGGTGCGGCCACACGTCGAGCGCCCAGTTGTTCGAAGAGTTGGCGAAGTAGTAGGCCGAAGAGATGGCCGGCATGAAGTAGGCGATCAGCCCCGACGTGGCGATCGACCCGCCCACCAGCATCATCGCGCCGACCGTCATCAGCTCGTGCATGCGCAGCCCCAACGGTTTCCAGATCGCACGCAGCACGAAGTTGGGTATCAGGATCAGGAACAGGAGAAAGGTGGCCCCCGCCGTGTGGTAATCGGCGAACATGCGGGAGGACTGGAGGTAGATCGTCCAGTAGGGGCCGGCCAGCCCGATGATCCCGCACAGCACGCAGCCCAGGACGACGCTGCGGATGGTCGGGAATCCCGCGGCCTCGTCCGGTGCTGCATCGGGCTGTAGCTCGTCGCTCACCCTCTTCCTGCCTCACGGGCGTGCACGGACGCCACGACAGGCGAAGGGGGATTATAGCGGGAGAGCGACACATAGGGAAAAGGTCCGGAACGACGGCTCGCCCGGTGCGGGGCTACGGCCGGGCCGGCTCGGGCAGGACGGGCTGTTCGACCCCGCCGGACGGGTGCGACAGGTTGATGGTGAGGCCGCGCTGCACGACGCCGAACCCGAACCGCTGGCGCAGGCCGTCCAGGCAACGGTCGATGCGACGGCTCCGGTCGGCGCCGTTGTCGAAGAGGCTCCCCTGCACCGTGCAGGCGCGCCGCAGATCGGTCAGACCGATGCCGACCAGCCGGACCCTGCGGCTGCGGCGCCACAGGCCGCTCAACAGCTTCCGGGCCACCGCGAATACCCGCTCGTCCCGGTCAACGTGGCAGCCCAGCGAACGCGAACATTGCACCGTGGCGAAATCCTGGTAGCGCACCTTGACCTGCACCGTCCGCCCTTCCAGCCCCTCGCGACGCAGCGCACGGCCGAGCCGTTCGGTCAGGTAGAAAAGCATGGACTCGACGAACTCGTAGTCGTTGGACGCCGTCCAGAACGTGGTCTCGCGGCTGATGCCCCGGGGCGGGCCGGGCTCGCGCAGTTCGGCGGACTCGCCCTCCGGGCAGTCCCGCCCACGCACCAGGTCATATATGGCCGCGCCTCGCTCCGGCCCGAAAACGTCCCCCAGCAGATCGCATGGAAGGCGGCGGGCTTCCTCCACGGTCCGCACGTTCCACTTGAGCAGCCTGTCCCGCGTGGCCCTTCCGATGCCGGGCACGTCCTTCAGCGGCAGCATCGCCACGAAGTCCGCCTCGTGGCCCGGCTGCACGACCGCGATCCCGGCGGGCTTGCAGAAACCGGACGCCGTCCTGGCCACCAGCTTGTTCGAGCCGACCCCCACCGAGACGCCCAGGCCCGTCTCTGCGCGCACCAGGCGCATGATCCAGAGCCCCACCGCCGCTGCCCACCGGGAATCCCGCGGCACCAGCACGCGCAGTTCCGGGGGCAGGGCGCGCTTCTCCGAACGGCGGTAGACGCCGTCCGCCACCCGGCGGAAAGGCAAGCGCCCCAGGGGCCGCGCCGACCACGTGCCGTACATGCGCCCGCAGCCGCGCAGGTCCACGTAGGCGTCGTCCAGCGAAGCCTGCTCCACCGACGGGCTGATGCGGCACAGCAGATCGAAGACGCGCGCGGAGAAACGGTTGTACTCGCTGAAGCTCGGGGCGAGATAGATCCCGTCCGGACAGAGCTCGCGTGCGCGGAAGATCGGCATGCCGGCCTTCAGGCCGAACCGCCGTGCTTCGTACGAGGCCGAGGCGACCACCCCCCTGCCCTCGATCCCGCCGCCGACGACGATGGGCTTGCCCTTCAGGTCCGGGTGCAGAACCTGCTCGACCGAAGCGAAGAAGGCGTCCATGTCCACGTGGATGACAAAGCGAGTTTCCATGTCGGTCTCTCCGGCGACCGGGCCAATCGGCAGAGTTATACCGATGTATAGCCTCAACGCGCACTATACTCGACAGATGTCTGGATGTCAAGCCGAATCGCGCGTCTGCCGCGCTTGCACGTGCCCGGCCCGAACGGGTATCTTGCCCCCTCCCCCGCCGGGACCGCTCCCAGGAGGATGACATGCCCGTAGGCTACGGCAGCCCGAGGAACCTGGTAGCCCTGGTCGGCGCCGCGCTCGGCATCTACGGACTGTTCAACCTGAACCTGCTCTTCATCCTGCTCGGCGCGGCCATTCTGGGATACTTCGCCTTCGTCGAGAATTGACCGCCGCGCTGCCCCCCTGCCAACTCACCTGACGAGCGAGATGAAGACGGCCGAATGCGGCGGGATGGTGCACGTCAGCACATCGCCGGACAGC
>CAYUDW010000102.1:0-3208 GCA_964442595.1 uncultured candidatus Brocadiaceae bacterium
GGCGGCCTCTGCCGAAGGTCCGGCTCACGCCTTCGACCCGGATGACGGCTTCTTCAGTCGAGCCGCTTGCCCTGTTGTCGGTCTTCCTCATGGTGCCGATGGTGTGCCTCCGGGCGACTGATCCTGCGTGTCGGTCAGGCGGGGGCATCTCACCAGCCTGCCCTGCACCGTCGTGAGCACCCCGTGCTGCCGGCGGCAGAGGTCGTCGTGCGCGGTGCAGCGCGGGCCGAAGCGGCACCCCGGCGGCAGGTCGGACAGGTCCGGCGGGCGGCCGGGAATGGTGGGCAGCTTCCGTCCTCGCACGCCCGGCTCGGGCACAAGCACGGAGCCCAGCAGCGCCTTCGTGTACGGGTGGACGGGATCGAACACGATCTGCTCCGTCGTGCCGACCTCCACGAACTCCCCCGCGTACATCACGGCAATTCGGTCGCAGACGTGGCGCAGCGTAGCGATGTCGTGCGTGATGAAGATCAGGCTGCGCGCTATCCCGCGCCGGACCAGGTCCCTCAGCATGCGCACGAGCGCCTTCTGCGTGCTGACGTCCAGGGCCGAGGTCGGCTCGTCGGCAATGAGCACGGCGGGGTCCATGATGCTGGAGATCATGATGACGGTCCGCTGCTGCATTCCGCCGCTCAGCGCGAAGGGATAGCTGTCCAGCACCCGATCGGGCAGCGAGAGCGCGTGCAGGCGCTGGCGCGCGCGACCCAGCACCGCGCCGCCATCCATCTTGGGATAGTGCGTGCGCATCACGTCGCGGACGAACTTGCCGACCTTGCGGGTCGGGTTCAGGGCGTTCATCGCGCTCTGCGGCACGTAGGACATGCGCTTGCCGAGCACCTCGGTGCGCAAGGCCCCGGGCGTCATGGCGTAGAGGTCATCGCCCTCGATCAGCACCTTGCCGCCGACCCGACGGAGGGGCGGGTCGAACAGCCCGCTCAGGGCGCGGGCGAGGGTGGACTTGCCGCAGCCGGACTCCCCGGCGATGCCGAGCACCTCCCCCTCGGCCAGCGTCAGCGAAACGCCGTCAACGGCCCGCACCTCGCCGCCGAAGCGCGTCCGGTAGTAGGCCCGAACGTCCTCTACTTTCAGGACTTCCGCCACAGCGCCTTACCTCTGGAGGTGACGGGTTCTAGGTGATAGGTGATAGGTGTTAGGGGTCAGTGACGGCCTCACGTGCGGCGCAGGCGCGGGTTGAATACCTCGTCCATGCCGCTGTTGATGTACTTGAGAGAGAAGGTGATGACGGCGATGAGCAGCACCGGCGGGATGAAGGCCCACCATGCATGTGCCCGCACCGCCTCGAACATCAGGGCCCATGACATCATCGTGCCCAGCGAAACCGCATTGTAAGGCCCGAGCCGCAGCATGCTGAGCGTCGCCTCTGTCAGGATCCCCGAAGCCACCTGAAGCACGAAAGCCATGACGATGTACGACAGTATGTAAGGCAGTATCTCCCGTACAATGATGGCGAAGGTGCCGAACCCGCTGATCCGGGCGATGTCCACGTGGCGGCGCGTCTTCAGGCTGTAGACCTGCGCGCGGACCGAGCGCGAGACCCACGGCCAGCTCGTCACGCCGATGATGACGGCCAGCACGGCCACGCTCCGGGTCCGCAGGCTGATGGACAGCAGTATCAGCACGACAAAGGGCGGTATGACGAGGAACAGGTTCGTCACGGAGTTCAGGACGGCGTCCGGCAGGCCGCCCTTGTAGCCCGCCACGGATCCCATGGCCGTGCCGATAAGCGTGGCGATCAGGCCGGCGAGCAGTCCCACCTGCAGCGAAGTGCGCGTGCCGTGGGCGAGCTGCGTGAAGATGTCCCTGCCGAAGTTGTCCGTGCCGAGCCAGCGCTCCGCCGAGGGCGGCTCATACAGCTCCCCCACCATGTCTGTCGGCTCGGCCTCGAGGCAGATCGGGCCCAGCAAGCCGAAGGCCAGCACGCAGGCGAAGACGACGCACCCGGAGCGCGCCTTCGGCGACGTCCACACCCTCTTGAGCAGCTCGATCACGTGGCGGCCTCCTCCACCTCGGCGGCCCGTATGCGCGGGTCGATCAGGCCGTAGGAGATGTCCATCAGGAAGTTCGCCCCGAGCACGGCGAGCGTGATGAGCAAGGTGCACCCCTGGATCAGGGGATAGTCCGACTGCCGGATGGCCGTGAACAAGACCTGCCCGATGCCCGGGTAGGAGAAGACGATCTCGGTCACCAGCGATCCGCCCACCACCATGCCCAGCGACGTTGCGAAACCGGTGATCTGCGGCAGCACGGCGTTCTTGAACACGTACCGGATGATCTTCCCGCTGCCCAGGCCCAGGCTGCGGCAGTAGAGCACGTAGTCGCTGTTGAGCTCGTAGATGGACATCTCGCGCATGCCGATGGCCTGGCCGCCCACCGTGACCAGAACGACGGACGCGAACGGCAGGACGTAGTGATAGGCGGCGCTGCCGATGAATCGCGCCGAGAACGAAACGGTCAGCGCCTGGTCATAGCCCCCGGCCACGGGGAACAAGTCCAGCGCCACGGCCAGAAAGTAGAGCAGCAGGATGCCCAGCGCGTAGTGCGGTATCGAGTTCAGGAACAGCGACAGCGGGAAGAGGACGTGGTCGAAGACGCGCTTCCGGTATGCGGCTACGGCACCCAGCACGTTGCCCACAATCCACCCCACCACGAGGGCGGGCAGTTGCAGCGCGAAGGACCACGGCAGGGCATCGGCCAGTATCCGCGTGACGGGCTTCGGGTACTGGCTGAAGGACGTGCCCAGGTTGCCCCTGAACAGCATCCCGACGTAGCTGAGGAACTGCGCCGGCAGCGACCTGTCCAGCCCGAACTCCTCGACGTAGGTGTCGTAGAGCCTCTGCATCGTCTCGCTTTCGACGCCGCCGGTCGCGATCTGCGAGACGATCTGGCTGATGGGGTCGCCCGGCACCAGGCGCGGCAGATAGAAGTTCAGCACCAGCGCGAACACGAGCGTGAGCAGATACCAGCCGAACCGTTTGCCGATGTAGGACGCGAAGCGCCGCAATGTCGACCCCGGGTTGAGGGTTCGCAGTACGGCCGCCCAAATGGGCGCTGAGGGCGCAGCGAAGGCGTGCTGCGGCGCGGCTATTCTACCGGCTTCCGACGCGGCATGGTAGGAACGGACGGGGCCGGCGCAAGGGGGCTACGGCTGGGGGACAGGCGCTATCCGGTAGAGCGCCCGGATGCCCGC
>CAYUDW010000102.1:3308-12606 GCA_964442595.1 uncultured candidatus Brocadiaceae bacterium
AAGGGGGCTACGGCTGGGGGACAGGCGCTATCCGGTAGAGCGCCCGGATGCCCGCGCCGTCCGTGCATATCTGGGGCGGGGCGTAGGGATTGTCCGCCGTGGGGAAGTTGCCCCAGTGCGTGGTGTTGAACTCGTAGAACAGCCAGGGCCTGTACTCGAGCGGCAGGACCGGGATGTCCCGCATGAAGATGCTGTTCAGCTCCCGGTACAGGCGCTTGCGTTCGGCCTCGTCGGCCACGGCGGCGGCGCGCGCAAGGAGCCGTTCGGCCTCCTGGTTCTCATAGCGTCCCCAGTTCCAGAACGCCGGCCCTTCCCCGACCGCCGGCACGCCACGGGAAGACATGACGTTGCGGAACTTCAGCCAGGGCTGGGCCGGCGAGTACGATCCGGCCGGGTTGTACATCACCATGTCGAAGTCGCCCTGCTGAAGCCGGTCGTAGAAAGGCGGGTACTCGGGGAACTCGGCCCTGACCTCCAGCCCGATCTGCTGGAGGTTGGCGGCCGCAATGTCCAGCGAGCTCATCCAGTCGGTCCACCCGTGCGGGCATTCCATCTTGAGCGTCCGCACCGGCGAACCATCGGGCATCAGCCATCGGCCGTCCGCGCCCCGGGAGTAGCCGGCCTCCAGCAGCATCCGCTGCGCCACTTCCGGATCGTAGCGCCAGCCTTGCTCCCGCGCCAGTTGCTCATCGAAGTACTGGCCCTCGCGTCCGAACTTGCTGATCAGCCCCGGAACCATGGTGGGCGAATAGCGCGTCATGGCCAGCTCGGCTATCTTCCCGTAGTTGAGCGCGTGGGCGAAGGCCCTGCGGAACGCCGGATCGTCCAGCGGCTTCCGGTGCAGGTTGAAGATCAGGGACGGCATCGAGCCGCTCACATAGAAGTACGGGGGCTGCCTCAGCCACGTGCCGACCGGCTTGCCGCCCTCCCACATCTTCCATATCTGGGGGACGAACTGCTGGGACAGGTCCACGTCGGCCTTCTCCAGAGCCAGATTCCCGGACTCGTTCCCCTTGTAGATGACGTGGACGATGTAGGTCGGCGCGGGCCGACCCCACAGGTCCTTCCCCCAGTACTCATCGAATCGCTTGAGGACGATCTTCTGCGTCGAGAAGTTGTGGAGCCGGTACGGCCCCGTGCCGACGGGGTCTTTGTTGGTCCACTGGCGCAGCTTCGTCGCGTCGCCCCCGAATTCCTCCTCCTTGGCGCTGAACACGGATCGGGGCAGCATGTGGACGTGGCAGAGGTACTCCAGCGCCATCAGGCGGTTGGGCCGCTGCGGGTCGAGCTTCAGCGTCACGGTGTGCTCGTCGGATGCGGCCACCTCGCCGACGTAGTCCCAGAACGCGCTGTAGGGAAGCTCGTACCGGCGCGCGAGCTCGTAGGTGTAGACGACGTCGGCAGCCGTGAAGGGCTCCCCGTTCTGCCAGCGGGCCGCGTCCTGCAACTTCACCTCGACGGTCAGATCGTCGACCCATCGGTAGGCCTCGGCCAGCAGGGGCTCCAGCTCGCCCGTCATCATGTTGTAGGCGAACAGCGTCTCGTAGATCAGCTCGCGGTGCGGGTCGTCGATGGGCCAATCAGGATTGGCCGAGACAGGGCTGAAGGTGGAAGGCGGGCCCCACTGGAGACCGGCAACATAGAGCGTCTGCTCGCGGGGCAGCACGGAGACGTCCCCGCCCGGCCCCTCCTCGCCCTTGCCCCCGCATGAGGCAAGGCACAGGAGCGCACCGACCGCCAGCAGCGCCGGCAGGGCCCGAACTGCCCCGGGAGTTCGTGTTCCCATGCAGAACACCGCCTCGGAAAGGATCCGGTAGACGAACTCAGTGCCCGCCCGGCAGCGTCGCAAGCGGCCGGGCGGGCAGGATAGTCAGGAGCGATGTTACGAAGCCTACTGGGCCGGCGCCCGCATCGGCTGAGGCGCGGCCGGCGCCATCATCGGCTGAGGCGCGGTCATGGCCTTCTGTATGCCCTCGGCAATGACGCGCACCGATGCCACCGGGATGCGCCACTGCGTCTGCTCAACACCGTTGGCGATCCAGGTAGCGCCGCCAATCGGCGGACTGGGGCCGAACTCAACGGCGGCCAGCTCGGGCGGCACCTGTCCCATCTGCTCTTCGACCACGGCCTTCGCGAGGCCGACGCCCCAGTTGGCGAGACCGCTGAGCGAGACGTAGCCGACGGACGTTGCGCCCGAGGGCATGCCGATCGTCGCTTCGGCCAGCCTGTCGGAGCCCGCGGCCGGCCGGATGGCGCCGTCTATGACCTGCTTCAGCGCGTCCAGCGCCCCGTCGCCCTGGACGTAGACCAGGTTGCTGTCCAGGTACGTCCAGTACCCGCTCTTCTCTTCGCCGTACATCAGGTCCATCATCTTCTGCTGCATCGCGGCCATCTGCCCGGCGCCGGGCACTCCCTCAACGGGGGTGAACTGCATGTCGAACTCGAACTTGCTGATGTCGTGGCCCGCATAGGAGAGGGCGTTCCGCTGGACGTTGAACGCCATCTTCATGCCCATCTGCTCGTAGGCCGACATCAGGTCCGGGACCAGCTGCATGGACTGTTCGATCATGGCCTCCATTGCGGCAGGATCCTTGACCGCGGCCGCCTCATAGACCGTCAGGCGCCCCTGCTCGCCGATGGCGATGCCCACGGCCAGTTCGCCCCCGACCAGCGAAGCGCTCTCTCGCATAAGGTCGGCGAGCGGCGCCGCAGGGCTTCCCTCGCCCGTCGCCGGAATGAGAAGCTCCATGAAGCCGGCGTACCAATTCATCAGCGGTCCCAGGTCTCCCAGCTTCGTTCCCCAGACCGCCACGGAATCGGCCGGCACGTAGCGCAGAAGCTCCAGGTCCTGCGCCGGGACGCTGGCCATGTAGTTGCTGAGGCCGCTTCCCGCTACAGGGCGCATCTGCGACGTGCCGACGATGGCGTCGCCCCGGAGCGCGAGCGTGATGGTCAGGGAATCCATCTGCCCGGCGATGGACTCGACCGCGTCCAGCTCGGCCATCAGGATCTTCATGCCCTGCTCTGGATCCATGCCGGTGTGTGAGGGCATTCCGGCTCCCATGGGCAGGGATTGCCGGATCATGTCGAACGGGTTCTGTCCCATTGTGTTCAGGCCGTCCAATAGCGTTTTCAGGCGGACGCCCGCGCCCAGAGCGCAGTCCCCAAACAAGGAACCGGCAGGCAAAGCACCGCTCTCGATCAGGCCCAGGACGGACTTCACCGCGTCCACGTCGTTCGATAGGGCGGCCTGAGCGCCCGATGTCCCGATCACCACCGGCCGGCCCCATTCGCTGTAGACGTGCACGTCCCCCTCGTCCCGTTGCTTCTCGAGGCTGTCCACCAGGCTGTCCAGGTATCGAGCAGCATCCGGGACGCTGTAGACGAGAACGGGAGCCATGTGACGAGGCGGCGCAAGCAGCACCACCCGAACCGGCGCCTGCATGTTCACGCTGAAGGGGTCCTGTGTCTTGAACGCGGCGGCCGGCAACATCATGCTCAGCGGTGGGGCGGCCGCGCCGGGCGACACCTGCTGCAGGAACTCGGCCACGTTCTGATCGAGGACCATCACGTTGGGGCTCTCAACGACGGCGACAACCCCTTCCGGCAGCTTGTCCAGGGCCGACGTCTGCCCATGTGCCACAGCCGATGCCATCAGGACGGCAACGACGCACAACACACTTGCCTTCTTCATCATGCGCCCTCCCAGAGGTCTCCGATTCGCTCCACATGCAGCAAAGGGTCAACCGCCATTCTAACCCTAACGGCCTGCGAACTCGAACGCACGGCTCACGGGCCGCCGCCCGGCTTCCCTGTAATACGCACGGCAGGGGGCAGATATTCGCCGCCGCATTCGGACATGCGGCGAAGACAGCCCTTCAGTGGCTCCGGCCCTGCTCCAAGAAGATCAGGCGCGGTGTGCCGGTGGCCGTGATGGAGACCGCTTCTTCGGCGGCGGAGACGGCCAGTTCCTTGCCGCCCGACTCATCAAGCGCCACCTCGACGCAGCGGCTCACGCGGAACCCGCCCAGGCCCGACGCCGCCAGATCGAGGCTCCACGGCCGCTCCCTCCCGTCCCGCGTGGGGCTCCAGACCGCCACGCAGGCGTGCTGCGCATCCGCCTCCAGCAGATAGGCATAGACGCCATCTGAGTCGGCCGCCAGCACGCGGGTGAACGCATAGTCGCCCAGCTCCCGCTTCAGGGAGGCCAGCGCGTAGAAGGCCGGCTGCTTGACGCCCTTCGAGATCAGCCCGTCGGCGTTGTGCAGTCCCTTTTCCGGCCCGTCATCCTGGTACCAGAACATGTAGGCCCGGTCGACGCCGAGCGCGGCGAAGAGCAGGTAGCCCCTCGCCAGGTACTGGGCCTGCTGGACGCGGCTGAGGACGGAGGGACGTTCGTGGATGGGCGTGCCCTCCCAGATGGACGCCCCCTCCGGTCGGTGCGCGTCCCAGCCGAACTCGGTGACCCACACGTCCTTTCCGGGGGCATGCTCGTCGCGCCAGGCGATGACGTCCCGGACAACCTTCGGGAAGCTGCCTTCCGGGTCCTCGGGATGCGTCCGCAACCGGTTGGGCCAGGTTCCGTCGATGGCGTAGGTATGCACGTTCAGGATGTCGACCAGGTCCAGCCAGCCGTCGTAGCACGCGATGCTCTTGGCGTAGTCGCCGCTCTCGCCCACGGTGACGGAGGCCGTGGCGATCCGTAGCTTCGGGTCGCCCTCCCTCAGGCCGCGCGCGAGCGCATGGGCGATCGTGCGGTACTCCTCGTCCGAGTACTTGCCCGGCTCGTTGCCTAGCTCGGCGGCCGTAACCAGCGCCTTCCCGGAAGGCCCAAAGAAACGTGCGAACGCTTTGCCGCACCCGTAGGCGCTCTCGGCCGGCGTTACCCACTCCTCCGGCTTGAAGCCGCCGAACATGATGCAGGCGTCTATCTCGAAGCCCGCCTCCTGCCAGCCGCCGTACAGCCTCTCCCAGTTGACGCGGTTGAGGGCGAACGGATAGGGCGGGTCCTGGTAGGGCTTTGTGACGTCCAGGTCCCAGTTGAGCGAATGGTAGTTGCGCACGTGGCGCGCCGCGGGGGCAAAGGTGAGACCGCGGAAGTGATAGTGACCGCAGATGCCGATGAAGTCCTTCATCACGGGGCTTCGACGCCCTTCAGCGGCGCACGCCGCGCCGGCCGGCCCGAGCAGTAGCGCCGCCATTAGACAGCTAATCGCAGCCTTGCCGGCCCTCATTCGATCTTCTCGGCCAGAACGACGTCGAGCAGGTCCTCCATCCGGGCCGTCGCCAGGCAGATGGAGGAATCGGACGCCCCGTAATAGACCCACAACTCGCCGTCCCGGACGAACCCGCCGCAGGGGAAGACGACGTTCGGCGCGTCGCCCACCTGCTCGTAAGGCTCATTAGGAGTGAGCACCCACCGCCGCGCCCGTGCGATCATCCTGTGCGGCTCGTCCAGGTCCAACAGCGCAACGCCGAAGCGATAGATGGGCTGGCCGACGACCTCCTTGACGCCGTGGTAGATGACGAGCCAGCCCGCCTCCGTCTCGATGGGCGGCAGGCCGACCCCCACGCGCTTGCCGTCCCACCACGGCCCGCCGCGCAGGGGCACGACGACCTCGCACCTGCCCCAGAACACCAGGTCGGGGGAATAGCCTATCCAGATGCTCCCGCCCCCAACGGCGGGTCGGTGGAGCATGGCATAGAGGCCGTCGAACTTACGCCCGAACAGCGCGGCGTCCTTGTCGTCCGGCGGGAAGGCCAGGCTGATGCGCTCGACGGTCTCGAAGTCCCGCGTCAGCGCCACGCCGATGCCCGCGCCGTGTTCGGAGTAGGCCGTGTAGGCCAGGCCCCACGTGTCCAGGTCCTCCATCCAGGTGATGCGGCAGTCTTCCACGCCGAAAGACTCGTGCGGGAAGTCCTGGGCCGGATGCAAGAGCGCCCGGTCGGCCACTTGCCAGCCGGTCAGGCCGTTCTTGCTTCGCGCGACCGTCAGGTGCGAGCGCCCCGAGGTGCTTTCCACCCTCAGCAGCAGCACCACCTCCTCGCCGAGGTCAGCCGCGCCGGCATTGAACACGGCATTCGCCTGGTAGGGCAGGTCGTGCGTCGAGATCAGCGGATTGTACTCGCTCCGTTTGAACAGCTCCGGCATGGGCTCCTTGTCTATTTTCGAGACGGTCGTGTGACCGCATCGGTCACAGCACGTCCTCTTTCCAGCAGCGCACGAGCAGCCCGTCCTTGAACTCGAAGCAGTAACGGACCAGTCGCGTCGTGCTGTTCTCCCAGTTGAGCAGCAACAGCACCGCCAGATTGCTCTTGTCCCGCCGTTCGTAGACGTAGACGAGCACTTCCCTGCCGCCCTCGAGCTTCATGGTCTGCTTCGGGGCTCCGAAGACGCGCACGAGATCGTCCCGCGTGGTGACCCCTTCAGCCGGGGCGTTAAGGCCGCCCTTGAGGACGGCGTCACCCGTCACGTGCGTGCTCGCAGAGCGCGAGACGACGCAACACGCCGAACTGACAAGCACGACGGCAGCTCCCAACATGACGAACATACGTCGGCCAGGAATAGGCATAATCCTCCCCCCTGCCCTTCAGGCAATCGGTCCGCTCCGACGTCAACGTAGGGCGGACAGTTCGGCTACAAAGATAGCACAGGGCGCACGGAAAAACAACCGGCCGGGGGCGGTGAAGGGGCGAGGTCCCGAGTGTTGCCTCAGGGCGCAACTTTCCCCTATAATGCTATTTGTAGGTTCAGGAGGCGGGGCATGGCGCAGCAGGTTCCGGAAAAGTTCGGCAAATGCAAGGTGCTGCGCAGGATCGGGCGCGGGGCCACTGCCATCGTGTACCTGGCCAAGCACGAGGGACTCGACATGCCCGTGGCGGTGAAGGTCCTGCGCAGGCAGCTCTCCCAGAAAAAGCCCCAGTATGCGGAGCGTTTCCTGCGCGAGGCGCGCATGGCCGCGTGGCTCCAGCATCCCAACATCGTGCGCGTCATCGACTGCGGCATTGAGGGTGGCTTTCACTACATGGTGATGGACTACGTGGACGGCCCGAACTGCCGGCAACAGGTCCGTGACCACAAGAGGGGGCTGCACTGGCGAGAGGCAGCGGAGATCGTCCGCCAGGCGTCTGTGGGCCTTGCCTACGCCGCCGCCCGGGACGTCATCCACCGCGACGTCAAACCGAGCAACATCATGATCGAGAGCTCGGGTCGCATCCGGGTGACCGACCTGGGGCTGGCAAAGCTGAGCATCAAAGGCATGGCCGATCTGACGCAGGAACTCCACACCGTCGGCACCCCGAACTACATGAGTCCCGAACAGATACAGTCCATGCCCGACCTGGACCTGCGCTCGGACGTCTACGCCCTGGGCGCGACCTTCTACCACCTGGTCACCGGGCGCCCCCCGTTCCTGGGCAGTACGGCCATGGAGGTCATCGCCCAGCATCTCAGCTCCCCTCTGGTTCCCCCGCGGGAGGTCCGGTCCAGCCTCCCCCGCGAGGTGTCCTCGATCATTTGCAAGATGATGGCCAAGCAGCGTGACGAGAGGTACCAGACCTACGAAGCCGTCATCGAGGACGTGGAGAAGGTGCTCGAGGGCAGGGAGCCGGTCGCAGAGGGGTTCAAGGACGTGGGCGCCGGCATCGAAGACGAGGCCGAGCTGCGACGGGTCCTCGATGAACTGAGCTTCGCCGCTGACCTCAAGATCGAGGACGAAGAAGAAACGGAGTCCGTGACCGAGGAGACGGGGCTCGGGCTCGACGAGGAGCGAAGCACCAGCGAGATAGACCTGTTCGGACCCGAGGATCTGGTCTCCTATCGGGAAGAGGATGCCGAGGAGAGGCAGCAAGCGGAGTCAGTCAAAGCGCTTCAACAGCGTCGCGAGCGGGCCACGGCGATCGTCGTCGCCGCGATAGTCATTGGGGTCATCGCCCTCATCGTGGTGGCCGTCCTGGCTACGACGAGCAAACCGTAGTCAGGCGGCCCAGCGGTAACTGACCATGCCATCGGCAGTGCCGGTGCGAGCGTCGGGCCCGCGCAAACAACCAGGAGGCCGCAACGTGAAGGTTGTGGGCATAAACGCCAGCGGGAGAACCGACGGCAACACGGCCGTCCTCGTGAACGCCGTGCTGCGCGGCGGGGCTGAAGTTCTACTGGGGCATCGAGACGATCGCCTCCCTAACCGTGAGATCGACCCCGCCCACGAACCGTTGATCGATGAGACGCATCCCGTGGTGCAGCAAGCCGAGGCACTGGGCGCCTCGCTCGGTCAGTAGGCCCCGGCACGCACAGGGGGACTGACGCATGATCAAGGCACACGTCATCCTGGACCGGGACTTCGCCGTCGGCCGGGTGGATCCGCGGCTCTTCGGAGGCTTCGCCGAGCACCTGGGCCGGTGCATATACGGCGGGCTCTACGAGCCGGACCACCCGAGTGCGGACGCGGACGGCTTCAGGACCGACGTGCTCGAACTCATCCGAGAGTTGAACATGCCCGTGATGCGCTACCCGGGCGGGAACTTCGTGTCGGGCTACAACTGGGAGGACGGGATCGGCCCGAAGCAGGAGCGCCCCAGGCGCCTGGACCTGGCCTGGCGCAGCCTGGAGACCAATCAGTTCGGCACGGACGAGTTCGTCACCTGGTGTCGCAAGGCCGGCACGGAGCCGATGATCGCCGTCAACCTGGGCACGCGGGGGCCGGAAGAGGCCCGCAGCCTGGTCGAGTACTGCAACCATCCCGGCGGCACACACTGGAGCGACCTGCGCCGCCGCAACGGCCATCCGGAGCCGCACGGCGTCAAGCTGTGGTGCCTGGGCAACGAGATGGACGGCCTCTGGCAGATGGGCCACAAGACGGCGTCCGAGTACGGCCGCGTGGCCTGCGAAGCGGCCAAGCTCATGAAGTGGACCGATCCCTCCATCGAGCTTGTGGCGTGCGGGTCCTCCGGCCGCGGCATGCCCACCTTCGCCGCCTGGGAGGCGGAAGTGCTGGACCGGACCTTCGATCACGTCGACTACGTCTCGATACACACTTATTACGGCAACAAGGAGAACAACACGCCCAACTACCTGGCCAGGCCCGACGACATGGGCGACTTCATCGAGGAGGTCGTGGCTACCTGCGACCACGTGGCCGCCGGGCGCCGCTCCCAAAAGCGCATTATGCTCTCATTCGACGAGTGGAACGTATGGTTCCACTCCCACGACGCGGACAAGGAGGTCCCGCCCTGGTCCGAGGCTCCCCCGCTGCTCGAAGACTGCTACACGATGGAAGATGCGCTCGTCGTGGGCGGCATG
>CAYUDW010000103.1:0-12555 GCA_964442595.1 uncultured candidatus Brocadiaceae bacterium
TAGGTGGCCCGGCGCCGTATGGGGCGCCCCTTCGGTGCCCATGCGCTGCCTGCCTGAGGACGCACCTGGACGGGGCCGAACTCGTCGAAGCAGACTACCGCCGCGCCCTGCGGCGCCTTACGGTAGAGCGCCTGGATGCGTTTTTTCTAGCGTCGTAGGCCGGATCATTGGACCGTTTCCAGGTGCGGGTCCTCTGGAAGGTGCCCCCGCGCCTCTTGAGCACGTTGCGGATCGTGCCCACGCTGACGGGCGTGATGAGTTTCTTGTCCAGCACGAGGAACTGATGGAGCTTCCTCAGAGACCACTGGTTGAAAGGGCGTCCGAAGGCCTGGGGTGGAGCGGTGGCGATCTCGACCAGGACCGACTCCTCCTCTTCGGTCAGGATGCGGCCTCGCCCGGTGGGCTTGCGAGGCTTGAGCGCCTCGAACCCCCCGTCGTTGAACCGGCGGATCAACTCCCGCACATACTCCTCGTGCATGCCGAGTTGCTCGGCGATCTGGCGGGCGCGCATGCCCTGGCCGCTGAAGGCGATGACCTGGGCGCGGCGCATCTTGACAGTGCTTCTGGACTGCCTCAGCCACCGCGTGAGCGTCAGCGACTCCGGCGAGGTAAGACTGCGAACGTAGAGACACATGGCAACGGCCTCCTTCGCGTGGGACTATCAGCCATGTGTCAACGTGTACCATAAAGGCTACCCAAAGTGCAAGTCGCTTTTCTCAACAGTCCACTAGCAGTCCAGTAGCGAGAGGTTCCCCTTTCTTGTCTTGACAATCATGTCTGGGGAGATTACGATGGCGACGAATCGAGAATGTGAGCACAATCACAAACACCCATGCACATACCTGACCAGACAGTGGGACGGTTATTCGCCTACCTGCGGGCTCTGTTGTGCCTGGCCGAGGAAGGGGCCGAGACCGTTTCGTCAGAGAGACTGGGGAATACCTGCCAGGTTAAGCCGTCCGCGGTCCGAAAGGACCTCTCCTACTTCGGAGCGTTTGGCAAGCGCGGCGTCGGGTACGACGTGAAGGGATTGACTGAGGAGATTCGCTCCATACTGAACCTCGAGATGGTGATGAAGGCAGCCCTGGTAGGTGTGGGGAATATTGGCAAGGCAGTGCTGGCGTACCGCGGATTCAAGGCCGAGGGGTTCGAGATTGCTCTGGCTTTTGACAGCGACCCTGCCAAAGTGGGCCAGACGATTGACGGGCTGGTGATTGAGGACGTCTCGGGTTTGCAGCAGCGCATAAGGGACGAGGACATAAAGCTGGCTATCGTCGCGGTGCCGGTTTCTGAAGCCCCGGAGGTCGCCCACCGGCTGGCAGGTGCCGGGATAAAGGCGATTCTCTCTTTTGCCCCCTGTCCGCTGAATATGCCGAAGGACGTGAAGGTCACTTGCGTGGACCTTGCCACGGAAATGGCCCGACTCATCTACTACCTCTGAGGAGATGCAGCGCAGATGCAGGAGGGAGGGAGCTTGCCGGTTGCGGCTCGAGTGAAGAGCTTCCTGTATCTGCTGGTCATCTCCTTCTTGGTCTGGCTTGCCCTTACCTCGAGCCTGCAGCTCCAGGAGGTGCTGGTGGGGCTGGGTGTATGTCTGCTGCTTTCTGTCTGGCTGAGCGCAGACTACTCACGGCTGGGCCTTCCCCCTCCTGGCCCGAAGAGGCTGCTGTTCCTCCTCGTATACCTTGTGGTGCTGCTGTTCGAGGTAGTAAAGGCGAACTTCGACGTGGCCTACCGGGTCGTGCATCCGGCAATGCCCATAAAGCCGGGCATAGTGGAGATAAAGACGGGGCTCACGTCCGACATTGCCAAGATGATCCTGGCGAATTCCATCACGCTCACCCCGGGGACGTTCACACTTGATGTTGCCGGAGACCGTCTGCTGGTCCACTGGATAAACGTGAGAACAGAAGACGTTGAAGAGGCAACAGCCCTGATCGGTGAGAGGTTTGAGAAATACTTGAAGGTGGTTTTCGAGTGAATCCACTCGTGCTGATAGCCATTATTGGTGGCGGCATCTTTCTGTGCCTGCTGCGCATGATTGGCGGGCCTACTACGGTGGATCGGGCCGTGGGCGTGGACGCGGCTGCGACCGTCACCACGGCGTTGCTGGTCTTGCTGGGGTTCGTCTTCCAGAGATACGTTTACCTGGATGTGGCCCTGGTTTACGCCGTGCTCACCTTCATAGGTGCCGTGGCCATCGCCAGGTATCTTGAAAGGGGGATTTGAGTGGACGTCGCCGGATACATCGTGACGGCGTTTGGCTCTGTGTTCCTCTTCCTTGGGAGTCTAGGCGTTTTCAGGCTGCCCGATGCCTACAACCGCCTCCAGGCCGGCAGCAAGTGCACCACGCTGGGGGCGTTTCTGACGATTATCGGCGTTGGGATAATGGAGCCGGCATGGTTCCTCAAAGCGCTGTTAATAGCCCTGTTCATCCTTCTGACGAACCCGATTTCCAGCCATGCCCTGGGGCGTGCCGGACTGAAGAGCGGCGTGCCGCTGTGGGAAGGAAGCGTCGCCAATCGAACCGGGGACTTTGAGGGTTACGGCAAAGAAGAGCAATGATCGTCTTTCAGACATTCCTGGTGACGGTAATGTTGATCGCTGCGATCTGCGCGGCAGCGTTCAAGGACCTGATGAACGCCGTTATTGCATGTGCTCTGGTGAGCCTGATGGCTTCGATCATCTTCTATTCCCTTCAGGCGCCCGATGTGGCGATGGCCGAGGCGTCGATTGGCGCCGGGTTGACGACCGCGATCTTCATCTTTGCCATTAATAGGACAGTAAGGCGGGAGGAAGATGAGGAAGCTCATTAGCCTGCTGGTGCTTCTGGTCGTGGCGTCAGGGCTGGCCTTTGCGCTTTCTCGCCGCCCGATCGGCGCGCGCGCAGCGATGCGCCAGGGGCGGCTCGACGAGGAGAAGGTCAACTTCGGCAGGCGCTACAACAGCCGGGGTGTCGAAGATACCGGGGCTGCCAACATTGTTGCGTCCGTGGTGGTCACCTACCGCGGTTTTGACACGCTGGGCGAAGTGACGGTGCTGTTCATTGCTGCGACCGGGCTCGCCGCGCTCCTGTATACGGAGAAAAGGCGGCAGCCGCGACACGAAGCCGAACCCGCCAGCCTGATAGTGTTCACCGGGTGTCGTTTCCTGTTCCCGTTGATCCTGTTGTTCGGTGCCTACATATTCATCTACGGCCATCTGACGCCGGGAGGTGGCTTCCAAGGCGGGGCCATAGTGGCCTCGGGCTTCTTGCTGATCTGCCTGGGCTGCCGTGGAAGGAGCCTCAGCGCCGGCAGGCTCAGCGCAACGGAGTCGCTTTCAGGTTTGCTGTTCGTAGTCATCGGTTTGATTGGCCTGAGCGTCGGAGGGTCCTTCTTGCTCGATTTCCTGCCGAAGGGAACTCCTTACGCCCTTCTCAGCGCAGGAGTCATACCCATCATCTACATCCTCATTGGCCTGAAGGTCGGTTCGGAGCTGGCTGGGGTCATTGCGAATCTCGCCGGAGAAGCCCGATGAATTTCCTGGCGGATTACATCCATTACATTGGCTGCTTTGCGCTCGTTCTGATCGGCCTGTACGTCGTGTTGGTCAAAAGCAACCTCATCAAGGTCATCATAGGCATCAACCTCATAGACACGGGGGTGAACCTGTTCCTTATCTCCGTCGGCTACATCCGCGCTGGGACGGCGCCCATCTTCTCCGAGGCGATGGAGGCGGCAAAGGAGCCGATGGTTGACCCCGTGCCGCAAGCACTCGTGCTTACTGCAATTGTGATCGGAGTATCGGTGCTGGCGCTGGCCCTTTCGGTGGCCATTCGTCTTCACGGGCATTACGGCACTTTGGATCTGCGCAAGATCAAGGAGTTGAAGTGGTGAGCCCTGTGCTGTTGATTGCCGTGCCGCTGGCACTGGCGTTCATCACCCCTTTGCTGGGGCTGGTCTCGCGAGGGCTGACGCGGTATGTCCCGGCCGTTGGGATGTTGTTCAACTGCCTCGTTGCCGCGCAGCTTCTGCCGCGGGTGCTCGAAGAGCCTATGATCGTTCGCACGGCCGGCTTTGCTCCGCCTTTCTCTATTTACCTGGTGGCGGGACCGCTAGGGGTGGGCCTGAGCCTTCTTATTGCGCTGGTGGGGTTGCTTGTGGCGATCTACGCGACCAGATACGTCCACGAGGGCCCGGTCCCGAAGTATCACGCCCTCTACCTGCTGCTGCTCACCGGTGCCACCGGGATGGTCCTGACGGGCGACCTGTTCAACCTCTTCGTGTTCTTCGAGATCCTCTGCATCTCGTCCTACGCGCTGGTGGGGTATCGCGGCGACAGGGCCGGAATCGAGTCCTCGGCGAAGTACCTGATTCAGGGCGCCATTGGCTCCAGCCTTGTCCTTATAGGCATAGGGTTCATGTACGGGTTGTTCGGCACACTGAGCATGGCCGACATAGCGCGCAACGTCCAGTCGGTCAGTCCCATGCAGGTTTTCATCTCCCTCGCGTTTCTGGTGACCGGCTTTGGCGTAGAGGCGGCGATATTCCCGCTGAACGCCTGGCTGCCCGATGCACATTCCTCGGCCCTCTCCTCCATCAGCGCGATCCTTTCCGGGATAGCGATCAAGGCGGGCATCTACGCTATCGCGAGGATCATTTTTACCGTGTACGGCGCTGAAAGCATCCTGCTGTTCATCGTAGTGCTTGGTCTTCTGACATTGCTGGTCGGCGAGATGTCCGCGTTCAGCCAGGACAACATCAAGAGGCTGTTGGCCTACTCCAGCATCGGGCAGATGGGCCTGATTCTCTTCGGCCTTGGGCTGGCGTCAGTGACGGGCGTGCAGGGCGCTCTCTTCGTGGTTGTCAGCCACGCGCTTGCGAAAGCCCTGCTGTTTCTCTCGGTCGGGTATATGATCTACCGGACCGGTTCGATGAAGATCTCCGCACTGGATGGCATGGCGGAGAGGATGCCGGTCAGTTCGCTGTGTTTCACCATCGGCGCGTTCTCGCTCGTGGGTCTGCCCCCGTTCATCGGTTTCCCCGGGAAGTTCCTGGTCATCAGGGCGGCCTTGGAGAAAGGGGATGTGTTGTTCACGGTTCTGATAATGGCAGTGCTGCTGGGAACAGTGGTCGAGGGTGCGTACTTCTTCCGCATCGTGCAGGGACTGTATTTCAAGCCGGCGCCGGAAGGCATTGCGACACAGACGGGCCAGCAGCGCGAAGCGCCCTCCTCTGCGCTAGTGCCCATGTGCGTGCTGGCCGCAGTGATCGTTGCTGTGGGCATATGCCCCTACGTGTTGACCGACTACCTCAAACTTGCGGCGGCGGACCTGCTCGACAGAGCGGCCTACATTCAGCATGTCTTTGGAGCCTGAGAATGCTGCCGGCGACAGTACTCATCATCGCGTTCGCAAGCGTGGGGCTCGTGTATCTTGCCGGCAGGCTACATCCGCGTCTGCGGGACGCGCTGGCCGTGCTGAGCGCTCTGGTTCTGGTCGGAGTGATCGGCTATGGCCACGGGAAATGGGACCAAGTCATTTACTTCCGCGACTTCCTCGGGCTCGAGCTCTCGCTGCGGCTCAACTCCCTCGGGTGGTTCTTCGCCCTCTACATAGCCATCATGAACGCCGGCTCCATGGTCTTTTCGCTTAGCTACATGAAAGGCAAGGAGCGGCTGGATTTCTATTACGCGATGATGCTCCTTGTCAGCGCCGGCATGCTCGGCATCGTGCTCAGTGGCGATTTCCTGTCGTTCTACATCTTCTGGGAGATCATGAGCTGGAGCACTTACCTGCTGATCAGCTACAAGCGCGGCCCGGCGCTGCATGCGGGCATGAAGTACATCGTCATGTCGATTGTCGGCTCGTGCGCGATGCTCGTGGGGATACTGTCCCTGTACGCGTACTGCGGGACGTTGGAGATCGCTCAGCTAGGCGGGGCCATTGCCGGTGCTTCGGGGGGGTATGTCCTGTTTATTCTCATCGCGATGGGCATCGCGTTTGGGATCAAGTTCGCCATTCTGCCGCTTCACACCTGGATGCCCGATGCGCATTCGGAGGCCGTTTCCCCGTTTTCTGCCGTGCTGTCCGGCGTGCTGGTGCGGATGGGCATGTATGGTTTTCTTCTGATAATGTACTCCGTCGTGGGGCTTAAGACGGTGCTTGAACTTGGCAGGGGGATCTGGGATTTCCATCTTCTCTTCGCCTGGCTGGGCGCCCTGACAATCGTCATTCCCACCTTCATAGCCCTGCTCCAGGACGACGCGAAAAGGCTTCTGGCCTGGCACGGCATCGGGCAGGGAGGCTACATGATCCTCGGGATGGCTTTCGGCACGAGCCTGGGGGTCGCCGGCGGGATATTCCACACCATAAACCATGGTTCCTACATCGCGCTGCTCTTCCTGGTTGTCGGCGCCGTGGAGTACCGGGTCGGAGGCGTTCGGGACCTCAACCAGCTTGGCGGCCTGATGAAGAAAATGCCGGTGGCTTTCTTCGGGTGCCTGGTCGGGATCATGGGCCTGATCGGCATTCCGCTGACCAACGGTTTTGTCTCCAAGTGGCTCATCTACAAGACGCTCATCACGGAGGGCCATCCCTTCCTGGCGTTCATGGCCTTCGTGGGCACGTGGGGGACGATTCTTTCAGTCTACAAGCTCCTGCACAACATATTCCTTGGGCAGCTTCCGCAGAAATACAGCAATGTCAAGAAGTCGCCGGTATCCATGCAAATACCCATACTGTTCTTCTGCTTTGTGATCTTTCTGTTCGGAATACTGCCCGGCATCCCGCTGCGGGCCATACAGAGTATCCAGGGGGCGATGGGATTCGAGGAACTGAACCTGACCCTGTGGGGGCTGGCGGCTGAGGCGGGGGCGCTGAACATGCTAAACATCTGCTTCGCCATCGTCATTGCCTTCGCGGTGGTCTTCCTGCTGATGCGTCTGGGGCCCAAGGGCCGGCGGGTTGCTCAGGACGACAGCTACGCGGCGGGCGCTTACGTTCCTGCCGACAAGTATCACCACAGCGTGGAGTTCTACAATCCGCTCTACCGGATGATCGGGCCTTACCTGAACGATAGGGTGGACCAGTTCTACTACTGGATTGCGGATAAGGCCAGCGGGCTGTTCGACGCTGTCAGGCGCGTGTACACCGGCTACGCGGGAACCTATGTGCTCTACATCGTTGCGTTCCTGGCCTTCCTGATCTTTGTGCAACTGATGTGGGGGATATGGTGATAAGAATCGTCCAGATAGTGCTCTCGCCGCTGATCGCGTTCGTGGTGGGTGTACTGTTTCTGGGCCTCTCGCGGAAGATCATAGCCCGCATCCAGCGCCGCTACGGCCCGCCGATCTATCAGCCGGTCATCGACGTGGTGCGGATGATGTCGCAACGCAGCATATCCCACGGCGCCCTTTTTGAGCTCGGCGTGGTGCTCGCGCTGGCCGGCTCCTTCGTAACGGTGCTTTTCATCCCCCTGGGGGGAACGGAGGTCTCCGCCGATTCGCGTCTCCTTGCTCATGGCGTGCTGTGTCCGCTTTCCGAATCGGGAGGTATGCTTGTTCTCATATACCTGATGCTGTTCGGCCCCCTTGGCATTGCGCTGGGCGCAGGTGCATCGGCCAACCCGAACGCGAGCATAGGCGTGAGCCGCAAGATGCTGCTGGCGCTGGCCTACGAGGTGCCTTTCCTGCTGGTAATCCTAACGGTCATGTCGCACTACGGGACGATTTCCATAACGGAGGTAGTCGCCCGGCAGCACCAGGCGGGCTGGGGCGTTCTGTCGGTGCCCCTTTCAGCGGTGGCGGCGTTCCTGATACTGCCGGCCATGCTGGGCATTAGGCCCTTCGATGTGGCCACCGCTCCCCAGGAGATCGCATCCGGTCCGCTTGCGGAGTACGGGGGCAGCTACCTGGCGCTGCTTGTGGTGCAGAAAGCGATTCACCTGTTCGTGGTGATTGCCCTGTTCGTTGATCTCTTCCTCGGCAGCGGCGTGAATCTCGCAACCTTCCTGCTGAAAATGCTGGTCGTCTTCCTGGTTGCCGAGATGATCAGCGCGGTGCTGCCCAGGATCAAGATCGAGAGCGCGGTGAAGTTCTGCTGGAAGTGGCCGATGGCCTTTGCGCTCCTGCAGATGGTTATCACGGTTCTGTCGAGATGAGAGTCGGCGACCCGCACAGCGGGAAGACCTGATCATGGATAGAGGCCAGATAACGAAGTGGCTGAGAAGCCCGGCCAAGATGGCGCACAAGTACTCCCTGCATGCGGTGTACTTCTGCACGGGCTGCGGGATAATCGAGATCCCGCCTGTCATAACCAGCAGATGGGATGCCGAAAGGTTCGGCGTGCTGCCCACAGCCACCCCGAGGCACGGCAACCTGTTCATGATCACTGGATACGTTTCCCTCAAGACACTGAAGGCTATCATCAGGACCTACGAACAGATGCCGGACCCAAAATACACCGTCGGCTTTGGGTCATGCCCGATAAACGGGGGAATGTACTGGGATTCCTACAACACCATAAAGCACCTCGATAAGTACATCCCCGTGGACGGATGGATTGCCGGGTGCATGCCGCGGCCCGAGGCGGTTTTCATCGGAGTGACCCACCTGTGGACCCTCATTGACAAGGGGATGGCGGACGGTTACCGCAGGTACAAAGAGAACTACACGGCTTACAGAAGGAATCAGGAGATGCTTTTCGGGCAGCTTGACTGGCCACCGCTCTACCCCGCGGAGAGCCGAACAGAGGAAGCGCGGACATGATCTCGTCGTTGCAAGAGAGCCTGGAATCGACGTTTAGAGATGTGGAGTTCAGTGTGATCGAGGAGAACAGGATCTCCGTTCTCGCGCCCGGCGAGAGCATTCCTCTGGTTCTGAGGCACCTCAAGGAGAGCGGGCTCGACCACCTGGCACTTGTCTCATGCGTGGACAGGATCGAGCAGGGGAAGCTGGAGGTGATCTATCTTCTGACCTCCTACATGCGAAACGACACTGACTACGGCCCCGAGCAAAGGCTCCACGTATTGCTGAAAGCGAGGATACCGCGCGAAGCGCCCCGGTTGAAATCTGCAATCGGGGTGTTCGCGAACGCAGAACCTTACGAGCGCGAATTGCACGAGCTCTACGGGGTGCATTTCGAGGGCCACCCCCGGCTGATTCCCCTTTTCCTGGAAAGGGACTACGACGTGCCGCCCTTCAGGAAAGACTTCGACACGCGCGCATACGTTGAAGAGAAGTTCGGCTCGATTCCACCGGTCGGAGATTGAGGAAGGCTGAAGGGAAACAGCAGTCATGGCTCACCGTTCAGATACAGCACGCGCAGCTTCCGAGCGGGAACTGGAGATGTACTTCGGTCCCCAGCATATCGGAATGGTCGGGAATTTCAGCATCACGCTGAAAGTGCGTGGAGACAAGGTGCTGAAAGCCACGGCCAATCCCGGTTATCTGCACCGCGGCTTTGAGAAGCTGATGGAATACAGGACCTGGATCCAGAATTTTCCACTCGTTTGTCGGGTGAACGTAATAGAACCGGACTCAATGGAATGGGTTTACGCCAGGGCCGTGGAGAGGCTGGCGGGAATCGAGGTACCGGAGCGCGCGCAGTACATAAGGAGCATTTACCTGGAGCTGGCGCGTGTCGCCTCACACCTGTTCGGCCTGTGGGCCTATTCGAACATGCTCGGGTTCGATACCCCCGCGCACTGGGCGATGTACCACCGGGATCTGGTGCTCGACCTCTTCGAGGAACTCACCGGCGGGCGCGTCTACCACATATACATCTGGCCGGGCGGCGTGAGACGCGACTTCCCGGAGGGCTTCAAGGACAAGATTGTCAATACGCTTCACTCCATCGGCGGCTGGGTGCCCGACTACGACGCAACGTTCTTCAACAACCGCCTCTTCTACGAAAGAGCCCACGGGATAGGAAAGCTGAGCCAGCAGCAGGCGAAGGCCCTCGGCGCAACAGGACCGGTGCTGCGAGCGACGGGCATGGGATTCGATATCAGAAAGGTCGATCCTTACGCGGCTTACGACAAGGTGGACTGGGAGGTGCCCACAAGGGAAGACGGGGACGCCTATTCGAGGTTATGGGTCGTCAGGGACGAATTGATCGAGAGCGTCCATATGATATTCAAACTCCTCGATGCAATGCCCGAGGGAGAGGTCTACAACAGGATTCCCAATCCGTTCAAGTGGACAATACCGCCCGGCGAAACCTACGTCAGATGTGAATCGTCGCGCGGAGAGCTGGGGCTTTACTTGGTCAGCGACGGCGGGGAGAAGCCCTACAGGGCTCACTTCCGGACCCCCTCATATCCCCACGGGCTTACCATCCTGGAGAAGGTGCTCGAAGGCGCCAGCATCGCAGACGTCGGCAATATCATGATAAGCCTTTACGTCGTCGCTCCCGAGATAGACCGGTGAGGGAAGGACGAGATGGGTAGACCGAGTATCCTCAGCCCCTTCAAAGCAATCAGGTTTCTGTTTGAGAAACCCGTAACCCTGAGATATCCCTTTGAGCGCAAGGAGCCTGCGCTCCGTTACCGGGGGTTTCACCTCAACGATTGGGACAAGTGCACGGGATGCGGGAACTGCGCCGACATCTGCCCGAATGAAGCGATAACGATGATCGAGGTGCCGGAGGTCGAACCCGAGCCGGGGAAGAAGAACGAAAGGCCACAACTCGACTACGGCCGATGCTGCTTCTGCGGCCTCTGCGTGGATATCTGTCCTCCCGGTTCACTGCGGCTGTCCAGGGATTACCTCCACATTCACTTTGATACCGACACCTTTGTGTTCGTCCCGCAGGATGACAAAAGGGACGGGCAAGCCTTCCTGCCGCCGGAGGAGTATTCGATCCTGAAGGCAAGCCTCGCCCATCGCAGAAGGGATTACGAGGGCTTCGCACCCGATCTGGACTACGCATTGTTTGACCCCGAACGCGTGCCTATGCCGGAGGTGCCGGCGGAGGAACGCAAATCGTCCTTTGCCGAGCAGGTCATAGGGTACAGCAGAGAAGAGGCCGAGCGGGAATCGGCACGCTGCCTGGAATGCAAGCTTTGCGAAGAGGCGTGCCCGGCGCACCTGAGGATCTCTGACTACGTCAAGGCCATCAATGAAGGCGACAGCGAGGAAGCGCTGAGGATCATATTCGAGGACAACCCCTTGCCGGCCATATGCGGCAGGATCTGCATGAAACACTGCGAGGACGCTTGCTCCCTGGGCCTGAGGGGAGAACCGGCCGCCATCCGCTGGCTCAAGAGATACGCCTCCGACAGCGTGAGGGACTACCGCGAGGCCATCCGACTCGAGCCGGGGCCGCCGACCGGCAAGTCCGTGGCGGTGATAGGGGCAGGGGCCAGCGGACTTGCCGTCGCCTACCACCTGCGTCTGAAAGGCCACGCCGTGACCGTCTTCGAATCCCTGCCGGCGGCTGGTGGAATGCTCAGGGTGGGACCTCCCCTCTACAGGCTGCCAGAGGAAGCCCTTGACAGGGATGTTGATTTCATCGCCTCGCTCGGGGTGGAGTTCCGTTTCAATACCAGGATCGGGCAGGACGTGCAGTTTGAGGACCTGCTCCGAGATCATAGCGCAGTCTACGTCAGCGTTGGCCTCCACGAGAGCCGGACGGCCCGCATCGAGAACGAGGACAGGGCCGTCATGGCGCTGGACTTCCTCCGGGAAACGAAGTTCGGTCCGCAGCCCCAGGTTGGGCGCGAGACCATCGTCATCGGCGGAGGCAACGTGGCCATGGATGTAGCGCGCACCTGCGTGCGATTCCAGCAGATGCAGTACCCCGGCGAGGAAACCCTCACGAAGACGGTCTCCCTGGAGTCGTGGGAGGAAATGCCGGCCTCGCAGGAGGAAATCGAAGAAGCCCGGCAGGAAGGAGTTGTCTTCAACCCGGCCTGGGGGCCAAAGGGGATCGTGGTTGAAGATGATCACGTGAAGGGCCTTGACTGCAAGGCGGTGAAGTCCGTCTTTGACGAACAGGGCAGGTTCAGCCCCACCTTCTACGAAGATCGGACCGTGCGGCTAGAGGGGGACATGGTCATTGAAGCCATAGGGCAGGGGTATGATCTCTCTTTCATCCCCGATCACCTGATGGAATCGCTGGAATTCACGGAGCGGCGGAAGGTGAAGGTGGATGCGGACGGCATGACGTCCATACCAGGTGTATTTGCTGGGGGCGACATTGTGAACCTAAACATGGACGCCGTGACTGCTATTGCAGACGCAAAGAGAGCGGCTGAGGGAATCGATGCAATCCTTTCGGACTCACAGTGATCGGTGGTAAGGTGTCCTGAACGGTAGCCGAGTTGACAGGTTGCCTCCCGAGGCCACAGGTTTTAGAGGACGTTCTCTCGGGTCTGTGCCGCCGCCGCTGACGCAGCCGCCGACGGAGTTATAGGGGACTCCACTCTCGGCGGCTGCGGCGGCTGGTCCATCTGCTTCTCGTAGGCTATCGGCAGGGCGCCAACGTCCCGCAGTCCTCAGCGAGTGTCGACATCGTTCGCTTGCTGCCCAAGGTACCACCTCAGCGTGTTGAACGCTAGACCGACGGCCCTA
>CAYUDW010000104.1:0-1178 GCA_964442595.1 uncultured candidatus Brocadiaceae bacterium
GCCGGCGTGACGGTCACACGCCCCTGGCGGTGCGGCAACCGGGGCAACGTCGCCAGTGTGCTGATCGAGAAGCCGGCCTGCGGCGACTTTACGCCCCTGGTGGATGGCGGCTACAGCCTGCAATACAGCCCCCTTATGGAGTACCGCGAAGGAAAGGGGATGGTGGTTTTCTGCCAGATGGATGTCACCGCGCGCACTGAAGCCGACCCGGCGGCCGAAAGGCTGGCGCGGAACTTACTGTCCTACACCAGCGCTTGGAAGCCTGTCGCGCGGCGCACCATCCTTTATGCCGGGGATCCAGCCGGACAGAAGCACCTGCAACAGGCGGGCTTCGCGGTTGAGCCCTACGCCGTCGGGGCGCTCAAGGCTGATCGCGTCCTGGTGGTTTCCCCAGGCGGCGGCGCCGCCCTGGCCGCGGACAAGGATGCCATTGCGACGTGGCTCAAACAAGACGGGCGCGTGCTGGCCCTGGGATTGGACGCCGCGGAAGCGAGTGTGTTTCTGCCGGTCAAGGTGGAAACCAAGTCAGCCGAGCATATTGGCACATACTTCGAACCTCCAGCGGCGAATTCGCCGCTGGCCGGCGCCGGCCCGGCGGATGTCCACAACCGCGATCCGCGGGACGTCCCGCTGGTCACTGGCGGCGCCCAGACTGTGGGCGACGGCGTGCTGGCCAGTGCCTTGGAAGGCCGCGTCGTTTTCTGCCAGATTGCGCCTTGGCAATTCAATATCAAGCAGCAGAATACCAAGCGTACTTTCCGCCGGACTAGTTGCCTTCTTTCGCGGCTGCTGGGCAATCTGGGCGTCCATGGGCAGACACCGGTTCTAGAGCGTTTCGCGGCACCGGTCAAACTGACCGATGGACAATCGCCGGAGTGTCGTTGGCTGAATGGATTCTATCTGGACCAACCTGAAGAATGGGACGACCCCTATCGGTTCTTCGGCTGGTGAACGGTTGGTTCCGGTGAACGCGCAAGCGCGCTTCGTGTATCGGTTCAGCGAAATGAGACATTTGGGGCTGTCTGAGGTAGTACGGTTCCTTCCAGCTGGCGCCCTGTGTCAGCTTGACATCGCCGGCCGCCGGCCTGGGGAGTCGCAAGGCCAGGAGGGTAGCGACGATAGACAAGTCCTGACAACTGGTGTCAACAGTTGGCAGGGGTGGGGAGTGGAGCGGGCGA
>CAYUDW010000104.1:1278-12552 GCA_964442595.1 uncultured candidatus Brocadiaceae bacterium
CTGTCGCGTGACACGCGCCGCCCCGGGACGTACGTAGACGGGATGCACGGCGCCAGAAAGACCAGTCCGGGACGAAGGGACGGCTTGTGCGACCCGTTCTTCTACGCGGCCCGGCCTCAGAAAAAGGGAAGGGCGATCTCGGAATAATGCCAATTGCGCAGCCCGGCGGCTTCGGCTAGTCTGTGGTGGGGCCGTTTGGGCGACGGCCCCACGTGACGCAAGACCTGCGCAGGGTTCTCGGCATGTTCTGCTCTGCACCCAGAACTGGCGGAGGCTGCACCGGGGGAGGGCCATCGGGCGGGCCGGCGCCTGCCCAGCAGGATCGCCAACATGCCGAGCATCACAGCATTCTGCCGCTGCACGGCCGGCCCCACCCGGCGCTGGACCTCCGGCGCGCCTTGTTGACCTTGCTGGCACTGCTGTGCCTCAGCCTGCTCTGCTGCGAACGTAATCCGTTTGAGACATCTGGCGGGGACTCGGAGCGCCCCCAACCACCATCGGTCGGCCCCGACGACGTGGAGTGGTTGTTCATTGCCGTGCTCAATGGGGAGTTGTACGCTGTCAAGGCGTCTCTCGCGGAGCATCCCGAGTGGATAGATGCCACGAACGAAATGGGCCATACACTTCTTCACGTAGCCGTACAGGGCAACGAACCCGAGATGACGGAGTACTTGATCGATAAGGGCTGCGCCTTGGACGGTGTTGGGCACGTCGGTTTCACGCCTCTTTGGGAATGCGCCTTAGCCGGCCGGACAGCCGTCGCCCAGGTGCTCCTCGACCGCGGGGCCGACGTGAACGCAGGGGATCGCTACCGCGGGGACACGCCCCTGCATGTTGCGGCGAGCAGGGGTCAGGCCGCGATGATGGAGCTTCTGCTTGCGCACGGGGCAAGCGTCGACGCACGTGACAGCAGGGGGTTAACGCCGCTTCACGGCGCCGCGTCACAAGAGGTGGTTCGGCTGCTGTTGGCGGCTGGTGCGGACGTGAATGCCAGGACGGATTCTGGCTCGACGCCGTTGCATTATGCCGCAACGTTTGGACGCGCCTGGATCCTCAAGTTGCTATTGGAGAGCGGTGGAACGGTGGAAGACCGGGACTATGACGGCTTCACTCCCCTGCACGATGCGGCGTCCCATGGCCAGCAGAGAGTAGTGAGGCTTCTTCTGGATCTTGGCGCCGACGTGAACGCTTCGAGCAAGACCGGCATCACCCCTCTGCAGCAAGCGGCACGTGGTGGGTGGACCGCCACTATGAAGTTGCTGATTGATGCCGGGGCTGATGTGCAAGCCGCGGACGAAGACGGCCTTTCGCCGTTGCGACAGGCCGTGGCCATGGAGCACGAGGACGCGGCTCAGGTCCTTCTGGATGCGGGTGCGGAACACGACATCTTCACGGCGGCCGGGATGGGGGACATTCAGGTGGTCCAGGACATGTTGGCACAGCATCCAGACATTGTGCATGCCCGAGATCACGTGGAGCAGACGCCGTTGCACTGGGCTGCACTGCGCGGGCCCACGGAGATGGTCGAGCTACTGCTTGAGAAGGGCGCGAACACCGAAGCACGTGACGAGCACGGACTGTCTCCACTCGACTTGGCGGCAATCGTGAGGGAGCTGGAAGTGATCGAGACGCTGCTGCAGCACGGTGCTGACGTCAACGCGACGGACAAGAAAGGCCGTACGGCACTCACACAGGCAAGGATGCACAAGCGCGAAGACGCGGCGGATTTGCTGCGCCGGTACGGTGCGAAGGATTGAAGGCGACAGGTGCCCATGAGTCGGCCGGATCAAGCTTGTCCGCTTCTGGCGGGAACCACCGGTGGAAGTCGAGCGGGGCGACGCTCCGGACAGCCGGCGGGCACACCTGAAGTCGGATGGTGACTTCGGGGACGCCGACGAGCTGCTATACTACCGCATCAACACCTTCTTCACGGTCTACGCCCTCTCGGACGGGAACGAGTCACTGATCGAACGTTGCCGCTATGGCACGGAGCTTGCTCTGAGCGCCATCGACGTTGTCGCAAGAAGATCGGCGAAGCCGCGACTCGTCTGAAGGCCGCGGCATGATTCCCAGGTTGCCATCGCCGAGGAGTTCCCATGGACCGCTGGACGGCGAGCTGGATTCGTACCGGAGTGTTCATCGGGCTGTTGGTGCTGCTGGCTGTGGGATGGGTCGAGGTCAGCTTCCTGCGCCATGCGGGAGCCCGTGAGTTGGCGAGGAGGACGGCCTGCAAGTACAACCTCAAGCTCGTCCATCGGGCGATTGTCGAGTACCGATCTGAATCGGGTGCCCTTCCGCCAGATCTTGACTCACTTGTGCGTGCGCAACTCTTGGACCGTGAATCGCTATACTGCCCGAGCGGACTGCTCCTATCTTCTGCGCAGGATGCCAAGTACCTGTACTACCCGGAGAACTGGGGGACAGAGCAACCGGTGGTGATGGAGGCACACGATAGCCACCTTCTATGGGAGAACGCCCTCACCAGGACCTTCTCCCTTCCGCTGGAACCCGCCCGTTTTGCCCTGTACTCGGACGAGACGGTGAAGAACCTGTTTGAGCGCTGAGAGGGCGTACAGGAGTCTTCCACCGCTTGCGCCGCTGGCAAGCGGTACAGCCGTCACTGGCCGAGTAGCCCAAGAGAGGAACGAACATGGAGCGGGTCCTCCGGAACAGCACACGCCTTGCCCTCCTTGCAGCGCTCAGGTGGGCTGGCCTCGATTCCCGCAACCCAGGCATCGTTGCCTGTCCGGCGTTGGCGCACGGGAGCACAGGGCGGTATGATGCCGCACCGCTCCGGGGAGCGAACGCCGGAGCGAAATGTGCCAGCTGCTCTGAGGGGGTCGGGCGATGCGTGGGAACTTTGAGAAGGGCACGGTTGCGATGGCAGTCTTGATTGGACTTATGTGTTGCGCGATGCAGGGAGCGGCCGGCCAGCAGGGCACGGACGCCGTGCTGCCCCCGGGCGTTCGGGCGGTATGGGACATCGAGAAGGCCTACCGCGAGGCCACGCCGACGCGCGAGCGCGTCTGCATCAACGGCCTGTGGCGGTTCAAGCCGGCCCGAAGCGCCGACGAGCCGATCCCCGGCGACGGTTGGGGCTACGTCAAGGTGCCCGGCGCCTGGCCGCGCGGCAGCAGTTACGACAAGCAGCGGCTCTACCCGCATCCGAGCTGGCAGGAACAGAGCCTGGCCGAGATCAACCAGGCCTGGCACCAACGCGAGATCACCATACCCGCCTCCTGGGCGGGCCGGCGCATCGTCGTCTCGACGGAATACCTGAACTCCTACGCCGCCGTCTATGTCGACGGCCGGAAGATGGGCGAGATCCGCTTCCCCTGGGGAGAGGTGGACATCACCTCCGCCTGCCGGCCGGGCGGCAAGCACGTCCTCACGCTGTACGTCGCAGCCGTACCGCTCAAAGAGGTGCTCGTCCTCTACAATCAGACCGGCCAATCGCAGCAGGTGAAGGGGAGCGTCGCGGCCCGGGGCCTCTGCGGCGACGTCTTCCTGTCGGCCGTGCCGAAGGGCGCCCGGGTGACAGACGTGAAGGTCGAGACCTCGGTGCGCAAAGGGGAGCTCACGCTGGACGTGGCCCTGTCCGACCTCGCGCCCGGCAAGGACTACGGCCTGCGAGCGCTGGTCAAACGGGACGGTGAGACGGTGAAGGAAATGCAGAGCGGCACCGTCCGGGCGACCACGCTTGAGGGCGGCCGCTACGTCTTCACCACCCCGTGGAAGCCCGACAGGTTGTGGGACACGCATACGCCACAGAACATGCAGGTGCTGGAGCTTACGCTCCTGGACGCGAACGGCGAGTTGGTGGACGCCTATCGGCCCGTGAGATTCGGCTTCCGCGAGTTCTGGATCGACGGGCGCGACTTCCGCCTGAACGGCTCGCGCATCTTCCTGTTCGTGCTGCCGCTGGAGAACGCCAGGACCAGTCGCATGGGCGTCGCCGAGGCCCGCTACGAGGCCGCGCGCGAGACGATGCTCCGGCTCAAGAGCGTCGGCGTCAACGCGGTCTATCCCCACAATTACAACTGCCAGCCCGGCGTGCACGTGGGCATGGAGGAGATATTCCGGGCCGCCGACGACGTGGGAATGCTCATCGCGCTCTTCCAGCCCCACGCGCGGAGCTTCGATTGGGAGGCGGAGGACGCGGACGAAGCGAACGGCTACGCCGATCTCGCCGAGTTCTACGTGCGCATGGCCCAGAACCATCCGTCCGTCGTCCTGTACGCGATGAACGCCAACATGATGGGCTACTCGGACGCGGCCAATCCCCACCACACCGACGGCCTCCACAACCGCATGGGCGAGGTCGGGCCGCGCGGCGACGAGCGCGCCGTGCTGGGCAGGCGCACCGAGGCGATCGTGCAGCGGTTCGACACGACCCGGCCGATCTACCACCACTCGTCGGGCAACCTGAGCCAGATGTTCACGGAGAACCACTACATCAACTTCGTGCCCATCCAGGAACGCTCCGACTGGTTCGAGCACTGGGCGAAAGAGGGTGTGAAGCCGCTGTTCCTGACCGAATACGGGGCTCCCTCCGCGCTGAGCTGGACGATGCACCGGGGGTACCCGACCGGCAAGATCGAGGGCCGGTCCGTCTACGGCAACAGCAGCCTCATGTACCAGTACTGCACCGCCGAGTGGGGCGCGCAGTTCCGCGGCGACGCCGCCTTCGACCTGACCGAGCCGGAGAAGCGCAACATGCGCTACGAGGCGAAGAACTGGCGGATCGGCCGCCCCTGGAAGCGCTGGGATTACCCCTTCATGATGACTGCTGCTCCCCTGGGCATCCCGAACCTGAGCGACGTGAAGGCGGACTACATCACCGACAACTGGCGCGCCTACCGCACCTGGGGCGTGTCGGCGTTCAACATATGGACCCAGAGCAGCCTCTTCGCGCTGCGCGAGGGCGCCGACCGAAGCCGGGTGGAGTTCGAGACCGACTGGGACGCGCTGCAGCGGCCGGGCTTCAGCCCCGATTTCATCGACGACCGCCGCGAGTCGTTCGAGGCCGCCTACGAGCGCGAGGATTGGATACCGGTCAGCTTCGGCAAGGCCTTCCTGCGCAACAACCGGCCGCTGCTCGCATACATCGGCGGCGAACCGGGCGACGTCACCAGCAAGGACCACAACTTCCTGGCCGGCCAGACCGCACGAAAGCAGATCATCGTCATCAATAACTCGCGTGTGCCGGTGGCCGCCGACTGCTCCTGGTCGCTGGCCCTGCCCGAGCCCATGAGCGGCAGCCGGCAGGTCAACGTCGATACCGGCGAGCAGGCCCGCGTCCCGCTCGAACTGGCCCTGCCCGATACGCTCCCGCCGGGCGAGTACACGCTGACCATGCGCGTGGAGTTCGATACGGGCGAGACGCAGGAGGATGCGTTCGCCGTGCACGTCTTGGCCCCGGCGCCGCCCGTGGAACGCCTTCGGAGGGTGGCCCTCTTCGACCCGAAGGGCGAGACAGGCAGCATGCTCCGAGACCTCGGCGTGGAGTTCGCGACCGTCGGCGCCGAGGCAGACCTGTCCCCATATCGCCTGCTGATCGTGGGCAAGGGCGCGCTGACGCTCGACGGCCCGGCGCCCGACGTCGCGCGCGTGCGGGCCGGGCTGAAGGTGCTCGTCTTCGAGCAGCAGACGAAGGTGCTGGAAAAGCGGCTCGGCTTCCGCGTGCAGGAATACGGGCTCCGGCGCGTCTTCAAGCGCGTGCCGGACCATCCCGTCCTGGCCGGGCTCGAGAACGCGAACCTGCGCGATTGGCGCGGCGAGGCCACGACGGTGCCGCTCGGCCTGGACTACGAGTTCATCCGCTGGGAATACCCCCTGCAGAAGTGGTGCGGTCTGACGGTCACGCGGCCCTGGCGCTCGAGCTGGCGCGGCAACGTGGCGACGGCGCTGATCGAGAAGCCCGCGTGCGGCGACTTCCTGCCCATCGTGGACGGCGCCTTCGGCCTCCAGTACAGCCCGCTGATGGAGTGGCGCGAGGGCGAGGGCATCGTGCTCTTCTGCCAGATGGACGTCACGGGCCGCACCGAGGAAGACCCCGCTGCGCAGCGGCTGGTCAGCAACCTGCTCAGCTACATGCGCTCCTGCGAGCCGGGGCCACATCGCAAGGTGCTTTACGCCGGTGAACCGGCGGGCAAAGCGCACCTGGAGAAGGCCGGCCTCGACCCCGCGCCATACGAAGGCGGCAGGCCGACGCTCCGCCAGATACTGGTCATCGGACCCGGCGCAGCGGCCCAACTGGCCCCCCACAAGGCCAACGTCGCCGCGTGGCTGATTGACGGCGGGCATGCGCTGGCCATCGGCCTGAACGAGGCCGAGGCCAACGCCCTGCTGCCGGTCAACGTGAAGATGACGCAGGCCGAGCACATCAACGCGTACTTCGAGGCCGCAGGCAGGGGCTCGCCCGTGGTGGGAGTGGGGCCGGCCGACGTGCACAACCGCGATCCGCGCGAGATCGGCCTCGTGACCGGAGGCGCGACGCCGGTCGGAGACGGCGTACTCGCCCTGGCGAACGACGGCCGCCTGGTCTTCTACCAGCTCGTGCCCTGGCAATTCGAGTATGAGAACCGGCTCAACCTGAAGATGCCGTTCCGGCGCGCGGCCTTCCTCGTCTCGCGCGTGCTGGCCAACATAGGTGCCGTCAGCCGGACGCCCCTCTTGGCGAATCTCGCGACCCCCGTGCAGGGCGAGGAGGAGACGCGCTGGCTCGACGGCCTTTACCTGGACGTGCCCGTCGAACTGGACGATCCCTACCGTTTCTTCATTTGGTAGGCACGAGTCGACCCCGGGCCGTTAGGCCCGGTTGAAACGCCCTGTGTCGTCCCTCAGATCACCAGCGGGTCGAACTCCTCGAACCGGTAACCGAAGCCCGACCCGCGCAGGCTGGAGGTGTCCAGCCGGCCATCGTGCGCGCGGAATATGCCGGGGTGCACCTGCTCGCCGCGCCGCGAGGCAGCCGGGCAGAACTGCCGCGCGTTCGCCTCCACGCCCATGATCGGCCGAATGCGCGCCGCCAGCCCGACGGACTGGATCAGGCCCAGATCGGTCAGCGTCAGGTCCTGCACGCTGTAGGGCACGCCGGCCTCGGTGGCCTTCGCCAGCATCAGCAGCGAATTGGACTGCCCCTTGCACGTCTTCAAGGCCACGCCGGTGTAGCCCTGGCGCAGCGCTTCGTCCATGGCTTCGAGTCCGCTGAGGGCCTCGTCCGCCAGGACGGGCTTCAGTTCCGCCGCGCGCGTCACCTCCAGTGGACGCTCGAAGAGCCACCGCGTCGTCGGCTGCTCGATGTAGAGGATTGCGTCGTAGGCCTCGGGCGAGCGCTCCTTGACTCTACTGAGGTAGTCGATGACGTACTCCACGTCTTCGCACATCTCGTTGGCGTCGGAGGTCAGGTATACCTCGTCCTTCCCCGCTTCGGCCAGGGCGTCGCGCACGACGCGGTAGACGGCGACGGTGCGGTCCACGTCCCAGTCCAGGTCGTTGCCGCGCATCTTCACCTTGTGGCAGAAGACGCCGTCGCGCTTCACCCAGGCGGCCAGGTCGGCCGGGTATTCGTCACGGGGGTCTTCGGGCCCCACGTCGGCCGGAGTGAGGGGGTCGTAGCCGCCCACCAGGTGGAAGACGGGCAGCGTCCCGTCGTAGCGCGGCTTGACGTAATCCGCCGGGTACTTTCTCTTGAACTGCGGCCCGAGGTAGCGGCTCAGGTCCCAGCTCAGGTGCTCGGGCCCCAACGTGGCGTAGGCATCCAGGCCCAACGCGTTCCCGAAGGCGTCGTGCAGGGCGGCGTCGAAGGGCGCGCCGACGACCAGCGCGCACATGCGGGGCATGGGCTCGCCGGGCGCGTACTGCTCGATCATCTCGTCCGCCAGCTCCAGCAGCAGGGGCTCGGTCTCCAGCGCGTGCTCCATCGGATGGCCGTAGTCCTCGCGCTTGCGCAGCTCCCCGCCGTAGCGGATCGCCAGGTTGCGCATGAAGTCCGTGACCATGAAGGAGGGCACGACCTGCGAAGGCCAGCTCCAGGATGAGCCCAGCACCATGGACCCACGTCCGACGGCGCGGCGGCCATCGCGCGTCTCGACCAGCGCAGTCACGTACAGGTCCGCCGTCGAGCGGGCGCCCGGTCCCTTCACGGAGCCGCCGAACTTGAGCGTGGCGCGGTACGACTTGTAGGCAAAACCCACCTCCAGGTCCAGGATGCGGATGTCAGTCGCCAATGTCTTCATGGTCGTTCAACCTTTCCGTGTCTAGGCGTCAGCCCAACTGCGAACCTCCAACGAGCGATCGACCACACCGCCCTCGCCATCCGGCAGGTCGACCCATTCCTCGTCCCCGATGGCTTCGGATGCCACCAGCAGCATCGGCGGGGCGGCGCTCTCCGGTTGCAGCCACTTCAGTGAGTTGCCGCTTCGGTAGAAGTAGAGCTGCAAGCCGTCCGAGAGGAGGAAGCTCGTGCCCTGCTTGCCCTGCACCTGCGGGGCGACGTCCGCCAGGCACCGGCAGACGGTGGGCGGCGCTATGCGCCGGTAGTCGGCGCAGGCCTCGCGCAACGTCGTCAGGATCAGGCAGAAGAGCACCTCGCTGTCCGTCTCGCCCGTCGGCTGTAACTCGGGCGCGACCCCCGCGAGTAGCTCTGTGGCGTTCAAGATCGTGCCGTTGTGGGCGAAGGCCCACCCGCGGCGCAGGAAGGGGTGCGTGTTCACCAGCGTGTGCGCACCGCGGGATGCATTCCTGATGTGCGCGACGAATGCCGTCCCCCGGGCCGCGCGTGCACGGCGGACGAACTGCTCGTCCTCGTGCGCGGCCTTGGGCGCGCGGGCGAGCGTCCAGGCGCCGGCCTCGAATGAAGCGACGCCCCAGCCGTGCGGATGCTTGGGCGCCTGGTCGCGCAGCGCGTTGCGGGCGTCGACCAGCCAGTAGCCTAGCTCGCGCTCGCTACCACTGATCATCCCCAAGAGGCGACACATCGGCGGCGCCCTCCCGTGTTGCGGCATCCTGCACGGCCCGAATGGACAGTCTTGCAGCATACCGGCGGCGGCGGCGCTGTCAAGCGCAGGGCGGCCGTCACCTGCGACGCGGTCCGGGTGCGCGTATAATGGCGCGGTCATTGCACAGCGGCAACACGGCAGGCAGCGATGGATGTTCGGCCGCCCGTTCTGCCAGGCGCCATGCGAGCGGGGGAGTGCGAGATGGACGATTGCGACGTCCTGGTGGTCGGCGGCGGAACGGCCGGCACGGTCGCCGCCATCCAGAGCGGCCGGGCCGGAGCCCGCACGCTGCTGGTCGAGAAGAACGGGATGCTCGGCGGCACGATGACCGTGGCCGGGGTCAACAACCCCGGGCTCTTCTACGCGTGGGGCCGGCAGGTCATCGCCGGCATCGGGTGGGAGCTGGTGACCGCCACGCTCGCCGAGACGGACGGCGAACTGCCGGATTTCAGCAACACGGAGCTGCCGCACTGGCGCCATCACGTCCGCACCGACAAAGCCGTCTTCGCCGCGCTGGCCGACCAGGCCGCGCTGGATGCCGGCGTGGAGCTGCTGCTGCACTCCATGATCGCCGGCGCCGCGTGGGACGGCGAGGGCTGGGACGTGACGCTCTGCACCAAGAGCGGCCTGAAGCCCGCCCGCTGCCGCGTGCTGGTGGACTGCACGGGCGACGCGAACGCGGTCTCGCTGGCTGGCTTCCAGGTCGTCCAGCCGGACGAATGCCAGCCCGGCACCCTCTTCGTCCGCGTGGGCGGCTACGACCTAAGCGCCCTGAATCTGGAGCGGATATCGGACGCGTTCAAGGAGGCCGTGCGCCAGGGCCTCGTGCGCGAGAGCGACCTGTGGCACGGCTTGGAAGCCGCGCCCGGCTTCCTGCGCAGTCACGGCGGCAACTGCAACCACGTCATCCGCATCCGCGCGGCCACCAGCGAGGACCGCACCCAGGCGGAACTGGAGGCGCGGCGCCTGCTGCTGCGCATCTACCGTCTCTTCCGCGCCCAGCCGGGGCTCGAAGGCCTGTGCATTGAGGAGGTCTCCCCCGAGTGCGGCATCCGCGAGAGCGTCACCATCAAGGGCAAGAAGACGATCACCGTCGAGGACTACGTCGGCGGCCGCGTCTGGGACGACGCCGTCTGCTACAGCTTCTATCCCATCGACCTGCACAAGGAGGTAGGCGGCGAAGGGCGCCGGCTTGACGAGGGCGTCGTGCCCACCATCCCGCGCGGGGCCATGCTGCCGGAGGGCAGTCGCAACATCGTGGCGGCGGGGCGCTGCATCAGTGGCGACCGGCTGGCGCACTCGGCCTACCGCGTCGAGGCGACCTGCATGGCCACCGGCCAGGCGGCCGGCGCCATGGCTGCCCTGGCGGCGCAGCGCGGCGTCGACGTGGAGGACCTGCCCATCGGAGACGTGCACGACCTGCTCCGGGCGCACGGGGCCATCGTGCCTGAGCTGCGCGGGACCTGAGGGGCCGGCGTCCCGCCGGTTACAATGCCGCATGGGATTCGCGGGGCTGTCGCCCCTCCCGAGGAGACGCAACATGCCCGACCGAAGCAAGCAACCGAACTTCCTGTTCATCATCACCGATCAGCAGCGCGCCGACACGCTCGGCGCCCACGGCTCCACGCTCGGCGCCACGCCCAACCTGGACCGCATGGCGGCGGAGGGCGTGACGTTCGAGCGCGGCTACTGCAACAATCCGCTCTGCATGCCGTCGCGCGCCACCATCCTCACCGGCCGCTGCCCCAGTTCGACGGGCGTCCGCACCAACGGCTGCATCGCGCACGAGGGCCTGCCGATTCTGCCCATGCTGCTCAAGGAGGCGGGCTACCACACGGGCGCGCGCGGCAAGATCCACTACCACCCCGCCGGCGGCGTGACCGACCAGTACTGGCCCGAGAACCGGCGGCTCGCCGCCTCCGACGCGGACCTGACGCGCCCCTACCTGGGCTTTGACACCATCGCGCTGGCCTGTGGGCACGGCGACGTGGCCCCCGGGCTCCACTCGCACTGGCTCCAGGAGAAGCACCCCGACGTCTACGCCCTGCGCGGCCCGCAGCACGCCCTCGAAGCGCCCGATCCCTGGCTGCTGACCGCTGACAAGATAGCGACCTACAAGACCGCCATCCCCGAGGAGCTCTACCCCACCACGTGGGTCGTCGACCGGACGATCGAGATGATCCAGCAGATCGAGGAGCCCTTCTTCGCCTGGTGCGGCATAAACGACCCGCACCATCCGTTCAAGCCGCCCGGCCGCTACTGGGAGATGTTC
>CAYUDW010000105.1:0-10333 GCA_964442595.1 uncultured candidatus Brocadiaceae bacterium
TCCCTGTCCAGGTCCCCCATCCCATCCGCGTCTTCGCGTGCATGGCCGGACAGGAGCGTATCGGAAAGAGCCGGAGATGGTACACCTGGCAGGTCGAAGAACGAGGACGCTACGTGATGGCATCCGGGGAGATGCCACTGTAGGGTATGTAGCCGCCACAGGTTGGGGGCAAAGGACTGCCGAGTCACTGAGGTGCAGCACAGAAGCAACGGATCACGAAGGAGTTGCCAGATGCGCTCCAGCGGGAAGTCGCGGGGATGGCGGTGGGGGTGTCGGGGCTTCTCATCGTCCTGGGAGGCGTCTGGGTCCTTTTGGGTAGGGGCAGTGCGCCGTCTGCTGAACACCGGGCATCTACTGCCATCGAGCTGGCCGAAGAACTGCCTGTCAATCACGCCCCTGCCGGCAATCAGAGCCCTCCGAGTGCGGTTGTCGCCGCGATACTGCCGCGGTCACAGCACATTGATCTCGTCGTCCTGGGGGGCAGGTCGTGACCCATGGAGAAACGGAAGTGTCTCGGTCCGATACGGCCGCACTGGCTGTCCCCATTGACTATGCACGACCCGTTCGGGCCCGGCGGGGGCAGCATTGTCAGAGGACGTTGATCTCATCGTCCTGGGGGGCCAGGTGGGCGTAGATCATGGTGGTGCTTACGCTCTTGTGCCCGAGCCACTGGGAGACCTTGTAGATGCTCACCCCCCTCATCACAAGGTGGCTGGCAAAGGTGTGGCGGAGCGTGTGGAGGCTGAAATCAGGTAGCCCGCTCGGCTCTACGACCAGCTTGCGGAACTCCCGCGAAAGCTCCTTGTCGTCGAACTGTTTGCCGTTCGTGTTCAGGAAACAGTAACCGCTCTGCTGGGCCAGGGGCTGCAGTATCTCCTTCAGCTCGCGGTTCAACGGCACAGTGCGGGATTCCCGGCTCTTGAGCGTGAATCCCTCCTTGTTGACGAGGGTGATCACGTCCCGATCGAAGTCGACCTCCGGCCAGGTGAGGAATCGGAGTTCGCTGTTCCGGAAGCCTGTGTAGTATGCAGTGGCCACGAGAGGCCAGAGGTAGGTGTCCTCTGCTATGCGGCGCACCTTCTCCCACTCGTCGAAGGAGAGGTAGCGGGGAGGGTTCTTGGCGGCCTTGACCTTTGCCACGTTCTTGACGGCGTTGCGGTTCAGGTATCCTCTCTCAACGGCGAACGACATGAGCCCGGAGGCCGCGTACATGCAGTGCCGCACAGTGACGGGCTTCAGATCCTCCAGCAGATGCTGTTGATACTCCTGAACGTGGGCTTCCGTGACCTCCGATGCTTTCTCGACCCCCTTACCCTGAAGGAAGGAGATGAACCGGGTCACCCGCGGCAGTGTGTGGCGTCGGCAGGTGCTTTCCCTCCGGGTTGCCTTGCAGTATGATAGGTACTCATCCTGAAGGCGGTCGAGGGAGACATCAGCTGGTTGGCCGAGCTGATTCGTCGTGAGCTTGTACTCGAACTCCGTGAGGTACTGCTGGGCCAACGTCTTGCTCTTTGTCCGGAGCGAACGGCCGTGTTTCTTCCCGTTCTGTTGCCAGTAGATGTGCCAGTACTCGCCGCGCTTACTGATGAAGGCCATCTGAGATGATACTCCGTTACCGGGGCAAGGGGGCCGCTGCTGCTGCACGCCTGATCCCATTATACCGTAGTAGCGAAATAGTAACAAGCGTGGATCTCAGAGGTCGCGACGAGAGCGGCTACATTCCTAAGTCGTTTTGATGTAGGTGGTTACGAACGGTGCGCCCGTAGCTCAGTAGGATAGAGCGGCGGTTTCCTAAACCGCAGGTCCCGCGTTCGAGTCGCGGCGGGCGTACCACCTGTCTTGCTCTCCCTGAAGGCCTGACGACATCTGCGTCGCCTCTCTCTACCCGCAAGTGGGTCAGTCTTGGGTCAGTCGGTCGGCACTTCTGCCAGACCCGGCAGTGCCACGAAGCCCCCACGACCTCAGACGATCTCGCATGACATTTGGCTAAGCAAGCCGCAGGTCACCGAGCCCAATCGGAGGTACTACTTGGATCCGGAAGGGGTGTATGCCAGTGCCAGGATGTCAGTCTCCCAAGCTGGACGTCGCCGCCTGCCAAACGGCCTGCGGGCAAGGTTCGAATCTCACGCGCCGCAGGGCGGGCCGGTCGCCCGCTCGCACTCGGGTTGCATTGGGCGCCTGTGCCCACGTACGCGCCCCGACAGTGCGGCCAAGGCAGGTGTCACGTCTTGAGGGTCGTGCAGCCCTGCGTAGCCTGTCCCGCATCAGCCTGGACTTCGTCGCTTAGCGACAGATCGGGCACCACCTCCAGCGACCTACTGACTGGCCAACCGGACGGCGTCAACCAGCCTGCCGGCCTCACCTGGAGGCCCGACGAGGTAGACGGGCGTCGAGGAAAGCGTCAGAGGGCGCTCCGTCAACGTGCGGCCCACGATGTCGAGGCAGGCAACGTCAGCGGGCACGGTTGCCGCAGCCTGCCCGCGCGCCTGCCACAGCACGACGACGGACTGCCTGTCCGTCTCGAACGCGACGCAGAAGCCGTCCTCGCCCAAGCGTTTCTCGCGGGCGAATCGCCAATCCCCCTGTAGCAGGTCCGCATAGACAGCCAAAGCGGGAAACAGCTTGGCCGGCGTGCCACCATACTTGAGATAGGAGCAGTCATAGTAAGGCTGATTCACTTCCCCCCCGACGCCTGCGTGGAAGAAGAACTTCTCCGTGCCCCGCGCCATCATGAGCGCGAAGAGCCGGATCGTGTAGTCGACGCACTGCCGCTCGTCTGCCAGGAGTCGGGCCTCGGCCCAGGACTCTCCGGGGACGTACGGACGGCTGGGGGGATCGTCGTCGCCGTAGTAGGCGAACTCAGTCACCCAGATGGGGGTGAGGCGACCATGCTGCTCCATGTTCCGCAGCAGCGTATCCGTTTCCTCAATGAAACCCTCGGGCGGCATTCGGCCGGGATACAGATGCAGCACAAACGCGTCGCAGTGTTCCAGACACCCGGCCTCAATCACCTCCCGGGTTAGCCGGCGGGGGGAACTGCCGATGCCAGCGATGACGGTGCAGTCGGGATCAGCGCGGTGCATGGCCGCGTAGGCGACCTTCAGCAGCGCCACGTAGTCGGCTGGGGTATAGTCTCCGCCGCGGGCCGGAAGCGCGTAGTGCGTGTAGATGGGCTCATTCAGGAACTCCCACACCTGGACGCGGTCCCTATAGTGGCTGACGGCTTTCTCAATGAAATCGCCCAGCCTCTGCGGGTCATCCGGGGCCCATGCCAGCTCCCTCGGCATTCTCTCCGAGGCTACCTCGGGCGTGCCCGTCGTGTTCCACGGAGCGGAGGGGTACGGGGGCATCAGCGCCATCAGGTGTACACCCTCTTCCACCACGCGGTCGACCTGCGCGTCCCCTATCTCCCACCGGTACTCGCCGGGTGCCGGTTCGAGGTCGTGCCATTTCAAGGACCAGTCTCGATACCACGTCACGCCAGCCTTCTTAGACACTTGGATCAAGAGCGGATCGGGGAAAGCATGGTTGATGCCGAGGATGCTGTCTGCTTCCGTCTGCGGCGGCACGATGGCTATCCGCAGGCTCTGTGCGCTGACCATGTCCTCGCCATCGTACACAGCTTGAACGCGGTAATAGCCCTGCCAATCTCTGGGGAGCACAATGTCGTGCTCGGCGAGGCTTCCGGGAGGCACCTCCAATGAAGCGCCCGGCAGTTCCGCACGTGAGTCGAAGAAATCGGTGACCTCAAAGCTCGCGTGAACCGAGGCGGTCTCGATTCCCGAGTTGTATGCCCTGAGCTTCAGTGTGGCAGGCTTACCCTTGGTGAAGATGCCGCCCGGCTCCGAAGGTTCGATGCCGACTTCGACCAAGCCGTGGGGCGCAAAGGCCGTGGCCTGCGTGCCTGCCTCGAGCTGGATGGCGTCGAGGTCAACCATGACGGCCGTTTCCTCGTCCAGATCGGGCCCGACGGTGACGAACACGTAGCGGCGCTGGGGGCGGAAGGTAAACGAATAGCGCTGCCACTCGGAGGTCAACCGCACTTCATGTCGCAGATCCTGGGCTCGTGGCGTTCCGGCCCCCCGCGGGTCCTGCGCACGCACGCCGAGCACGGCCGTCACTCCTGGGACGCTCGCACGCATGTCGCAGGAGAGGGTATACGGCTGGCCGGGGTCGACCCGAATCCAGCCCAGATTCGCCGCCAGCATCATGCGCAGCGTGCGAACGACGGGCTCGTAGTAGTCCCAGTAGAAGGTGGGTCCTTCGCGGGCGCCCAGGGGAATGCGGAGGAAACGCCGCCCATCCGCGCCGCCTGATCGCTCGACCCGACCGTGCAGTCGGTCCAGGTTGCCCCACGCAATATCCCTGCCGACGGCCGACCAGCCGATCTTGCCCAGTTCGAACGACCCATTCGGCAGCAGGTTCTTCCCCGACCCGGGCGGCACCACGTGCGTGAAGACGATCTGATCCGGGTCGATGGCCACAAGCCGCACGTCATCAAGATAGAGTGTAGCGGGCTCGGCAATCGCGAATTGGAGCCGCCCCGTCTCTCCGATCGCCCGAGCGGCCGCAAACGGCAGCCTGTACTCCGACCACGACCCGGTGACGGGCAAATCGACCCGCAACCCGGAGGACCGGCGTCGCTCTGCGTCGCCGATGGAAACGCGGACGGTCAACTCATCCATCGCTTCGGCGCGCATGCGACATGCCAGCTCATAGAGCCGGCCTTCCTCCAGGCGAAGCTGTCCCACCTGTGCGAGCACGGCGTACTGCCTCCTTTGGCCACCCTCGCACCGGGTGCAGACGAGCTTCGCGCAGGGGTCACCCCCTTCGTCCGCTGTGACGAGTTCCTGGGTCACGTACTCCGGGTCTCCGATCGTCACCCAACCAGCGGGCTTCCCCTCCTCCACCTGGGAGAAGTCACCGTTCTTGACGAATTCCTCCATCTCGGCCTCCTGCGCCGACCGGCATTCTGACGGCGCTGTGACCAGGAGCATGGCCGCCAACACGGCAACCGCGCGCAGGAACACCGTCGGTCTTGCCCCGCCCTGCTGCCCCCATCCTTTGGGCTTCATGGCTTCCTTCCTTTCGGAGTTAGCTGGCTTGCGTCACCGGCCATGCCTGTCCGGCCTGAGAGCTGCAGATGCGTTGCGCCAGGGGCTTCTATCCTTAACCGCATACGAGCAGTCGGTCCCATCGGCGCGGCCGACCCGCGCGACGCAGTCGCGTCTGTCAGGCCAGGCTATCGTCCGGCTCAAGGCCGAGCGCCTCATACTTGCGGCGGCGGGACCGTTTGTCCATCCGGAGGATGTCCTCGGCGATATCAATCGCTTTCTCGGCCAGTTCCGCCGGAACTACCAGTACGCCATCCTCGTCGCCCAGCACGATGTCGCCCGGCGAGACGGACACGCCTGCGCAGTGGATCGGCTCGTTTTGGGAGCCGAATGCCAGCCGCCCCATCACGTGCGCGCACGTGCGGACCGTGGCAAACACGGGGGCACGCTCCAGCCGCACCTCGCGGGCGTCACGGCAGGCGCCGTCGATCACCATGCCCACCACCCCCTTCTGCATCAGCGACATCACCACGTCGGAGCCCAACAGGCCGGCGCTGATCCCCTCGGCATCGATGACCAACACCTCGTCTTGCCCGGCAGACTCGACGAAGCGGTAACACCCGTCGGTCATTTCGTCACTCCTGGCCTTGTAGTCCTCGTAGGACATCGCCGAGAGGACGCGCTTCGACGGAAGCAGCTTGACGGTGTGTGCGGAACCCGCGAACTTGATGCCTTCCCACATGGGGCGCATCCGCGGCGACATTATGTACCGGTCGGCGAAGCCCAGACAGTCCAACGCATCTGAGACATCGGGCAGCCGAACGGCTCGATAGCGCTCCAACAAATGCGATCCGTCCATGGGCTCGTCTTGCCTCCTCTGTGAACGTTGCGCTTCGGTATGAGCCTTTGGCGCCGGGCGCGCCGCCGGGCCAAGCCGCTGCGTTGCCGGCGGGTGCCGCCCCGACGACCGGAATGTACGCCCCTGCTGGGCTCGCGTCAACTCGCCGAAGGATTCTTCACTCCCCGCCGTCCGCTGAAGGGGGCGCCTGCCCGACGAGATCCTGAGCAGCTACAGCTTGCTGCCCTCCTCGCACTGTCCGGCAGAGCGCCCACCTGGATTCAGCGGCTCGATGACGATCGACGGCTTCTCGCGCCCGATTCCGCCAGTTGCCTGCGCAGTCTCGCCTCTGCCCCTTCGGGTGAGGCGCGCCCCGGCCGTCACAATCGGGACGCATCCGGCTGAACTGGGGCCACCAACAGCGGAGATGAAGGCTCAAACGGCAGCCGCTGGCAGGCTGGCGAAACCGGGGCGCTCTCGGCCCGTCACTTCGGAGAATAGCATGGCGGTCAGCAGGAAGGACAGGATGATTCTGCGCGGGCTCCCCGAGCAGCAGGCGGATACGATTGCGCATTGGACATGCCTCAACGGCATCGGGCGCGGCAGGCCGAGAACTGGCGTTGAGGGCCGGCCGGTTCGTCTGCGGGACGAAGAGGCAGACTGCCCGGCTTCAAGGCTTCAACGGGATGGCTGCTCGGGACGCCTGAAACCGACCGCCTGAGACATCGGCAGAACGGATGGGGACGAACTGCCCTGTTGGCGATGATGGTTGGGCTTCCTCCGACTCCGTTGACCGTGGCAGGTCAATGTAGCTCGGACGGGCAGTGAGCCCAGACGTCGGTGGCCGCCGCCTTTCCAACGACCACGTAGCATGTTGACTTCCGCCTTCAGAGACCAGTAGAACCCATCGCATGAGCGCGGGCAAAGGTGACGACTGCGCAAAGTGCGGAAAGCCTGTGGTATCCCGGATGCTGGGATGCGCGGGGCTCTCGGCAGTCGCGCTCTTCTACCTCGCGGCGATGCTGCTGGCCTTGTCCACAGCACTGGATTGCTGGCTATTCCACGCGGACCCGTCGGACATCCGGTTCAATCCAATGCTGTACATCGGCCGACGGTGCCGGGGCGTGCAGATCAGGGCCGAACCATGGGGAGACCCTTCTGTGACTGTGACGAATGGCCGGGATGAGCCAATACGGGACCTGAAGGTCACAGCCAAGTACTTCGGCTACCGAGGCCGCCTGGTGACTGAATGGGAGCACAGGAGCCTTGCCAGCGGGGGATCGGTGACCTTTGACCCGCCCGTGGACGTGTTCGAACTGGACCTGGGGATGATCTACGTGCTGCTCAAGTGTGATCGGGGCGTTGCCGTTGAGCAGGCGTGGTACAGCTACTGGTACTGAAACCGCCGCAGACCACACAGCGACAAGGGCGATGCCTGCCGTGCCGGAGTGTGCCGGGAGAACAGCGGAGGACACTGCCTCTCCCGAGCCGGCTGCGCAGCCGGCATGTTGGCTTGGGACATGGCTCGTCTCGGAGCAGCCTGGCTGCGTGATAGCAACGGGCAGGACCGGGCTATCGTGCCCCTCGACGCGCCGCTGCTCGACTCCCGAGGCCACGCTCCAGAGCCTGACCCTTGTGTCGTGTTCCGACGAGCCCCAGGCGCCCGCGGACGCCAGCAGTGCCCCGTCGGGGCTGAGGACTACCAGCGGTAGAACCGGTAGGGATCATCTTCCGCAACCGGCTCGTCCAGATAGAGCCCAGTCAGCCACCGCATGCTGTCGGGACCGGCCTGCACCGGCGGAACGTCCTCTATGCTGGCGAAGCCCATGATTCCGCCTGCCTGGCGCACGTCCGTCGCCTCGACGGCGATGACGTTCTCTCCCGCCTTGAGAGTGCCGGCTGGCAAACCGTAACGGCGAGGCGCCTCCCAGTAGTCTGCGGGATTCGTCTGGCGCGTGATTGAACCAACCATGCTCCCGTTCACGTAGGTGCGGTCCTCGTCGTCCACAGCACCCAGAACAAGCGTCGCTTCGCCGTCGGCCAACTCCGGCGCGACGCTAACCTTAACGCGATAGAGGAATACGCCGTCGAAGCCGCGTAGATCCTCGAACTGGTTCTCCCAGCTGGCCCCCACCCGCACCTCGCGCCATTCCGAGTCGTCGAAGCCGGGGCCGGTCCAGCCCTCGGGGGCCTCGCCAGAAAGCACAGGCATTCCCTTCCACTCCGTCGGGAGCAAGAGGGCCTCATCCCCGCACGTTATCCGCACGTGCCCCAACACTGCCCTGGGCGGCTGGAGCGGCAGCACGAGCGGGCTGCCGAATCGCGCCAGCAGCGGTGTGCGCAGCGCCACCCCCATGTTGCCCAGCAGCCGGCTCACGACGAAGCTCGTGTGCCGGAACGCGAGCTTCGTGTTGTAGATCTCCTCGTAGTTGAACTGCCACGGCACGATCTGAAGGAAGACTACGTTCTCCCCCTCTGACCGGGCGAGCACACCGTTGCCGAGTGCCAGCGCCCCCTCAGTCACGAGGGGCACCGTGCGCGGGTCACGGGTCATCAAGTCGCTGCATCCCGCGCCCGCCAGGAGCGTGTCCGACGCCGGCGGCGGGAAGAAACAGGAAATGTACTCCGCCTCCTCCAGACGCGCCGGCAGGTCCAGAGCGTTGCGAACGTCTTCCTGCCCCAGGCCCAGTGCCAGTACGTGACCGCCCCCTTTCACCCAGGCCGCCACCGCGCCTGCGTGATCGTCGAGCTCGGCCGCCGCGCCGGAACCCAATACCAGCACACTGTCCTCCGTCAGGGGCCGGTTGTCATAAGGCGCGATCTCCGCGCCCGCCTCTCTCAGGTGCGCCATGCCCTCCGGACCGCCGGCGTAGAACGCACTGCGTTGGCGGGGCGGCGAATACGCACCGGCGTATTCGAGGATGTTGGCGGCCAACCGCGCTGCGGCCGGTTCGTCCGCGCTGCGGCCGGTCACGTCCATCTGGCAGAACACCACGGCGCCCTTGCCCTCGCGGTAGAGCATCAGGGGACTGTATTGGAGGGCGAAGCCGCCTTCCACCAGGGGCAGGAAATCCCCCGCCGCCGGCCGCTCGATCATGACCGACGAGGTGTTTCCCCAGCAGCCCGCCCGGCCGGGACGCGGCACCGTGAACCCGCACCACTGGACCATGGGGTAGGAGTTGGGGTTGCCCAACGGCATGTTGGCCGGCACGAGGGTCGCCTCGCCGTGCCAGTCATGCAGGTTTGCGTTCGAGAGGCCCTCCAGGATCGGATGCCCTGGCGTCCGTACGAAGACGCGACGCAGGCCATTCTCCTGGACCCGGAATCCCAGCCGCCTCTCCAGCACCGGTGCCTCCTGCTCGAACACAACGGCACGTAGCCCGTCCCGCACCCGCAGCAGGTCCGGAACCGGGCCGTCAACGGTGAGCGCCCCCTTGCCAATCACCAGCACGTCGTAGGCGCCCAGGTCGGCGTCTGCCTGCACGGCCTCGAACTCGACCCCGAGCTGACGGAGCAGCCTGGCGCTCTCGCCGCGGGGGTCGTAGAGGGCCACCTTCCCCCTGACGCGCGGCGGCTCGCGCGGCGCCAGCACGTCGATTGTGAACGCGTCTTCTTGCACTTCGCCCGTGCTGAAGGTTGCCGTCAGCGTGAGCTCAAGCGCCCCGGGGCGCGCCGCTGCCGGCACGCGGAAGTGAACGAGCGCACGCTCGTATTCACCCGGCTTCACGCGTAACGTGCTCGTGCCGCCCTGCTGCTCGGGCAGGTTCACGGACCATTCGCAGGCGCACTCGACTGTCTCGCGGGAATCGTTGACGACGATGATCTGCTTCTCGACGAGCTGACCGGGCAGGTAGTTGTGGGCCCGTCCCGTGAAGCGCTCCGGCCCTCCGGCGATGTAGACCAGCAGGGGCTGACTGTAGCGGCGGAACGCGGCGCCGCGCACGTTCGGCACCCAGTCCTCCATCTTCGTGCCGAGCGAGTAAGGCCACGAGTCGCGGGACCGGGGAGAGTAGAAATCGGGGCTGTAGCCAGGGCGCTGGAGGTTGCTCCAGTCGATCGGAAGCTCGCGCCGGCCGGCCTGGGCGCCCTCACGGAAGCGGCACAGGTTGCCCTCGTGCCAGATGTTGAACCCGCTTAGGCCGAGCGTGCGGAAGTAGGGCCAGGTGCCTTTGATGAACTCCGCCTGCACGCCGCGCAGGTTCGGGATGTCGTCTCGCCTGTCGCCCGCGGCGGCGTACAACGGTCCGCCGGGCGACCGCTGGTTGCGGAACCGCAGCGCCTCCAGACGCACGTTCGCCTTCTCGAATTCGCTCAAGTCAAAGGCTGCAGGTCCCCTGAGCTGCGCCCCCCACTCGGTGTATTGGTACTGCTGCGGCCTGCCTGCCTCACCGCGCTCCCGACGGCCACGGTTCGTGGAATACGAGAAGATAAGCGGCTCGCC
>CAYUDW010000105.1:10433-12345 GCA_964442595.1 uncultured candidatus Brocadiaceae bacterium
CACCGCGCTCCCGACGGCCACGGTTCGTGGAATACGAGAAGATAAGCGGCTCGCCGTACTCGACCAGGTAGAGCGGCCGCGCGCCGTACTCGCTCCACGGCTGGAACCATTCCGACCGCTCCTGCATCGGTGCCCAGTTCAGGTAGCAGTTCACCGTATACATCTCGCGGCTCGGCCCGGAGTGGTTGTACTGGGGCCGCGACCTGTCGAACTGCCTGAGGATGGCCTCGCGCGCGTAGACCTGACCGATCTGCTCGGCTTGGACGTCGCCGAGAAGCGAATCCATGACGAGAGGCATGCGTTCGGGATTCTCGTCGTCCTGGTAGCTCAGCCAGTTGTGGTTCTGGCTGTACATGACCACGCTGGGATGGTTCTGCGCACGACGGACGTACCATTCCAGGTGCCGCTCGTATCCGTTGTGCTTCTCGGGCTCCTCGCCCTCCCACCCGTAATCCCTCATGTGCGGCAGGGAGAAGCTCAGCAGCACCCCCTCGTCGTCCGCGGCCCGCAGTATCCCATCGAACGCGATGTGCGAGCCCGGCGAGCAGCCGTAGTTGTGCGTGTAGGCCGCGTTGTAACCCATCCACTTCAGGCGCCTGAACGTTTCGCACGCTCCCTCGTAGCTGGCCGTGGCTGTGTCGTTCTGCGCGGAGTTCAGCGGCGTGGCTATCAGGTGCACGGGGCTGCCGTTCAGGTAGAAGTCATGCCCCTCGATCCAGAACTCCCGGAACCCGAACCGCACGGGGTAATACGCATCGACCAGCTCGCCGCCTTCCACCAGCTCCACCGCCACGTCATACTGATTCTGCGGCTTGTCGAGGTCCCAGAGCCTGGGCGTCCTCCACTCCTTTGAGAAGGCATAGCGGCCGTTGCGCAGGTTGTCGGACGTGAAGGGATCGCTCTCGGCGCTGAGCACTTCCTCGCCGCTGTCCGTCGCCCGCGCCCGAAGCAGGTAGGACTTTCCCTCTTCCAGGCCCCTTGGGGTGGCAGTGATGGTCAGCCTCCAGCGGCGCACCGACGTCTCGACGCTCACGCCTGCGATGCAGGCCCTCTGGGGGGTACTGCTGAGGAACACGTCGCCGCACAGGCCGCGCCGGCCGATCCCTCGGCGCCTTCCCCCTCCGTCCTCCGGCGTCACGAAGTAGCTCTTGTCCGCAGTCAGGGGCCGGCCGAAGAGATGGATGGCCAACTGCTGCGTATGCCCCGGCTTGCAGAGGGCGGTGACGTCCGCCTCGCCCCCCGGGAACACGATGTCCCCCGCCTTGACGCCGTCCACAAACACCTGCGCATAGGAGTTCACCCAGGCCGCCTGCACCGCGATGCGCCGCCCATGCCACTCTTGCGGCACCGCGATCTCCCGCGCATACCACGCTGCGTCAACGTCGGCCAGGGACTCGGACCATCCCTCAGGTGCGAAGATGCGCTGGCTGGGGCCCGTTTCCCTCCGTCCCGCCCCCAGGGGCCAGGTGCCCGGCACCTTGAAGTAGCCCCAGCCCGTGCCGGGCGGCGGGACCGGCTCATCGTCGCTGGCGGACGGCTTGAACTTCCACAGTCCGTTGATGCAGATGCGCTCGCGCGTCGGCGTCGTCTCGCGATACGCCTTGGCGACGTCCCAGACGGCCACCACGCCTTCCGGCAGCACTGCGTCTGCAGCCTGCTGCCCCGAGGCCTGTCCGGCCGAACAGAGGGCAAGCGCCGCCACCAGGCATACGGTAACTCCCCACGTGCGTGACCGTCGACACATCGGACTACCTCCTGGTCGGTTCTCGCCGGCTCCACGCACTCGAGGCGTTGCGGGGCGAGGCCGAACCTGGCAAAGAGCGACTAACCGCCTTCGCGCATACTCAACGCAGCGCCAGGAGTGTAAGACGATCTGCGCCCTTCGTCAACGCTCCGGGTCTCCCCCAGCCCG
>CAYUDW010000106.1:0-1779 GCA_964442595.1 uncultured candidatus Brocadiaceae bacterium
CCGCACGGGCGCTGTGCAGCGCCTGCGTGCCGGCCGCGTGCTGACGGCGCATGAAAGCGGCGAACGGTATGGCCAGCAGCATGAGGGCCGTCAGCACGATGATGGCGATCATCAGGGCGGCCCCGCGCCGGCCGTCAGTGCCCGGCCGGGCCCTGCTCGCGCTGGTGTGTGGGTCCATGCTGTCTCTCGCTTTCATGTGCCGGGTCCTTTAGTCGGGAAGCGTCTTGCGGTGGACCTCGCCCATCTGGTCGACCTCGATCACACGGGCGAAGAAAACCCTCTCGTCGTCCGCGACGTAGTGATCCCAGGACGCGCCAATAACCCGCCCGAAATCGCCGCTCAGTCCGTCCAACTCCGTCGGGCTGCCGGCCGGGACCGAGTCGTACTGCATCACCTCGTAGTTCCCGAACGCGTCCGGGCCCACGATGACGAACCCCCCGGTAGGTGGAAAAGGATTCGTTGGCGAAACAGTCAGCGTAGTAGCTCCGGAGCTGATGTCAGCGGCCAGCTTCGCCGTCTGGTAGGGGTCGCCTACGGCGATGTAGATCGGGCTGCCGCCGTGGTAGGCCGTGTCCAGCCGGCCGAGCGAGTCGAAGTGGACGACAGGATCGCCAACCACTATCGGGACGCTGTCCGGCAGGTGAACGGGCTCGCCCCCCGCCACCGAGAGCACCTTCGGCTCGTCGATGAGGCCTTCGAAGGGGAAGGTGCCTGTGATGCCGGGGCAATCGATGTAGGCGCTGCCGATGGTAAGGGGGGCGGTACGCACCGGGACGATGCGCGCCGGCGCGGAGAAACCGTCGTCCGTGCCCGGCGGCGGGCCAGGATTGGGATCGGGCACGGGGTTCGGCGTGTAGGGGAGCGGCGGCGCTGCCTCGGGAAAGCGGTAGCTATCCAGGTCCACCAGGCGGCCGTCGACGAAGAGCCGTCCCTCGGAGCCGTCGAACTCCACGGCCACATGGTGCCATTCGTTCGGCGGCAGCGTCGTGCCGCTGCCCGTGGCCGGGTTGTAGGAGGCCAGATGGACGCCTGGCCCAGGCACTGCCAACGGGTCGATCATGAGGCCGGCGTGGACTCCGTAGCCCACGCCTGCGCCGTACCAGGCCAGCCCGAGGGCGTAGCTCATGCCGTCAGCGGCATTCCCCTTCCCGATGATGCCCATCGCCGTCACGCCCGGCGGCGGCGGGCTGGGGTTGACCCACGCTTCCAGCCGAATGCCCTCGGTCTGGTCGTAGACCGGATACTGCCCGCAGTCCACATAGTCGTCCACGCCGTCAAAGTCGAAAGACAGGCCCACCTTGCCTGAGGCGACAGGGCTGCCAACGAAGTTCTGCAAGGTGCCGTTCATGCTCTTCGCGCCCGGGGTGACACCGCTGACCGGATCGAAGGTCTCGAAGTGCCAGGCGGCCCGCACCGTGCTGGCCAGGCCGTAGATGGCGCCCTCGGCCGCGTTGATCCGGACCAGGGAGCCGCGGCCGCTGTCCATGGCGGACATGCGCGCCTGGCGCAGCACGTCCATCACGTCCTCCCGGGCGCCCTCGCGAGCCGAATGCTGTCCGGCCGAGACCATGGTGACGACAACCATCACCCCGACTGTGGCGATGATGGCCATCGCCACCAGCATCTCGACCAGCGTGAAGGCGTGCCGGCGTCGCTCATGTCCGGACGGGGAACGCATGGCTTACTCCTGCCAGTTGGTCAGGTTGCGGCTTCCCTTGTCCCAACCGGGCCACATGCCCGGTTCGCTGGGATTGGGCTTGGGCGGCGGCAGCGGGTCAG
>CAYUDW010000106.1:1879-12329 GCA_964442595.1 uncultured candidatus Brocadiaceae bacterium
CCGGGCCACATGCCCGGTTCGCTGGGATTGGGCTTGGGCGGCGGCAGCGGGTCAGCCGACTGCGCGCAGCCGGGCGCCAGATCTGGGCCCCAGCTAAAGAGCTGGAAACTGTCCAGATTGGGGTAGTTCTCGGTGACGAAGCCGAAGGTGCTGCGGGCGTAGCAAGGCTTGGTCTCGCCCTCGGAGTCGACGTACTTTACGTACTCGGGCGGAAGTGCCGGCGGCGAGGCGGGCGGGTTGTTGGGGTCCTCCCATAGAGGCACGGCCAAATCGTCCCGCCAGCCATCGTGGGCCATGTAGTCCCTGTCATGGACGTAGACGAGGGGATTGCCCCAGAAGTCGACGATTTCGAAGATCTGGGCGCCGCCAAAGTAGTAGTTGGTGTGTGGGCGCACGATGTCGCCATAACCATCGGGTGGGAGATCCAGGTCCGGGTCAATGTCCCCGCCGCCGTTCGAGAGCCCGTCGCCGTCGGTGTCCGGCCCGTCCGTGTTGCCCAGCATTTCGTTGCTGGGCTCCAGGTAGGGGCCGCCGTTGCGGCTGGCCAGACAGAAGGTGAAGACCTCGATCCCCTCATTGAACGTGTCTGGATTCGTCGTCTCGTCGAGCGGGACGGCCACGCCGAGCTCCGCCCACGTGGAGGGGGGGTAGTCGCCGTGGTCGTTGTAGTAGGCCAGCGCGGCGGTCTCGCACTGATGGATCAGGTTCAGCGTCTTGGTCTCGTGCGCCCTTCGCATGGCGCCGATGACGGCGGGCATGAGCAGGCCGGCCAGGATGGCGATGATGCTGATGACGACGAGCAGTTCGACCATCGTGAAGCCCGCTTGCACCTGCCCTTTGGACTGGTTCCGAGGCGTCGGCATGACGGTTCTCCTTTCGCGGCGTTCTCTTTCTGCCTCCGGACACGGTTCGGCCGCCCGCCGAAGCGGCCGGCTTGTGTCACGAAAGCGACTTTATCAGCTCGACCAAGGGCATGAAGAGCGCGATGACGATGAAGCCGATCACGCCGCCGAGCAGCACGACGGTGATGGGCTCCATCAGGCGCGTCAGTCCCTCGACGGCCACGTCGACCTCCTCGTCGTAGGTATCAGCCACTTTCAGAAGCATCGAGTCCAGGTTGCCCGTTTCCTCGCCGACGTCGACCATGTTGACCACGATGTCGTCACAGGCTTTGCTCTGGCTCAATGGCGCGGCGATCGGATCGCCCTGGCGCACGCCGTCGTGCACGCTCTGTATAGCGTCGGCCAGGACGCGGTTGCCCGCGGTGTCCCGGGAGATAGTCAACGCCTCCAGGATGGGCACGCCGCTGCCGATCAGAGTGCCGAGCGTTCTGGTGAAGCGGGCCACGGCCGACTTGTTGATGATGGTGCCGAACAGGGGCACTTTGAACTTCAGCCAGTCCACGGCCAGCCGGCCTATGCGCGTGCTGACGATTACCTTGTAAAGGACGATGAGGGTGATGGGAATGGCCGGCAACAGGTACCAGTACTTCGTGCAGAAGCTGGTGACGTGCAGCAGCATCCGCGTCATCCCGGGAAGCTCGACGTCCAGTTCCTCGAACATCTGGATGAAGGTCGGGATGATCCACTTGATCAGGCCGGCGATGATGAGCGTGGCCACGGAAAGGACGGCCACCGGGTAGATCAGGGCACCGATGACGCGGCGCTTCAGGCGGGCGGCCTTCTCGCGGAACTCCGCCAGCCTCGTCAGCACCGAGTCCAGCATGCCGCTCGTTTCCCCCGCCTTGACCATGTTGCAGTAAAGCTCGTCGAACGCCTTGGGGAACTTGGCCATGCCCTCCGAGAGGGAGCTGCCGCCTTCGACTTCGTCGGCCACCGAGCCGATGACGTTCTTCAGTGCGGAGGGCCGCATCTGCTGCTCCAGGATGTTGAGCGCCTGAACGACCGGAATGCCGGCGTCCGTCAGCGTGGCCAATTGCCGCGTGAACGTCGTCAACTGCTTGCTCCGCACGCCGCCGATCACGAACGCCTTCTTCCTCATCCGCCGGCGCGCGCCTGGGCGGGCGGCCTCGGCTGCTTTCGACTCCGTTACCCGTGTGGGGAACAGGTTCATCTCGCGGACCTTCGCGATCACCTCGTCGGTGTTGCGGGCTTCCATCGTGTCCACGACGGCCTTGCCTTCCGCGTTCATGGCTTCGTATTCAAATATCGGCATCGTTTGCCACCTCCGCGCGAGAGCGAGTCAGAGGGTGCCCGAAAGGGCTGTAGATAAGCGACACTTGGTTTCCAAGACTCTCTCCTACCTATTTCTCACGCCATCCAACCGCCATTATGCCCATCGGGCAGTGCATTGTCAAGGCTTTTTTCGGTGGCCGGCCGACCGGGCGTACGGGGGCGGGAGGGCAACAAGGCGCCCGTGCTAGATCTGGGTCGGGCTCGGCCGGCTTACCGGAGGCCGGGAGGTGGAGGGCCGCCTGGAGGGCGGCTAATCGGCCAGGGTCACGCGAGAGACCTCTTCGATGGTCGTCATTCCATCGTAGATGGCCAGCAGGCCACCTGCCCTGAGGGAGCGGGTGCCGAACCGGCGGCACGCCGACCGGAGTTCCTGCGTCGACGCGCCGTGCAGCATCATGTCCCTCAGCTCGTCGTTCATAATGAGGATCTCGAAGACGCCCATGCGGCCGAGGTAGCCGATGTTGGTGCAGCGGTCGCAGCCACGGCCTCGGTAGAACTTCTTGCCCTTCACGTCTTCGGGCCGCACCCCCAGGGAGAAGAGCGCGTCCGGGGTGGGTTCGTATTCTTCCTTGCAGTTGGGGCAGATCCTGCGCACGAGCCTCTGGGCTACGATGCCCTCGAGCGTCGCGTTGATCAGGTAAGGCTCGAGCCCCAGATCGATCAGACGGGTAATGGCGGTGGGAGCGTCGTTGGTGTGAAGCGTGCTGAAGACCACATGGCCGGTCAGGGAGGCCTGGATGGCCATGTCGCCGGTTTCCTTGTCGCGAATCTCGCCGACGAGGATGATGTCCGGGTCTTGCCGCAGGAAGTGACGCATGGCGATGGCGAAGTCAACGCCGATCTCCGACCGCACGGGCATTTGCATGATGCCCTGGATGTCGTACTCGACGGGATCCTCGACCGTGAGGATCTTCACGCCGATGTCGTTCCTTTCCTTCAGGCAAGCGTACAGGGTGGTCGTCTTGCCGCAGCCGGTGGGGCCCGTGCAGAGGATGATTCCGTGGGGGCGGTACATCAGTTCGACCACTCTCTCGGTGTCATCCCTGCGCAGGCCCAGCTCGCCGATGTCCAGGGCCACCATGCGGCGGTCCAGCACACGCAGAACGACGCTTTCCCCGAACATGGTCGGCAGGGTGGACACACGGAGGTCGACGGGATTGCCGGCTATGTTGAGCTCGATTCGCCCGTCCTGGGGCCTGCGCCGTTCGGAGATGTCCATGGTTTGGGTCATGACTTTGATACGGCTGGTGATGGCCACGTGCAGGTGTTTGGGCGGAGGGACCATCTCGTAGAGCACGCCGTCGACGCGGTAGCGGACTCTGAACTCGTCCTCGAAGGGCTCGAAATGGATGTCGCTGGCCCGGTCCTGGATGGCCTGGAGCAGGATAAGGTTGAGCAGCTTGCGCACCGGGGCGCTCTCGGCCATCTCCTCCAGGCTTTCGAGCTCGATGGACTGGCTCTGCTGGGCCGTGTAGTCCGGCACGTCCTCCAGGCCTTCCTGCAGTTCGCCGAGGATGTCCGAGATGTTTTCCTGGGTGCTGTAGTTCTCCTGGATGGCCCGTTCGACCGCTGCCTCGGTGCTGACGGCTCCGACGACCTCGCAGTCCAGCAGGAAGCGCAGGTCATCCAGCGCCTCCAGGTGGGTGGGGTCGGCCAGGGCGACGGTCAGCACGCCGTTGGAGAAGCGTACGGGGACGATCCGGTAGACCTGGGCGATCGACGGCGAGACCTGTTTGAGGACGTCCTCGGGGACGTCGAGGTCGTCGAGGTTGACGACTTCCATCCCGGCCTGGCTGGCCAGGGCCAGGGTCAGGTCTTCGCGGGTAATGTAGTTTCGCTCGACCAGTATCTCGCCGATGGCGCCGCCCCTTTCCTTCTGGATGGCGAGCGCCTCCTGGATTTGACTCTCGTTGACGAGGCCCATGTCCTTCAGGATCCGGCCGAGCAGCTTTTTCCTTCGTTCGGTGTCTTGTGCCATGGTTTGCGTTCTCAGCGGCAAGTGGAAGGCGTGAGAGCTAGACCTCCATTTCCACCAGGCTCCTGGCGACCTCCTCCGGGTAGCGGCATCGCATCAGCACCTCGGTGCGTTCGATGGCGCCCTGTCCGTAAAGCCGCAGCAGATCGTCGTCCAGCAATTGCATGCCTCGGTCGCGGCTGGTCTGGATGGCGGAGTCGATGCGGAACGTCTTGTTGTCGCGTATGAGATGGCGGACGGCCGGCGTGGCCAGCAGTATCTCGTATCCCGCCACGAGCCCGCCGCCCACGCGCGGTATGAGCGTCTGGGCCAGGATCGCCAGCAGGCTGTTGGCAAGCTGTATGCGGATCTGGGCCTGCTGCGCGGCGGGGAACTCGTCGATGATCCTCTCGACCGTGCTCTGCGCGCTCTGCGTGTGCACTGTGGAAAGGACCAGGTGGCCCGTCTCCGACGCCGAGATGGCCAGCCGCGTGCTCTCCAGGTCGCGCATCTCGCCGACCAGGATGACGTCGGGCGTCTCGCGCAGGGCCGCGCGCAGGGCATCCGCGAAGCTGGTCACGTCGATGCCGACTTCCCTCTGGCTGACGATCGACTTCTGGTGCTTGTGGCGATACTCGATGGGGTCTTCGATGGTCAGGATGTGCACCTTGCGGTTGGCGTTGATGTGATCGATCATCGTGGCCAGCGTGGTGGTCTTGCCGCTGCCCGTAGGGCCGGTGACCAGGAGCAAGCCGCGGGGCCGAAAGAGCAGTTCCTGGATGCCGGCGCCGAGCCCCAGTTCATCGAAGGTCCGTATCTTGGACGGGATCTGCCTGAGCACGACGGCAACGTTCCCCTGCTGACGGTATACGGCCACCCGGAAACTGGCCAGGCCCCTGAAGGAGAAGCCGAAATCGGCCGAGCCTTCCTCCTGCAGCACCTGCTGGAACCTTTCCGGCGTGATGCTCTTCATCAGGGCCACGGTGTCTGCCGGTCCCAGAGTCTCGGTAGGCAGGGGGTTGATCTCGTTGTCCAGACGCAACATGGGGGGCCTGTCGACGGTAAGGATCAGGTCTTCCGCGTTTCGCCTGATGGTGGCCTCAAGCAGCTTGTCGATCTGGAGCATCTCGGGTTTCCTCTCCTGTAGGAAAAGGGAGACGAGCTTCACACACCGACACGCGTCGCGGCCAACAGCTCGGCCATCAGGCTGAAGGCCGGCCCGCTTTGCGGCGCGGCTCTATTCCGTTTCCTGGACGCCGCCGGCCACGCGCAAGACCTCCTCGACGGTCGTGATGCCCTGGATGACCTTCCGCAGGCCGTCTTCCATCAGCGTGAGCATCCCGTAGGACCTGGCCTTCTCGCGGATCTCACCGGTCGGGGCTTTCGCAAACGTCAGGTTGCGCAGGTCGGGGTTCATCTCCATCAGTTCGAAGATCCCGATCCGGCCGTGGTAGCCGGTGTTGTTGCAGCGGTTGCAGCCTGTGCCTCTGTAGAGGGTGAGGCCCTCAACGTCCTCGGGGCTCAGGCCCACGCTGTGCAGCAGCCGCTCCGGGACCTCATAGGGCTGTTTGCAGTTGCTGCAGACAGTCCTGACAAGCCGCTGGGCCATGATGGCCTGCACGGACGAGGCCACCATGTAGGGAGGGATACCCATGTCGATCAGACGGGGAATGGCGCTGGGGGCGTCATTCGTGTGCAGCGTGCTGAAGACCAGGTGGCCCGTCAGGGCCGCACGAATGGCGATCTCGGCGGTCTCCTCGTCACGTATCTCCCCCACCAGGATGATCTCCGGCGCCTGGCGCAGCATGGCACGCAGGATGACGGGGAAGGTCCTGTTGACCTCCGTCTGCACCTGGGACTGGTTTATGCCGGGGAACGTGTACTCTATCGGGTCCTCGGCGGTGATGATCTTGGTGTCCGGCCGGTTCAGTTCATTCAGGGCGGCGTACAGAGTGGTGGTCTTGCCGCTGCCCGTCGGTCCGGTGACGAGGAAGATGCCGTTGGGACGACGGATGATGCGCCGGAAGTGGTCCAGTTCGGACGGATGGAACCCCAGTTCGACAAGGCTCACTCTCGCCGATTCCTTGTCCAGGATACGCATCACGATGCTTTCGCCGTCCGTGGTCGGTATGTCGCTGACACGCAGGTCAAGCTGGCGCCCGGCAATGGCCATCGGGATACGGCCGTCCTGGGGCTTGCGCTTCTCGGCCAGATCCATGCCCGCCATCAGTTTCATACGGGCGAGGAGCGGATTCTGGAGCCGCTTGGGGGGCGATTCCACCTCCTGGCAGACACCGTCGACGCGGTAGCGGATCCGCAGACGGTTGGTCATCGGCTCGACGTGGATGTCGCTGGCGCGTGCCTGCACGGCGTCGCTCACGATCAGGTTGACCAGCCGGACCATCGGCGCATCGGCATCGTCGTCCTGACCCTCCGCGCCCGCTTCTTCGACGGCCAGCTCGCCTTCGGTGAAGGCGCGGAGCATGTTGTCCATCGTGGCATCTTCGCCGCCGTAGTACCGCTCGACTGCTGCGGCTATTGCCTCTTCGGCCGCCAGGACCGGCTTGATGTCCAGATTGAGGATGAACTTCAGATTGTCTATCGCGCACAGGTCCAGGTCACTTATGGCAACGACCAGCGAGGTGGCGTCTTTCTTCAGGGGCAGGATGCCGTGCATCTTCGCCGTGCTTCGCGGCACTGCGTCCACCGCCTCGATCTCCGGCCGAATCCTGTCCAGGTCGACGACCGGCACATCGAACTGCTCCCCCAGGCACTTCAGAACATCCTCTTCGGACACGTAGCCGAACTTGACGAGAATCTCGCCCAGCCGCAGCTTTTCGCCCGACTTCTGCTGATACTCAAGGGCCCGCTGTACCTGCTCCTTCTCCACCAGGCCCTTGTCCAGCAGAAGCTGCCCTATGGATTTGCGCACTGGCATACGATTACCCTCGTTCTCTCAGGATCTGGTTTGATCGATTATAGGGAAAGCAACACCCGTTTGCAAGGTTCGCAAGGCGTTCACTGGCAGGGCGTTGGGGGCCGGGATGGAGGGCCACAGGCCCGCCTGCCAGCGGGGTTGGGGATCAGCGTGTCCGGCGCCCCCGGGACAGGCCCCCGGCCGCACCCATTGGACCTTGCGCGGGCCCTGCGGACCGGCGCATTCTTGATCGGCCGACGGCGTTCCGAGTACAATGCTGCCTCTGGCAAATGCTACCCCTTATTGTGCGGTTTTCCATGGCTGGGCTTTTTCAGGCTCGGGGGCTCGTCAAGCACTATAACCGGCGCGCCGTTGTGGATCACGTCAGCTTCGACGTGGACGCCGGCGAGGCGGTCGGCATGCTCGGCCCCAACGGTGCGGGCAAGACGACGGCTTTTCGCATGTGTATCGGGCTTGTCCAACCTGCGGCCGGTTCGGTTTGTTTCAACGGCCGCGATGTCACGCGCTTTCCCATGTATAAACGCTGTCGCCTGGGAATGACTTACCTGGCGCAGGAGCCGAGCCTGTTCCAGAACATGACGGCGGAGGACAACCTGCTGGCCATCATGGAGATGCAGGGGCTCCGCCGCGCCGAACGCCGCAGGAAGGCGGAGCGGATGCTCGGCGAGTTCGGACTGAAGCACCTGCGCGACCAGGCGGCTTACACGCTGAGCGGCGGCGAACGCCGACGGCTCGAGATCGCCCGGGCCCTCTGCTCGGACCCCAGTATCATCCTGCTGGACGAGCCCTTCACCGGGATTGACCCCATCGCCGTGGGCGAAGTGCAGGACATGGTCATCGGCCTGAAGTACAAGGGAATCGGCGTGTTGATCACCGACCACAACGTCCTGGAAGCCCTGCGCATCACCGATCGAGCCTACATCCTCAGCGAAGGGAAGATCGTCACCCAGGGCACGGCCGAGCAGATACTGGAGGATCCCATAGCCCGCGAGAGTTACCTGGGTGATCGTATCCAGGCCGAGCACATCGGGATGGTCAGCAAGCGCCCCGAGCAGGCGGATGCGCCAGCGCGGCCGGACGCAGCCGCGCGTTGACGGGCGGCCGGCCGCCCCGTCGCCGGCGCCGCGCGTGGGCGTTCCCCTTCTTTCCTTGGCAATATCCCATGCCTGCCAGCAAGTCAGGCCTCAGCGCCTACCTGAGGAAGGTTCTGCTGCTGATGGGGCTGGCCCTGTGCTTCTTCGTGTTGCTGCTCGGCGCGCTGACGTGGCTCCAAACGCACACGCACCGGTTTCTGTTCCGCCTGGCGCCTGCGGAGGGCGGGGTCGGGGAGGGCGATCTGCTGCACGCCACGGAGGTCCTGTCGGCGCGGCTTCAGGCGCTTCGGGGCCACCTCGGGTTGGGGCGCGGCGCCGTGCAGGCCTTGCCGCCGGATGGCATAGAGCTTCAGGTCAACTGCCGGTCCGAGTCCCTGCCGTCCCTTGCGTGGCTGACGATGCAGGGCCTTGTCGAGTTCCGCCTGCTGCACCCGGACGAGGACATTCTCGAAGCTCGCGGTCCGGAAGGCCTGCCCTCGTCCTACGAGGTCAAGGTCTATAGGCGGAGGCGCTACATGCTCACGCGGCTGAACGAACTGCAGACGGTCGAGGAGCGTTACGTCGTCGAGCGGGAGCCGATCCTCCGGGTCGCTGAGTTCGAAGAGGTGACGATGGACACGGTCGGCTCGCAGAAGCGCGTCGTGATAACCTTCCGCTTCGGGAAGGATGACGCTGAGGCGTTCGGCAGGCTGACGGCCCTGCACGCCGGCCGGCGGATGGCGATGCTGATTGACGGGGAGATGTTCTTTCCCCCGAGGGAGATCGAGGCCGCCGTCACCTTGGGAGCCGTGCAGGCGCAGGGGTTCTTCCACATCCCCCCGCTGCGCAGGCTGGCGGCGGCGCTGGACTGCGGCAGCCTGCCCGCTCCCCTGCAAGAGGTGTCACACACGGTGGAGTGAGCGGCCGGCGCGGCGGTTGCGATCGGCCGTCATAGGTCCGGTGTGCCGACGAGATTCACTGCCAGAGAGGCGAGGTCACCCATGATGGGATTGAGCGGGTTAAGGGAGAGATGGCTGGTTGGGCTCATGGTGGCGTGCCTGGCGGCCTCGGCTTGCTGCAGCGTGGCCGCCGGCGGCCCTGTCGGGGAGGAGAACGGCATCATCCGGCAGGGGCCCTACCTGCTGTGCGGCGATGACAAGGCGATGCTGCACGTGCTCTACAACGGGCGCGCGCTGGTGCACGGGATGGGAATCTTCTGCGGGATCAACGGCTATACCAAGCCGGACGACCTGAACATGCAGGAGGTGGTCCGCGAGAAAGGACGTTACTGCTACCGCGGCACCGTGCGAGGGCAGGACATCACCTTCGAGCAGACCGCCGCGGTCGCGGACGGCCGCATCCGCGTCGAGATCCGGCGCACCGGCGCCTGGCCCGAGGGCGTCTGGGGGAGCTTCCAGATCCGACTGCCCGTCAGCCGCTACGGCGGCGGCCGATACCGGGCCGACGGGCAGATGCACGTTTTCCCCGAGACCTTCTCCCCGGATAACGAGTTCCCCGGAGGCACCCGGAGGCTGGAGTGCCACCTTGGCCAACCCGAACTCGACCTCGTGATCGAGTGCGCCAACGGCATCAGCATCGGGGACCACCGGCGTTTCAACGCGCCGTTCTACGTGCTGGGCATCGGCGTGCCGACGGGCGAGCGGGATATGACGGAGTTCTTCCTGACGCTGCCGGACTTGCCCGACGCTCCTCCCCGGCGCGCCGTGCGCTGGTCCCGCATCGGCTATCCGCTGGCGGGAGAGAAGTTCGCCGTGCTCGAGTGGTCGAAGTACGACCCCCGCCCCGAAGACCGGGTCCGTCTGGAGAACCGGGCCGGCGACGTCGTCAAGGAAGGTCGGTTCGGGGAGACGCAGTCCGTCGAGCATATCCAGGGCAGCTACGCCACCTTCGACTTCTCGGACGTGCGCCAGCCGGGCGAATACCGCGTCGTGTGGAGCGGCGGCGCGACCGACTGGTTCCCCATCCGCCGGAACGTCTTCGAAGACAGGCTCTGGGAGCCGACGCTCGACTGCTTCATCCCGTTCGAGATGTGCCACGCCGACGTGAACCTGGGCAGCGGAGTGACGGGCCACCCGAAGTGCCACATGGACGACGGCGCGCGCGTGCCCGCGCATTTCCGCGGGCCCGACGGCTTCGTTTCCTACGAGTGCGAGGGCACGCCCTACGCGGCGGGCGAACATATCCCGTGCGCGAAGGGCGGCTGGCACGACGCCGGCGACTACGACGTGAACGTCCACGCGAACGGGTTCACCACGTGGGTGCTGGCGCT
>CAYUDW010000107.1:0-3006 GCA_964442595.1 uncultured candidatus Brocadiaceae bacterium
CCATTCGTCCATGCCCCAGAAGTGCGCGTGGCGCAAGTCCAGCGCCCAGGCGTTCACGAGCTGCGCCACCAGCGGCAACTGCTCGGTCGGCCCGATGGGGCCGCATATGCCGGCGGGCGCGTCCTTGGTGGCCTGCGACCACGCCTCAACGTACTCCAGGGCCTCGGCCAGGTAGAAGCTCTCGAGCGTGTCGTAGAAGACGACCTCAAACCCCGGCCGGGCGAGCGCCGCCATGTCCTCGGGCGTGAGGCGGGCGGCGTCGTCAAGGATCTCCCTGTCGAGTGTGGTGTAATCCCACCAATCGGGCGCGACGACACTGATCGGTCGGCTCATGGTCATGTCCTCCTTCGTCGTGTGAAGGGCGGTCCAGGGGATTCAGGCCAGCAGGCGCTCGACCCCTTCCTTGAAGGCGTGGAAGGACGGCTTGGGCTTGCCATCCAAGTCCACCAGGCCCCACGCCGTCTCGGCGGGGCAGTCGGGGGCGCCGCACTGCCAGCACTTCTCCTGATCTTCCCAGCGGTAGAAGAAGACGCCCAGGAGTGCCGAGCGCTGCGAACGCAAGGCGTCGAATGCGGCGGCGACGAACTCCGCCTGCCCTTCGGGAGTGTGGCCGGAGCCCCACGAGTGGTACCAGGTCTTCATGTCGCAGACGGATAGGCCGGGCCGTTTCTGCTCGTTGGTGGCGCAGCCGCCGGCGGAGGAGAAGCCCCACTCGTTCACGAGCACGGGCGTGCCGGTCAGCTCGTAGAGCTCGGCCACGCGTTCGGCCCAGTTCTCGGGGCCGCCGGCCTGCCACGTGCCGAAGTAGCCGTCCACGCCGCAATAGTCCAGGAGGGAGTCTTCGCGCTGGAAGAGCCGCTCAAAGAAGTAGTAGGCCCTCTCGCTGCCGGCGGGATTGTGGCCGACGACGAGTGCCGGATCGGTCTTCTTGAAGCCCCGCGCGCCGTGCTCGATCAGATCACACGCCTGCTCGGCCGTCAGCGGACCGGCGAACTGTTCGATGTCCAGCTCGTTGGCGATCTGCCAGGCGGAGACGATGCCGCGCAGGTCGCGGGCCAGCCACTCGCACACGGCCTGGTAGTTCCGGAGGAACTGGTCGCTCCCGAGGGGCCCGAACCACTCGGGCATGCGCGCGTGCCAGGCGAGTTGGAGGTTGCCCTCAGAGTCAGGCTCGCGCAGTCCGATGCCAGGGCCGGGGCTTACGCCCATGAGTTTCAGTCCCTGCGCCGCAAGCGCTTCGGCCTGGCGCTTGCGCTCGCGGTACTGCTCCGTCAGCTCCCCGCCGACGGCGTCTGCGAAGGGCACGCCGAAACCGTGTCGGACCCATCCGATTCCGGCCTCAGGCAGGAGTTCCGGATTCGCCGTCGCATACGCGCTCGTGCCTATCATCAAGTCGGCCATGCTCGCCTCCGATCGGACTCACGCTGCTTGTACCGGACAGTGCTCTGCGCCCCGAGCAGGTCCCATGGTACGCACTGGGGGCGCGGAGTCAAGCACAGCCGCCGGTTGACGGGCGTCGCACCAGCGCGCACAATACCGCGCTACTGCATAGGTTCCGGCACGTCACCCAATTGCTTCTTTGGAGTTGCCATGAAACCGGATCGGAAGCGCAAAGCCGTCAAGGCTGCGGTCCAACGCGAGGCCGGCGAGGCGAAACGCCTTGCGGGTCGCATCTGGAAGCTGGCCGAGCCTCCGCTGCAGGAGGAAGAATCGTCCCATCTCCTTGCGGATTATCTGGCAAGTCGTGGCTTCAAGGTCGACTGGCCGATTAGCTGCATGCCCACGGCGTTCAGGGCGACGTACGGCAGGGGACGGCCCGTGATCGGATTCCTGGGGGAGTACGACGCGCTGCCCGACTGCGGGCTCAAGAAGGGAACCTACGGCCACGCCTGCGGGCATAACCTTCTGGGTGTCGGCTCGGCGGCCGGCGCAGTCGCGACTGCCCATCTGATGGAGGAAGGCGACGTGTCGGGCCGGCTGGAATACTGGGGATGTCCGGCCGAGGAGGCCCTTGCGGGCAAGGTCTACATGGCACGGGACGGCGCGTTCAGAGGGCTGGACGCGTGCCTGACGTGGCACCCGGGCAATGAGACGCGCGCGAAGGCGGCCGGTGGGTCCGCGCTGGATTCGTTGGTATTCGATTTCCAGGGCCGCACGGCGCACGGGGCCTCCGCCGAAGGAGGGCGCAGCGCGCTCGACGCCGCCGTGCTGATGGACGTCGCCGTCAACTATCTGCGTGAGCACGTGCCGGACAACGTCCGCATCCACTGCGTCATCCGCGATGGCGGCAACGCGCCGAACGTGGTGCCGGAGCACGCCCGCATCTGGTATTTCGTCCGCGCCAAAGACAGGGCCCAGGTGGACGAGATCGGCAAGCGGGTCATCCTATGTGCTAAGGGCGCGGCAACCGCCACCGAGACGGAGTTCAAGGTCAAGAAGTTGACGGCCGTCTACAGCAAGCTCCGCAACGAGGCCATGGCCGAACTGGTTCGGGACAACCTGGTGTTGATGGGCGCGCCGCGAGCGACTGCAAAGGACTGCGAGAGGGTCAAAGAGCTGGGCAAGGAGCCGGACTTCGGGCGGAGCGTGAATGAGGAGATATCCTCGCAAGCAGGCAAAGCGACGAGCGACGAGGACAACGTGTCCTGGCTGGCCCCTTTGGGATGTTTTGGCGTGGCTTGCGTGCCGAAAGGCATCCGCGGGCATCACCGCGAGTATACGGCTCAGAGCAACCTGCCCTTCGCGCACAGGGGGATGCTGTATGCCGCGCAGGCGTTCGCAGGAATCGCCTGGGACCTGTTGACGGACGCCCGGACCCTCCGGCGCATCCGCAGCGAGTTCAGGAAGGCGACGAAGGGCTTCGAGTACGATCCGCTGATCCCCAAGCGGCAGCGGCCGCCCATCAGCGGCGTATGACAACGAGGACGCAGCAGCCGGCCAGCAGGCATTTCCGGGCGAGCACGTCGTGCGGTGTCGGGTGGTTGCCTCGCCGCCCAGTCACTTACT
>CAYUDW010000107.1:3106-8532 GCA_964442595.1 uncultured candidatus Brocadiaceae bacterium
GTCACTTACTCCGCCGGCCAGGGACGGATCACGGCCTTGATCGCCTCGCCGGACCGCACGGCCTCGATGGCTTCGTTGGCCCCATCGAGGTCGAACTCGTGCGTAATCAGCCTCTCCCAGTGGAACCGGTCGTTGTAGCGCTCCTGGAGCAGGACGGCGCGGTGGAGATGCGAATAGTCGATGCCCCAGACGCCGCGGATGTCGACGTGCTTCTTGTTGATCTGCACGTGGGGATTAAGCTCGACGGGCCCGTGGTCCGTGTACTGGCCCACCACCGTGTAAGTCCCGTTGTCCCGTAGCAGGTCGAGGCCTTCAGGTATCGCCAGCGGGTCGCCGGTGGCTTCGATGGCGACGTCCACGCCCCGCCCGTCGGTCGCGTCCAGGACGGCGGCCCGGCGCTCAGCGACCGTGGTTGCATCCAGGTCCAGGCACAGGTCCGCGCCCATCGCCCGGGCCGCTTCCAGGCGTCTTCGGGGGGCGCCGATCGCAATGATCGTGTACGGCCCGCGCAGGCGGCTCAGGGCGATGGCGCTCAGGCCCACCGGCCCGGTGCCCTGCACCAGGACGGTCTGGCCCAGCAGGACGTCCGACCTCTCCACCGCATGAAGCGCGGTCGGCAGCCCGCAGCCGCCGCCTATGACCGTGCGGGGGGCGAGGGATTCCGGAAGCCGAATGATGCGCACTCCGGGCTTCAGGTAGACGTACTCGCTCCAGCCGCCGAGCAGGCCCTCGTCCGCGCCGTAGGTGATGCCGTAGACCTTGCGTTCGGGGCATCGCGTGCTCGCCTTCGCCACCAGGCAGAACCAGCATCTGCCGCACGTGGCGTGCACGTCGAGGAAAGTGACCACGTCGCCCGCATTCAGGGGCCGTCCCTGCACGTCGCGCACGTCACCGCGGACCTCTTCGAGGACGCCGACGGTCGAGTGGCCGGGGATCAACGGGTAGGGGGTCTCGGCCAGCAGTCCCTGCTGCACGTGGAGATCGGTGCCGCACACCTCGCTGAAGAGCGTGCGCAGCAGGGCCGCGCCGTCCTCGAGATCCGGCCGGGGATACTCCCTGACTTCCACGGGGCGCTTCGGCTCCGGTATCGTGGCTGCTCGAACCAACGTGCGACTCCTCTCGGGGAAAGCTCAGCCCAGCGCCACGTCAAGCGTCATCATGACGGCGAAACCGACGATCACACCGCCGGTTGCCAGGTCGACGTTCCCGTTGCGCTGCGATTCGGGTATCAACTCTTCGGCCACGACGAAGATCATGGCACCGGCGGCGAAGGCCAGCGCATAGGGCAGCAGCGCTTGCACGGTCAGGACCAGGAGCGCGCCCAGCACGCCCGCGACCGGTTCAACGAAACCGGATAACTGCCCGTACCAGAAGCTGCGCAGCCGGCTCATGCCCTCCCGGCGTAGGGGTAGCGCCACCGCGGTGCCCTCCGGGAAGTTCTGCAATCCGATGCCGATCGCGAGCGCAACGGCGGCGCCGATCTGTGCCTGCTGCGCCGCTCCGGCCAGGTGCGCCGTAGCGCCGAACGCCACGCCGACGGCAAGGCCTTCCGGGATGTTGTGCAGCGTAATGGCCAGCACCAGCAACGTGCTGCGCTGCCAGGCGGTCTTGACTCCTTCCGCCTCGCGCAGCCCCGGATGGAGGTGCGGCAGGAAGCGGTCAATGACGCGAAGGCACCCGGCCCCCAACAGGAAGCCGGTCAGAACGGGGATCCATTTGTACGTCTCGCCGTAGGTCTCCGAGGCCGCCGCCATGTCGATGGCCGGCGCGAGTAGGCTCCAGAAGCTGGCCGCGATCATCACCCCGGCCGCCATCCCGAGGGAGGCGTCGAGGTACTTCTGCGAGAACTTCTTGGTGAAGACGACCAGACCCGCCCCCAGGGCAGTCAGCAACCACGTGCCAAGCGTGGCCATCAACGCCTGGACAATCGGGTTCAGGCTGCTGAACCACTGCATCCTTACTTGCCTCCGCGCCTTCGGACTTGGGCATCGAGGCGCGCAATGATGTCGGGCTCGTCCAGGACCCCCTGGGCAATGCCCACGCAGTCGGCGCCGGCGCTGAGCAGGGCGACGACGTGCGTGCGCGTGCGCACGTGTCCGGAACACCAGAGCTGGCCCTTCACGTGCCGCCTGAGACGGCGGACGAACTGAATGTCCGGCCTCTGGTCGCCTTTGGCTCGCACGTTGAAGTGGACTCCGAACAGGCGCTCGACGGAGCAGACGGCGTCCGTCAGCTCAGCGAAGTCCACGCCCTCCATCCCGCCAGGGAACTTGACGACGACGGGCACGTTGAGTTTGCAGAGCTCTCCGAGCCATTCGATCAGCATGGGCCGGTTCTCGGGCAGCGCCATGGCCCGCAGTAGCCCGCGCTTCAGCAGCTTGTCGTACCCGCCGTGCACGTTCAGCTCGAAGATGTCCCCGCCGGCCTCGTGAAAGGCCCTTGCCATGCGCAGGCCCGACTCCAGATCGCCCACGGCCGCATTCAGCGCGATCGGCGTGTCTCCCAACGTCGCTCTCGCCGCGGCGACCTCCGCCCGTAGCACGGGCACCATGTCCGCCTCTGCCTCGGGCAGCAGGAACCGCGCCTCGTGAGACCGGTCCAGCGCGTCTGCCACGAGGGCACCTATCTGCACCATACTGGCGCCGGCGCCCCGCGCGGCGACGAAAAAGCCGTCAGTCCATCCCATCATTGAACTCAGAAAAAGGCCGCCTCGCAGACGTCGTGCCAGTTCAGTGCGGTTCATTCTCACGCCTCGGTTGTCCTCAAGAGCCGGCGGGCGGCCGTGAATGGACGGGAGGATGCGCCAGAATCCGAAGGGTACCTTGGCCGCAGTAAGGCGTCAAGTGGCAGGCAGCTCCGGGCGCCCCCCGCCGCCGATTCACACGCCCTCTCTCACTTCAGTCAGCAGGAAGGTGGAAACGAAGGTCAGCACGCCGCTTACCCCGGCAATCCAGAACACCGAGTCCAGGCCGAAGGTCCCGACCGCGATCAGGCCGCCGGCGAGGAGCGGCATGAAGGTCATCGGAAACGTCACCGTGTTGAGGAAGGCCATGTAGCTGGGCCGACGACCTTGTGGCGCGGTTTCCAGCACAAAGCCCGTCGTGCCGATCATGTTCGCCTGCTGTGCGAAGCCGAAGCAACAGAGCGATACCAGGTAGGCCAGCAGGGGCAGGTCGAGCCGCACCTCCGTGAACGGCATCGCCCAATCGAATACGTGAGGCAGGTGGGGGGCGGCCAGAGCGGCTACCGGGTTCAACGCGAAGAGGGCTGCCGCAAACAGAAGGCAAAGACGATTGCCCTTTCTGTTGCTGACGGATCCCCAGACGAGGCTAGAGACCAGCCGGGCGCCGGAGACGAAGGTCAAGAAGATCCCGCTGATGCCGACCACGCCCAGCCGCTCCGCCCCGTAGGGGATGTAGAACGCAAACGTCAACCCGTTGACGTGCGCCAGAACTCGCAACACGAGCAGACCCCGGTAGTTGGGCTCCCGCCGGACTCGCCTCCAACCGGCCGATAGCGATTCGCGCACTCCGCGCCGCCTGGGCGGCTCAGCCGTCCTGACCTCGTGAACGAAGCAGAAAACCGTCCAGCCCAGCCCCATCACGGCGAGGGCGATCAACGTGAGGATCAGGTAATTCGTCGGCGCCTCGACGGCACTGAGCACCGGCTGGACGACAAGGGGGGCGACTACCATGGTCACCGCGTTCCCGAGGAAGTGGCGCTGGCCCAGGAAGCCGCCGACGCGGGTCGGTCCCACCGTGCCCGCCAGCACGTCCCAGAAGGGGATCGAAGCGCAGCCCTGTGCCGACCTGAACGCGAAGTAAACGACGAAGAACGCCACCATCGCCCATATGCCGAAGCCGGCGCCCGTCAGGAAGATCGTTCCGGCCATGAGGGCCAGCAGAACGATCCTGACGACCGAGGCAGCCACGTAGAAGCGCTTCCGGTTCTCGCGGTGCTCGATGAGGCTGCTCATGTAGATCTGCGGGAAGCGCTGGCCGGCCATGCTCAACGAGTTCAAGAGGCCGGCCAGAAAGTTCGACCCCGTCAGGTCATAGACGAAGGCCGTCAGTACGAGCTGAGGGCTGAGGATGCGATTGCCCAGGTTGGCGAACATCCCGTTAAGCAACCCGAGGTAATAGTTCCGCCTGAGGGTTCCATTGGCGGTTACCTCGGCTTCGGCGTTGCTGACCGTGCTGCGCTCGTTCATGTGCTGGGCTGTGGCTTCGGCTCCGAGGTCGGATCGAGGCATGCTGCCGGGGCGAACGTCCACTCAAGACATGTTAGCCGGTTCTGAAAGGTTTTCTCCAGCGACTGCGCTCGCGGGTTCGCCGGGCCCCATCATCCGACAGCAGGGCAAAGGGGCATTCTGCGCTTGCAGACCCGCAGGTCTCCGTGTATAGTCGCGCCCGGAAGTTGTGCTCCTGATTGACTTACCGACGACGTGGCGTTGGCCTACTTTCGGAGCAGTACGGGGCTTGCATCGTAGGTACAGCAGTATTGGTGGAGAAGGCGCGTTGCGGCGCGAGCTCCGCTGGTGCCCGCGCATGCAGGTAGTGTTCGGCCGTGCGGGTTCCCTCCCCCTTCGGCACCGAATTCACACCTGGCGGTGGCCTCTGTAACCTCGATCGACGCTTTGTGCGTGCTCATTTGTCGTCGGGCGTCAACGGCGAGCGCCTTCCGTGATATCGAGCTTGAAGACGCGCAGGGGCGCGTCGGCTCGACGCAGTGCAGTTTGCAGGGGTCTTGCGATGTCCAGAGGCAAAGTCAAGTGGTTCAGTGATACGAAGGGGTATGGGTTCATCACGCCGGACGACGGCAGCCAGGACGTCTTCGTGCATTACAGCAGCATCGAAGGCGCTGGCTTCAAGAGCCTGGCTGAGAACGACGTCGTCGAGTTCGAGGTGGAACCGGGACCTAAAGGGCCCCGCGCCGTCAACGTGGTCAAGGCCGAGGGCTAGACTCGGCCGTCTTTGGTGACTCAAGGCGCTGCCATGCGGAGGGACGTGGCGGCGCCGTTTCTTTTCATTCGTGGCCTGCCGATGGTGAAGTGCTACTGCCCGCTGTCCTGGGCCGATTGAACGCCACGACGCCGCCAGCTACAATGCCGCCCGCATACGCCCGGGCCGTCAACCGGCCGGCGACGACTGAAAAGGGGAAACGCTGATGGCACTGAAAGTCGGCTTTGCAGAGGTGGACATCACGCCTCCGGTCGGCACACACAAGATCGGCTGGCTGAAAGACATCGTCTCCGACACCGTTCTGGACCCACTGTCCGCACGGGTGATGGCTATCGAGTCCGACGGTGAAAAGGCCGGCTTCATCCAACTCGACACGCTTTGCATCCCGCGCGAGCAGGCGGCGCGGATCCGCGAGGAGGTCGCGCGGCGCCACGCCTTCCCGGGGGATAACGTGATGGTGGCGGC
>CAYUDW010000107.1:8632-12307 GCA_964442595.1 uncultured candidatus Brocadiaceae bacterium
GCGAGGAGGTCGCGCGGCGCCACGCCTTCCCGGGGGATAACGTGATGGTGGCGGCCACGCACAACCACGCGGGGCCGGCCGTGGCGAACTGCGGCGACGTGAAGCGGGACGACGCGTACGTCGGGACCCTCGTGGAGTGGACTGCGTCTGCATTCGGACAGGCGCTCTCCAACATGCAGCCGGCGGAGATCGGATTCGGGACCACCTTCGAGTTCGACGTGCCGCACAATCGACGCGTCATCATGCGGGACGGCACGGTTCGCACGCAGACCTCTTTCAACGAGCCCAACGCACTTTGCATGGAGGGCCCGATCGACCCCGAGGTGGCCGTCCTGGCCGCGCGCGATCAGCAGGGCACGTTGCTGGGCGCACTGGTCAACTTCGCCTGCCACCCCACCCACCACGGCGGCGGCACGTGCCTGTCCGCCGGCTTCCCCGGCGTGCTGGACAGGCAGATGAAGAAGCGCAGGTGCCCGGTGACGCTGTTTCTGAACGGGGCCTCGGGGAATATCACCGACATGGACTTCCAGCGGGGCGGCGCCCGCAAGTCCCATGAGGAGATCGGCGAGATCCTGGCCGGCGACGTCGAACGCGCGTTGGCGCCAGTGGAGTACCGGAGGGAAGCGGAGCTTCGCTGCGCGGCTGAGACGGTTCAGTTACCGTTCCGTCAGCTCACCGAGGACGAGATCAACGGGACGAAACGCGGCGCCCAGCGGTTCATCGATCCGGCCATCTACGAGCGGGCGATCCCCCGGCTGATCGAGCGGATGCGCCGCATGGGTACCGAGCCCGCCGAGGTCCAGGTCATCTCGATCGACGAGTACGCCTTTGCCGGAATCCCGGCCGAGTACTTCGTGCAACTCGGTTTGCGCATCAAGGAGCAGTCCTATCCCCGGCACGCCCTCGTAGTCGCGCACGCCAACGGCATGCTGGGATACGTGCCGCACAAGGAAGCATTCCTTCGCGGCGGGTACGAAACCACGTTCGGCGGCGGCAGCCGTTTGGCGCCGGAAGCCGGCGACATGCTGGCGGACCGTGCCATCGAACTCATTGCTCGAGGACCGGCTCCCCAAACGGCAGAGGGAGACGGGCGCGCGTGAACGTGGACCTTTCAGCGTTGACGATCTCGGCGACGAAACCGAAGGGGAAGCTCGCAGCGATGCTGGCTGACATGGGGATCGGGATCGTCCCCATTCTTGAGGATGAGGGCAACGTCGACCGCTATGTCCTGAGCAAGCGCCTGGCCATCGAGCGCCGGACCGGCAGCAGCTTCCTGCGCGGCATCATGGACAAGACGCTCTTCACGAGCGCGGTCTACCTGCACGAGCACTTCCGCATTCCGGTCCTTATTGTCGAGGGCGAGGTAAGCTACGAGTACACCAGGTTCGGCCCGCAGGCGGCGAGAGGCGCTCTCTCCTCGATGATGCTCCTCCATGGCATCAGCGTGCTGGCCACGCCGAACGTGGAAGAGACGGTGCAGCTCATCGCCATGATGGCGCGACAGGAGCAGGTGGGTATCCCGGAGATCTCCCTGATTCCGAAGCGGAAGGCGATTGATCTCGCCGACATGCAGCGGCGCGTAATCGAGATGCTGCCGGGCTGCGGGATGGTGGCGGCGCGCGACCTGCTGCGTCACTTCGGGAGCGTCAGGCGGATCGTTGACGCGGACGCGGAGGAGCTGCGGGTCGTCCGCGGCATCGGCGCCAGTAAGGCAGCGCAGATACACCAGGTCCTGAACGCCGACTACGAATCGGTGGATACCGAGCGCGACATGGAAGACGCCATCCAGGCGGAGCCCGGGCTCCTGTTCCGCCGGACCGGCACGCTGCTGGCGCGTCAGCACTACATCTACACCGAGCAGGGCGAGCGCCAGTTCGTGGACCTGGTGTTCGTTAACGCGAAGGCGGACAGGATTGTCCTGGCGGAACTCAAGCGAGGCAAACTCCGACGCGAGCACGCCGCCCAGTTGAGGCGCTACCTGGACCATGCACACGAGTCGCCCCTGCTGCGTTCCTTCCTGGACAAAGGCGCCAGGGCATGCGGAGTTCTGGCCACTGTCGAGCCCTGTGAGTTCGATCCGAAGGACGCGGACATCTCCGTGCGCGTGATGCGCAAGGAGAGGATCATCCGCGTCCTGAAGCAACTGAGGGACTGACGCCGGGCCGACCGAGTTTGAGTCCGTCGGCCTGACGGGCTTTGTTGCGCGGCGTGCGGTGGGCCGCTATGATGAGGCGCCATGGAGCGTCGCGCCTCGTCGTAGGGGCCGCAACCAGGGACGATGCAATGCCACAGGCAGTCGGCTTCGACAACGAGCGCTACCTCGAAGAGCAGACGGCTGCCATCGTCGAGCGCGCCCAGAGCTTCGGCAACAAGCTGTACCTGGAGTTCGGGGGCAAGCTTATCTTTGACTACCACGCCGCGCGGGTGCTGCCCGGGTTCGACCCCAACGCGAAGATGCACCTCCTGCGCGAGCTCTGGTGCGAGGCGGAGATACTGCTGTGCATCTATGCGGGCGACATCGAGCGGAAGAAGATGCGGGCGGACTTCGGCATCACCTATGACGCCGACGCCCTCAAGCTAATAGACGATCTGCGTGAATGGGGGTTGGAGCCGCGCGCCGTGGTGATCACCCGTTTCGAGGGGCAGCGCAGCACGGAGCTGTTCAAGAACAAGCTGGAGAGGCGTGGCATAGCCGTCTACACCCATCGTGCCAGTGAGGGTTACCCGGCCGATGTGGACATGATCGTCAGCGAGGAGGGCTACGGGGCCAACCCGTACGTGGAGACCACGAAGCCCCTGGTCATCGTCAGTGGGCCCGGCCCCGGCAGCGGCAAGCTGGCTACCTGCCTGAATCAGATGTACCACGAACACCAACGCGGGATACGCTCGGGATACGCCAAGTTCGAGACGTTTCCCATCTGGGATCTGCCCCTGAAGCATCCCGTCAACGTGGCCTATGAGGCTGCGACGGCGGACCTCCGGGACGTCAACATGATCGATCCGTTCCACCTGGAGGCCTACGGGGAGACGGCGATCAACTACAACCGGGACGTCGAGGCCTTCCCCGTGCTCCAGAAGGTCCTGGAGCGCATCACGGGAGGCGAATCGCCCTATGCGTCGCCGACGGACATGGGCGTCAACCGCGCCTCGTGCGGCATCAGCGATGACGAGGTGGTACGCGAGGCCGCAGGCCAGGAGGTGATCCGTCGGTACTTCCGCTACGCGTCCGAGTACGTGATGGGCTTCGCCGACAGGCAAACTGTGGAGCGCACCGAACGCCTCATGGAAGGGCTCGGGCTGAAGGCGGAGGACCGGCGCGTCGTCCAGCCTGCCCGCAGGGCGGCCCGTGAGGCCCGGCGCAAGGGCAAGGGCAATAAGGGTATCTTCTGCGGGGCAGCCATCGAGCTGGCGGACGGCACCATCATCACGGGCAAGAATTCGCCCCTCATGCACGCGGCCTCCAGCCTCGTCCTCAACGCGGTCAAGCACCTGGCCGGCGTGCCGGATCAGATACACCTGCTGGCGCCCACCATCACCGAGTCCATCGGCCGGCTGAAGCGGGACGTTCTGAACAAGAAGACCGTCAGCCTCGACCTGGAGGAGACGGTCATCGCGCTCGGCATAGGTTCCACGACGAATCCGACGGCCCAGCTTTGCGTGGAGAAGTTGAAGGAG
>CAYUDW010000108.1:0-3581 GCA_964442595.1 uncultured candidatus Brocadiaceae bacterium
GTGACGGACTGGACACTGGAGGACGACACGGGCGATCCGGGTGACTACGTGACCGGTGATCGCACTCCCCTGCTCACGTTCACCTTCTCCGAGGACGTCCTGGGACAGGATGCCGACGTCTCCGTTGTGAATCCGGACTCCCAGCCGGTCACGCCGGACTCCATAGCGGGCTGGGGCACGGACACGCTGGCGCTCGCGTTCACCACGCCGTTGATGGTCGACGGCCAGTACACCGTCACGTTGAATGGCACAGGAACTATCGAGGACGCCGCGGGCAACCCGCTCAACGGCGGCGACGACGTGGTGGTCCACTTCACGCTGGAGGCGGTCGGGCCGACGGTGCTCTCCTGGGGCCTTTCGGAAGACACCGGCCAGCCGGGCGACGAAATCACGAGCGACAGCACGCCGCAGTTGACTTTCAGTTTCTCCAAGCCCGCCTTCGGCCAAGATTCGGATGTATCGGTGCTCGATCCGACCTCTTCGCCGGTCACGCCCAACGCGATCAGCGGCTGGGGCAGCAGCACGCTGGTCGTCACGTTCACGACGCCGCTCGCGCTCGAGGGCCAGTACACGGTCACACTGAACGGCACGGACACGATCCAGGACGCGCTGGGCAATCCGCTCAATGGGGGCATCGACGAAGAGGCCCACTTCACGCTGGACCGGAGCGGACCCTCTCCGACCGCCTGGACCGTCACGGACGACACCGGCGTGCCGGGCGACGGGATCACCAGGGACCAGACGCCCGTCATCGTTTTCGACTTCGCCGAGGACATCTTCGGACAGAACACCGATGTAACGGTGCTGAATCCGAACTCCTTCCCCATCGTTCCGAACGCCATCTCGGGCTGGGGCACGGACACGCTCACGCTGACCTTCACCAGCCCCCTGGCAGTGGAAGGAGAGTACGAAGTCCGGCTCAACGGGACCGGCACGATCGAGGACGCCGCCGGCAACCCGCTGAACGACGGCGCAGACGAGGTCGTCCACTTCCGGCTGGACAGGACGGCGCCCACCGTGACCGACTGGTACCTCAGCGAGGATACGGGGAATCCGGACGATGCCATAACGAGCGACGACACGCCGCGGCTTACGTTCGGATTCACCGAAGACGTGCAAGGTATGGCCGACTACGTTTCGGTGCTCGATCCCGGCTACCATCTCGGCTGGCCCGACGCCGCCACCGGCTGGGGCTCGGACACGCTGCTTGTGATCTTCAGCACGGCGCTCACGCTCGACGGCCAGTACATCGTGACCCTCGAGGCAACGAGCGCCATCACCGACCTTGCCGGCAACCCGCTCAACGGCGGCACGGACGTGAACGTTCAATTCACGCTGGACACGGGGGCGCCAACGCTGGAAGACTGGTCGGTGGACGAGGACACGGGCGACCCCAACGACCACGCGACGGGCGACGACACGCCGGAGCTGACGTTCGAGTTCTCGGAGGTCATCTACGGGCAGAGCTTCGACGTCACCGTGCTCAGGCCCGGAGGCAGCCCGATCTCCCCGGACGCCATTGCTGGCTGGGGCACCGACACGCTGGTCATCACGTTCAGCACTCCCCTGCCCGACGAGGGCCCGTACACGGTCATTCTGAAGGGCACGAGCACCATCGTGGATCGGGCGGGCAATCCGCTCAACGGCGGGCTGGACGAGGTCGTCTATTTCACCTTCGATTCCAGCCTGGCCTACGGCACCGAATTCTTCTGGCTCGAAGGCGAAGATCCCACCTCCGACACCTTCAATAACCACAACTGGTACGAAGGCGAGGGCATAGACTTCGACCTGTTCTCGCCCGGCGTGCCCGAGGTTTCCGACGGCTACTGGCTCGGGCACTACACCAACAGCCCCAGCACGGCGGAGGCCAACTACACGTTCACCGTGACCGAAGGCGGCAGCTACGGCTGGTGGGCGAGGCTCAGCGCCTACAGGACCGCCTACGAGTACTCCGTGGACGGCGGCCCGAGGCATGAGATCGTCCTCGATCCCGCGCACGAGTACATGACGGTGACGAAGGCCTACGCCGGGGCGCGCTACATCGCCTGGTACGAGGTCGGGACGGTCGAGCTGAGCCCCGGCTCCCACACCGTCACAGTTCACGTGGTCCAGCATCCCGACGTGGCCGGCACCCAGGGCGCCATTGACTGCATGTGCCTGACGAATTTCCCCTGGTGGCCGGCGGGCACGCTCCAGCCCGACCAGGGCCCCACGCCGGGACCCGACGTCTGGTATCCCTTCCGGTACGGCGAGGACACCTTCTCCTCGAGCTCCATCATCGACATGAGCTACCTGCTGGACGACGTGGCCGGCGAGCACGGGTGGGTGACCCGGGTCGGGGACTCCCTCGAGTTCGAGGATGGCACGCCGGTCAAGTTCTGGGGCGTCTGCACCGGGCCCGCGTCAATACAGACCACCGATGAATGGATGGGGCGCCAGGCGGACTACTACGCCAAGCACGGGTTGAACCTGGTGCGCCTGCACCCCGTCGAATGGCTGCTGGGCGTGCTGCTGAAGGACGCGGGCACGGGCGAGCGCTACATCGACCCGGACAGCCTCGACATACTCGACCGCTGGTTCGCGATCCTGAAGGACCGCGGCATCTACATGAACTGGATCGTCTTCTATCCGCACGTCATTACGCCGGACGACGGCTACCCCACCGACCTGTACAACGAGCTGCGCGACAATACGCGCGGAGGCCTGGAGGGTAAGGACACCAGCGGCATGATCAACTTCATGCCCGAGCTGCAGGACGCGAGCTGGGAGTACCTCGAGACCCTCCTCTCCCACGTCAATCCCTACACGGGCCTGGCCTACAAGGACGATGCGGCCCTGGCCGTCCTCGAGGTGCAGAACGAGGACTGCCTGTTCTGGCACTGGCCGCTCGAGTATCTGGACGACCGCAACGGCGACTATCCGCTCCACTCGGCGATATTGCGCGAGCTGTGGCGGCAGTGGGTGCAGGACCGGTACGGCAACGACACCGCCCTCACCGCCGCCTGGGAAGACGGGATGCACTCGACCGACTCCGTCACGAACTCGGACATGGATATCTACTCGCCATGGGAGTTCCTGTACGACGGCCCGAACTGGAACAAGGAGGAGGAGAAGACCCGCATGGGGGACTTCATCCATTTTCTGGCGGATACCCAGCGGGCCTTCTACGAGCAGCGGCAGCAACGGCTGGACGGTTTGGGCTGGGGCGGCGCGACGATCTCCACCAACTGGGAGGCCGGCGGTATCTGCGCCGACGCGGCCAACCTGTGGGCCGACGACGGTATGGACATCATCGACCGCCACGCTTACTTCGGCTCGGCCGACTCGGACTACTACGTGCACGTCGGGCCCATCGACAACCGCTCGCACCTCTACGAGCCCGGCCGCTACATCATGGCCGGCGACAGCCATGTGGCCGGCGGCCAGTACGTGGTGCTCTACCAGGTGGAGGACAAGCCCGCCTTCCAGACCGAGTGGAACCTGAACCAACCCAGCCCCTGGAGGGCGGAGGCCGCCCCCCTGTTCGCCTTCTACGGCATGGGCCTCCAGGGCTGGGACGGCTCGCTTCACTTCGCCAGCCG
>CAYUDW010000108.1:3681-12110 GCA_964442595.1 uncultured candidatus Brocadiaceae bacterium
CCTTCTACGGCATGGGCCTCCAGGGCTGGGACGGCTCGCTTCACTTCGCCAGCCGCTATGCGTTCATGGAGAACGGCTGGCCCGGCGGGCACGGCCATGGCCCGTCCAAGTACGTCAACGACACACCCCTCTACATGGGGCAGTTCCCCGCCCTCTCCTTCGCCATCTACAACGGCCACATCCAGGAGGCGGACCTCGCGGCCGCCCGCCGACTGAACACGGAGGACATCTTCCTGGGCTTCGACGCCCTCAGCCAGGACCTTCCCGGCGGCGGCTGGCCTGGAGAGGACGACATCTACGTCCCGCCGGAAGTCGGTGCCATCGGGCGCCTGACCTTCAAGGCGGACGACGACTTGCAGGTGAGCGACTCCGAGAGGGTGGACTACAACGACTACTGGAACCAGGGCGCCCAGGTCATTGAGAGCATGACGGGCGAGCTGACGTGGGACTACGGCCAGGGCGTCGTGACGCTCCACGGGGACAAAACACAGGCGATTGTCGGATTCGCGGGCGGGCACCACTTCGACCTGCCCGGCGTCTCCGTAGACGTGAGCACGGAGTTCGTCAGCCTGATCTTCACGCCGCTCGACGACGAGCCGCTGGTCGACTCGGAGCACATCCTGATCACCGCCATGGCCAAGGATAAGCAGACGAATGCCCAGTTCAGCGCGGACTACTCGCAGCTGGAGGTGCTCGGGGGTTCGCCGCTGATGCTCGAGCCCGTGCAGGCCACTATCACGTTCGGCGGCGACGCCATTACGTCCGCCAGAGTGGTCGACGTATTCGGCGTGCCCACGCGGACCGACGTCGAGCGCTCCGGCAACACCATCACCATAGACGGGCGCTACCAGACCTACTACTACGAGGTCCAGCGCGACCGAAGCGGGGGCGGATCAGCCGGAGGCGAGGTGCTCACGGCAGCCGGCCAGCCGACGGTGCCGGGTCGGCCGCGACCTCTGTGGCACGGCCCGGACGACCTGCCCGGGCTCGCGGACGCAACCATCCCCTCCGGTGCGTCTTACAAGTGGGCCAGCCCGTCGAGGATCGGCCGTGGGCTGCTGGACGAGCTGACGGCCGACGGACAGTCGGGCGGTGTGCTGGACCTGGGCGACCTGACCGGCGGCCTGGGCCTCTGGCGCGGCGCTCTGAGCAATGTCGCCGTCTCTCACGGCGCACCCGGCGACCCGTCCTCCACGTGGCCCGGTTGGCTCGGCCCGGACTGGCTGAAGATCGATTGAGGGCGCACGGGCGCCTTCCTGCCGACCGTCAGTCCCTCGCGCCTGGCGGTTCTGAGCCACGAGCGAATCCAGGGCTTGACAAAAGCCGGAGTCCGCTTACACTCTTAGGGGCGCGGCGAGGCTGGGGGCGCCGGTCTTGTGGGCGCAACATCGGGGAGGTCGTTCGAGTTGAGGGTCGCCATGGCATCTCGCAGGAGGCACGTTGGAGAAATGATGGCACGCAGAACACGTCGCAGGAAGCTGGCACTGGAGGCGCTGGAGCCGCGGATACTCCTTCAGGGGGGTCTGATCCCCGGCACGGGCACGTCGACTCACGGCGATGCAGAGCTCTCCTTCGATTATTACGTGGAGCCGCGCTACGAAGTGGACAACGGGCCTTACTCCGTGGTCAGCGGCGACTTCAACGGCGATGGACACGCCGACCTGGCCGTGGCCAACAGCAGCAGTGACAACGTCAGCGTGCTGCTGGGAGCCGGCGACGGCACGCTGGGGCTGTGTACGGACTATGACGTGGGAGACAGGCCCGTGTTCGTGGCCGTCGGTGACTTCAATGGGGACGCCAACGAAGACCTGGCTGTGGCCAACGACTACGATGACGGCGTGAGCGTGCTGCTTGGGGCAGGAGACGGCACTTTCGGTGCGGCAGTGAGCTACGCCGCCGGTAACAGCCCGAGCAGCGTCGCGGTTGGCGACTTCGACGAAGACGGCCATCTGGACCTGGCCGTCGCCAACCGGGATAGCGACGATGTGAGCGTTCTCCTCGGCGCGGGCGACGGCACGTTCGGAGCGGCGACGGCCCTCGGCGTCGGCGACCAGCCGTACTCGGTAGTTGCCGCTGACCTCGACGGCGACGGACATCTGGACCTCGCAACCGCGAACTACAGCAGCTACGACGCCACGATTCTGCTGGGGGACGGCGACGGAGGTTTTGGCCCGCCACTGAGCCACGACCTGGGACACCGGCCCACCGCCGTTGTAGCCGCACATCTGAACGGGGACGCGTTCCTGGACCTGGCTTTCGCCGGCTACTCGGGCCAAGCTGCCATCGTCCTACTGGGAGCAGGCGACGGCACGTTCGGCGCGGCCAGCACTTACAGCGTCGGCTGGTGGCCCCAACGCATAGGGACGGCCGACGTCAACGAAGATGGCCATGCGGACCTTGTGACGGCCAGCGTCAACGGCGACAACGTGACGGTCCTTCTGGGGGCAGGCGACGGCAGTTTCGGGGGACGCACCGACTGCCCCGTGGGGGGCAGCGCGGCGGGAGTCAGTATCGTCGATCTGGATGAGGATGGGGAACTGGACATCATCGTTCTCAACACGGGAACCGACGACCTCAGCATTCTGTTCGGGCTGGGGGATGGCACGTTCAACTCCGCCATAGCGTATCCGGCTGCGAGCAGCCCGCAGGCGGTTGTCGCCGTTGACCTCGACGGCGACGGGGACCTCGATCTGGCCGCGGCCAACGAGCAAAGCGGTGACGTGAGCATCCTCCTGGCAGCCGGGGACGGATCGTTTGGTGCGCCCACCCAATACAAGGTCGGGGACGGTCCGCGATGGATCGTCGCCGACGACCTAAATGGGGACGGCGAGATCGACCTGGTCACGGCGGACCACTACGACGACGAGGTGAGTGTGCTGCTGGGCGTCGGCGACGGCACATTCGCCGACGCGCAGGACTACGCCGCCGGAGACGGTCCATATTCCTGTGCACTCGGCGATTTCGACGGCGACGACGTCCTCGACATCGCTGTGGTCAACTACTACAGCGATGACATGAGTGTGTTGCTGGGCGTCGGGGACGGCAGTTTCAGCGATGCCACAAACTACGATACGGGCGGCGAGCCGCGAGCGATCGCCGTTGGGGACGTCAACGGCGATGGCGACCTGGACCTGGCTGTTGCGACCTATGGCGACGACGACGTGGAGATCTTCCTCGGAGCAGGGGATGGCACGTTCAGCCATTTCACGGATCTGACCAGTGTGCCCAACCCCACCGGCGTTCTCCTTGCCGATCTCGACGGGGATGCAGACCTGGACGTGGCGGCAGCAAGCTACGCGTGGACAGAGGTCCGGGTCTTCTCCGGACTGGGCGACGGCAGCTTCGGGCCATCCGTAAACTACGATGTGGGGCATGGTCCCTGGTCGCTGAGCATGGCCGATCTGGATGGCGACGGCTACGTCGACCTGGCCACGGCGAACTACTGGGGCGGCAACGTCAGCGTTCTGCTGGCCAACGGCGACGGCACCTTCCGGGACCAGAAGGTGCTCCCCGCGTCCGGCTCGCCCACGGACAGCGCTCTTGCTGACTTCGACGGGGACGGCAAGACGGACATCGCCAGCCTGTCCGGAGCAGGCGTTCTGTTCATGCGGAACACAACCAGCCTCGAGCCCAGCATAGACCTTGACGATCCCGCGCCCGGCGGCGTCTTCACTGGCGACGTCTACGCACTCACCTGGACGGACGCCGATCCGAACGACGACGCCCAGGTCAACCTCTATTGGGACACCGACACGGACTCCGCAAACAACCTGCCCGGCAGCGAGGGCACCACCTGGGGCACCATCGCCACCGGCATCAGCGAGGACGATGTGACGGACTCCTATGACTGGACGATAGACACGCCCGGCGGAGGCGACTACTACCTCTACGCAACCATCTCCGATGGCGTCACGACCGAGGAGGACTACACGGCCGGCGCCCTGAGCGTGACGGCCAGCATCGACTTCGACTATTTCCTGGAGCCGCGGTACTCCGTTGACGGGGACCCCAGAGCCATCGTCATTGAGGACGTGAACGGGGACGGGCTGGCCGACCTCGTCGTGGCCGATTCCACGGGGGACAGGGTCGACGTCCTGCTCGGGACCGGGGGCGGCGCCTTTGGACCTCGGGCGGGTTACGCCGCCGGGGACGCGCCGTTCACCCTCGTCGTCGCGGACTTCAATGGGGATTCGAGCCCGGACGTGGCGACCGCCAACGCGGGCTCCGACAACGTCAGCGTGCTACTGAACGACGGAACGGGCGCGTTCGGCCCGTCAACCGATTACGCAGCAGGCGACTACCCTTACGCGATTGCCGCCGGGGACATCGACGGTGACGGGAACGTGGACCTGGCCGTGGCCAACGACGGCGACGACACGGTCAGCGTCCTGGGCGGAATCGGCGATGGTACATTTGCTGACTGGGGGACGTACGGAGTTGGCGAGAACCCCCAGGGAATCGCCCTCGAGGACGTCAACGAGGACGGCGACCTGGACCTGATCGTCGGTAGCTTTCACGACTCGCGCATCTACGTGCTCCTGGGAGAGGGAGACGGCACCTTTGGAGGGCCAGCCGATTACGCCACGACTGGATCGCCGACCCGACTGGCCCTTACAGACGTCAACCACGACGGGCATCTGGACGTCGTTACGGTTAACTGGGACGATACCGTCGGCGTCCTTCTCGGCGCCGGCGACGGGAGCTTCGGCGCCGCGGCCACGCACGCCGTGGAGTCCCGTCCCGTGTCTGTGGCCTTCGCCGACTTCAATGACGACGGCCACCCGGACATAGTCGTGGCATGCGAACAAAGCGACACGGCCAACGTTCTGCTGGGGACTGGGGACGGCACGTTCGGCTCGGCCGAGAGCTACGCGGTCGGCAGCATGCCGCGCGCCGTGGCTGTCGGCCACCTCGACGGCGACGGGGACCCGGACCTGGCCGTGGGCAACTCGTGGTCTGACGACGTCAGCCTTCTGTTCGGCACGGGGGACGGCAGCTTCACAGCCGCCACCATCGAGCGGGCGGGGGACTACCCGATCTCCATCGCGGCCGGCGACTTCGACCTGGACGGCAACATGGACGTCGCCGTGGTGAATAACGGAGACAACAACCTGAACGTGATGCTGGGGCGCGGCGACGGTACGCTGGGAGCTGCCGGCTTCGGGCAGTATGGCACCGGCACGTACCCGCAATCAGTCGTGGCTGCCGACTTCAACGGCGACGCGTATCCTGACCTGGCAGTCACCAGCGTAGGGGCCGATACCGTCCATGTGTTGCTGGCCGATGGCGACGGCACGTTCACGAGCCTCGGCCACTACGAAGTCGGAGTCGACCCCTATGGCCTCGCCGCCGCCGACCTGAATGCTGACGGCATTGCCGATCTGGCTGTGGCGAACCGCGTCAGCGATGACGTGAGCGTGCTCCTGGGCAACGGGGATGGGACCTTCGCCGTGGCCACGAGCTGGGCCGCCGGAGACGGGCCCTTCGGCTTGGCCGCCGCTGACTTCGACGGCGATGGTCACGTGGACCTCGCCGTGGCCAACTACGACTCCGATGACGTTAGCGTGCTGCTGGGCGGCGGCGACGGCACGTTCGGCACGCCCACCACCTACGCTCTGACCGGGAACGGCCCGTACGGCGTCACGGCAGCGGACCTGAACGAGGACGGGGATACGGACCTGGTGGTGGTGAGTGCCATAAACGATCGCCTGTCCGTGCTGCTCGGAGCGGGAGACGGCTCTTTCTCGCCCGGCGACGACTATACCGTGGACGACTCGCCCCAGGATGTCCTTGTGACCGACTTCAACGGGGACGGCATCGTGGACCTGGTCGTCCCGTGCCGGAATGAAGGTACGGTGGTCGTATTGCAGGGGCTCGGGGGCGGCTCGTTCCGGCCGCAGCAGCGATTCGTAGTGTCCGGCGGTCCGGAGGACCTCGCCCTCGCTGACTTTACTGACGACGGCAGACTGGACGTCGCCAGCGTGTCAGGCGCCGGCGTGCTGGTCATGACCAACTCGACCGCTGGTGTGGAGAACAACGTGCCCGAGATCACGCTGATCGACCCCGCGCCCGGGACGATCGTCAACACCGGCAGTCCTTACGTTGTCCGCTGGACGGACGAGGACTGGAACGATAATGCACAGCTCAGTCTGTTCTGGGACACGGATACCAACTCCGCCAACAACGCGCCCGGGGATGAGGGCGCCACCTGGGGCACCATCGCAACCGCCATCAGCGAGGACGATCCCGCCGACGCCCACAGTTGGATCGTGAGTGCGCCGCAGGGGACTGACCTCTACCTTTACGCCGTCATCGACGACGGACAGGCCACGGACAGCGACTACACGACGGACACCGTGCACGTGAACTGGCGCCCCACGATCACGCTCGACGATCCCGCGCCCGGCGCCCAAACGAGTATCGGCACCGTGCATACCATCACGTGGACCGACTCGGACCCGGACGACGACGCGACGGTGTACCTGTACTGGGACACAGATGACGACATCGCCAACAACACGACCCCCATGGGCACCACGTGGGGCCGCGCAGCCGGGCCCATCAGCGAGGACGACGAGACCGACTCCTACGACTGGACGGTGGACGTGCCGCAGATAGGCAACTACTACCTGTACGGCGTCATCCATTCGGGCACAAACTACGCTCACGATTACACGGCCACCACGCTCGCAGTTAACCCCGCTTGGGAACAGGTGGCGGGGCATAACTATGATGATGGCGTCGAGGTTATCATACTCGACATGGATCCGGGAAACGGCGTCGCGCCGTCCGACACAGTAGCCTGGTCCTGGGGCGAGTTCGTCTGGGGCCAGACGGACATCGTGGTCGACGCCGGCTATATGGGCGACCGGCTCATCAACCTGATCATGCTGTTCGGGGACGGGACCAACACGGCCGACCTGGGCATCGAAGTGTCGAAGAACGCGGGCCTTGCGAGCCTGATCGACGCGCGCACCAATCCCCAGCCGCTCGGCTTCCTCGCGAGCGACGGCTATGTTGGCACCGTCAGCCTGGGAAGCGGCATCACGGGCGCCGTCTTCAACTCCGGGCAGCCGCCCTTGGCCATTTACAGCGAGGACTACGTCCGGACCGTCATCGCCAAGGGAGACGTGGACGGCAACCTGCTCATCAACGGCGACCTGACGCTGCTCCAGGTGCTGGGCGGCGACCTGAATGGGGACGTCACCCTCACCGGGAGCAACGTCGGCACCGTGATGGCGATCGCCATGGGCAGCCAGGGTGGAAACATTGCCGGCGACATCACGACGAACGGCAACGTGGCGACGGTCATGGCCATCGGCGGCGGAATCTCGGGCAGCATCCAGGCGCCGACCGGCAAAGTCGGCACCGTGATGGCCATCAACGGCGCGATCACCAGCCCCACAATCTACGGCCAGAATGGCGTCAATCTGGTGCAGGCCATAGGCGGCGGCGTCGCGTCCTCGATCACCTCGGGCGCATCGCTGGGCACGGTAATGGCCATCAACGGGGATCTCGACCTCAGCGGTGGTCGCTCGATCTCGGCCGGCTCGACCATCAACGCCCTGATGGCCATCAACGGCGACATTCTGGGCAACGGGGTGACCAGTCCGGACATCTACGTCGGGAACGGCAACCTATCGAGCCTCATGGCCGTGGGGGGCGGGATGCAAAGCGTTTGGGTGGACGTGAACGGCGCTGGCGCGTCCTCGGGCCGGCTGGGCAGCGTCTACGTCGGCGGGAGCGTCAGCAACACTCTCTTCGAGGCCGACGGGCTTCTTTCTAGCCTGTTTGCCCTGGGCGACTTCACGAACAGCAGCGTGGATGCGGGCAGCCTGTCCGTGGTCTACGCGCGCGGCACAATCAGCGAGGACTCGACGGACGGTGACGAGGACGAGATCCGCGCGGGCGCGGGCAGCTACTTCGTGATCGACTCGACGAAGTTCGCGCAGATAACGGCTGAGCAGTCCGACACGTTTAGCGGGTTGACAGCGTCCGTGGGCTGATCGCAAGACTGCGCGGCGGCGACGGAGACACGGCCGCACGGCAGAGGAGGAACGGCTACCAGCGAGGCCGACAGCAGGGAGAATTCGGGATGACGTTCGTCATACATGTGTCGCGGGATGTCAGCGTGCCGCTCGGCATAGAACCGGGGGACTCAGTGGTGCTGGGCCGCGACTCGACTCAGTGCCAGTTCGTCGTCCGGGACATCAGCGTATCGCGGCGCCACTGCAGGCTGTCGGTCATCGGCGACCGAGCGCAGGTGGAGGACCTGGGCAGCACGAACGGCACTCTTGTGAACGGCCGACGCATCGAGACCGAACAGTTGTCGCCGGGCGACGTCGTCGAGATCGGCCAGTGCCGGATAGAACTGCTGTGATCCGCACCGGCGGCGATGCCTTGGGTCGGCACGCATGGGTCGGGCCGGG
>CAYUDW010000109.1:0-4259 GCA_964442595.1 uncultured candidatus Brocadiaceae bacterium
TGCGCTCGGCGGCAATTCTGGGAGGAGGTGATACAGCCATCAGGCAGCGAGAACGGCCAGCAATGGACCGGCTTCGATTCACAGCCGTGAGCGCGGGGAAGGCGCCCTCTGGCGTGCTGAATGGCCCATTGTGTCCAAGGCCCCCGCGGCGCTGCTACCGCGCCTCGTTGATAAACGGAGGGCGGCCGATTAGGATAGCGCTCTCGAGTTCGAGGCCTGGATCAGTGTGCCTATCGCCAGCAGGGGACAGCATGACTGGAGGAGGTCCATCGGCGGGAGAGGTGAAGCGGTTGATGGAGCGAACGGAGAGCTATCTGACGGACGTGCTGCTCCCGTTCTGGGTCGAGCGGTCCCCCGACGCAGAGCGCGGAGGTTTCCTGACCTACTTCGATGAGTTTGGGCGACGGACGGGCGAGACCACGAAGACGTTTCTGATGCAGATTCGCATGCTCTTCACCATGGCGAGCGCCCACCGCGCGGGCTACGGCGGGGGCCGGTGCGGTGAGCTCGCCCGGGCCGGCGCCGACTTCATCCTCGAGCATTACTGGGACGAGGAACGGGGCGGCTGGTACTGGATCGCCGACCGGGAGGGCCGTCCGCTGGTGAAGGACAAGATCGGGTACGGCCAGTGCTTCGCCATCTATGCGTTCAGCGAGCACTTCCTGGCCACCGAAGACCAGCGAGGCCGCGAAGCCGCGCTGGCCAGTTACTCCGCGGTTATGGAGAACATGGCCGACAGCCGATATGGCGGCTTCCTGGAGATCATGGATGAGGACTGGCAGCCGGCCGGCCCGGGGCCCGCAGGAGGCGACCGCAAGTCGATGGACGTCCACATGCACATGATGGAGGCCCTCACGCGGCTCTACGAGATGACAGGTGCGGCAACGCATCGGCGTCGGCTGCAGGAAGTGATAGACTTGATCACCGACCGCATGATCGAGCCCGAGACCGGTACGGGGTACATGCAGTTCGGCCTGGATTTCAAGCCCCTTCCGGCGATTGATTTCGACGTCGAATGGGGCCGCGACGCCGAGCCGGAGGATGGGGGAAGCCGGCCGCTGGACCACACCTCCCCCGGACACAACGTGGAGTTCGCATGGCTCTTGCTCCACGCGATGGATACGTTGGGCAGGCCCCGGGAGGACTACGCAGAGACGATCAGAAAGATATGCGACCACTGCGTGGAATACGGGATCGATTGGGAGTGTGGCGGCGTCTACGCCGAAGCGCCGATGGACCGCCCCACGCAACTGACAGAGAAGCAGTTCTGGCAGCAGGCCGAGGTGCTGGTGGGCATGCTCGACGCCTACTCCCTCCTGGGCGAGCCGAGGTACTGGCAGGCGTTCCGGAACGTTTACGACTTCGTCTTCGACCGCTTTGTGGTTATGGAGGCGGGGGGCGAGTGGTACGAAAGGCTCGACCGGGAGGGCAACCCGATCGATCGGGCGCTTGGACACGCCTGGAAGATCTCCTATCACACCGTGCGGTCAATGGTCCAAACCACAAAGCGACTGCGCGCCCTTGCCGAGCGGTGCTGAACCCGCGGAAGCGCCACCGGAGGCCCAGCGATCTGCGCCGGCACCAGCGGCGCGCAAGGCAATCACTATAGCGAGGTGCACGGCAGAACCGCATCCCATGAAGACCAATCGCCTAAAAGAGATGCTGGCAGGGATCGAAGGGGTCGATGTGGCCGTCTGCGGCGACTTCGCCCTGGATGCCTACTGGATTCTGGATCCCGAGGGGTCAGAGGTCTCCGTCGAGACCGGGCTGCACGCCCAGGCTGTGCAGCAGCAGCGATACACCCTCGGGGGTGCCTCGAATGTGGTGGCCAACATGCTTGCCCTCCGGCCCCGGTCGGTGCTCACAATCGGGGTGGTGGGAGACGATGTCTTTGGACGGGAGCTGACCCGCCAGTTGAACGTGGCCGGAGCCGACACGAGCGGCCTCGTGGTGCAGGAAGAGGATTTCGACACGGTGACCTTTGCCAAGCGCTACCTGAATCGCGAGGAACAGGTCCGTATCGATTTCGGTGCTCACAATCGGCGCAGCTCCCGGACGAACCGCCAACTGCTGGAGCATCTCCGGGATGCCCTGGAGCACTGCGATGCCGTGGTGCTTAACCAGCAGGTGCCCGGCAGTCTGGACAGCGAGGAGTTCATCCGGGAAGCGAATGCGCTTTTCGAAGCCCATGACCGGCAGGTCATAATCGTTGACTCCAGGCACTACAGTCACCGCTTTGGTCGGGTTATCCGGAAAACCAACGAGGTGGAAGCCGTCCGGCTCACGGGCGTGGAAGCAGAGCCGGGGGGCGTGTTCCCGGTCGAGCAGGTGCAGCGCTGCACACAGGCCCTGTACAAGCAGTCCGGCAGGCCCGTGTGTGTCACCCGTGGGGAGCGCGGCATGCTTGTGGTGGACGCAGAAGGGGTCCACGTGGTGCCCGGCGTCCACCTGGTGAAGAGCCTCGATCCGGTGGGTGCGGGGGATACGGTGACGAGTGCTCTCGCCTTGAGCCTGGCGGCGGGCGTGAAAGCGCCGGAGGCCGCTGAGTTCGCCAACTATGCCGCAGCCGTAACTGTGCAGAAGTTGTTCCGAACCGGCACTGCCTCTCCCGAGGAGATCCTCCAGCTGGCGGCCGATCCCGATTTCATCTACCAGCCCGAACTCGCGGAGGACATTCGCCGCGCTCGCTACTGGGCAGACACGCACATCGAGCTCTGCTATCCGGCCGACCAGATACCGCGCGCGAAGGTAGAACATGCGGTGTTCGACTTCGACGGCACGGTCAGCGCCCTCCGAGAGGGATGGGAAGCCGTGATGGAGCAGGTAATGGTGCGGGCTATCCTGGGAGAGCAATACGAGAAGGCGGACGAAAACCTCTTCCGCCAGGTGCGGGAACGCGCTTGCGACTACATCGACAAGTCCACCGGCATCCAGACCATCCTGCAGATGGAGCACCTGGCCGAATTGGTGAGCGAATTCGGCGTTGTCCCCGAAGATCAGGTGAAGGACAAACACGCATACAAGCAGATCTACGACCAGGCACTGATGCAGATGATCGGCGTCAGGATTGAGGGAGTCCAACGCGGGGAGCTCGATGTTTCGGACGCCGCCATCAAGGGCGCCGTCGACCTGCTGCGATCGCTCGCGGACAGGGGGGTGCGGCTGTATCTGGCCAGCGGCACCGACCGGGAACACGTGGAAAGGGAGGCAAGGGTGCTGGGCGTGGCGCAGCTCTTCAGCGGCGGCATTTACGGAGCTGTCGGGGACGTGAGTCGCTACTCGAAGAAGAAGGTCATCAAAGAGATCATCCGGGACAACAACCTGGCCGGCCCCGAGCTGATGGTCTGCGGCGATGGGCCGGTCGAGCTGCGCGAATGCCGAAAGAACGGCGGTCTGGCCGTGGGGGTAGCCAGTGACGATGTGCGTCGCTACGGATTGAATCGGCAGAAACGCATCCGCCTGGTCAAGGCCGGAGCCCACTTGATCGTGCCCGACTTCTCCTGCCCGGGGGCTCTGCTCGGCTTCCTGTTTGAGCGAACCTGACACGACGCGGGCGCCGACATCGGGACGCGTTGACAGGGCGCGGGCGGCCTGCTACACTTCGGTCTGTCGTGTGTGCCTGGGGGGCTGGGAACGTGTCATGCTTAGGGACCGCGGTTGCTGCCCACGAGTCGTCCTCCTATGGTCCACCGCGCGCATGATCGGCGCCTCTGTTTCTCCCAGGTGAGAGATTGGGCGGATCGGTCTTGTCGCCGGCCTTTCGCTGGAGGTGACCATGCAACGGCACTATTCGTCCCGAGGCCGTTTGACGCACTCTCTTGATCTGGAATGGCTCGAAAGGCGCGTCTTGCTGTCCAGCCCTTTTGGGCCAGAGCAGACTATCCCTGCACAGGCGGATGGGGTGGAATCGCTCCTGAGCGCGGAGCTGGGCGGGCTCCTGGACACAGGCCCTGTGACTGCGGAGCATGAGGCAGACACGGCTGTTGTGCTCGTGAACGCCGACAGCGATGGCTCGGGCCTTCCGGCAAGTGGCAGTCTTTCCGCCGCCATGGCGGAGGATTCCTACGGGGACGAGCTTCCGGACATCGTCGGGGGCTCCTCACGTGGGACCAGGAACGTCGTGGACGCCCTCTCCTACGGCTGGACAGCCACCTTGGGATCGAGTGGCGATGAAGCCGTGGCTGCCGTGGCCGTGGACGACAGTGGCAACGTCTACCTTGCGGGATGGTACGAGGGGACCGTGGACTTCGATCCCGGCG
>CAYUDW010000109.1:4359-7116 GCA_964442595.1 uncultured candidatus Brocadiaceae bacterium
ACCAGGCTCGGCATCCTCAACACCTACGAGTGGACCCGCACCTGGGGCGGCAGCGAGAACGACGAGGGCCGCGGGGTGGCAGTCGACGGTTCGGGCAACGTTTACGTGGTGGGATCCTTCGGCGACCACGTGGACTTCGACCCCGGGCTGGGAAGCGAATTCGAGACGTCCGAAGGCCTCATTGACGCCTTTCTCAGCCGGTTCACGTCGGCCGGCGAGCACGAATGGACCTACACCGCAGGGAGCACTTTGTGGGACCTGGCGGAGGACGTCGTCGTGGACGCCGCGGACAACGTCGTCGTGGGCGGGATGTTCTTCTCGACGGTCGACTTCGACCCGGCCTGGGCCGGGGTGGACGAGCACACGTCCGCGGGGTTCTACGATAGCTATGTGAGCAAGTTCAACGCCGACGGCAGCTACGCCTGGACGCGCACGTTCGGCGGGCAGGATGATGATGAAGCACTGAACAGCCTGGCCCTGGACGATGCCGGCAACGTCTATCTCGCGGGCGAGTTCGCTACTACGCTCCATGCGGTCGATTTCGATCCCACGGCGGGCACTGACGAACGCATGGCCGTGGGCGCCCTCGACGCCTTCGTGATGCGGCTGGACGCCAACGGGGATTACGGCTGGACGAACACGATGGGCGGGACCTTGGCCCAGGCGCGGGTCCGCGGCGTTGTCGTCGGACCTGGCAACGAAGTGTGCCTGGTCGGCGAGTTCACCGGCACCGTGGATTTCGACCCGGGCGCCGGCACGGACGAGCTTGCGTCCGTCGGCCAGGATGACGTGTTCGTCAGTGAACTCAACGTTGCCGGAGCCTACGTCGGCACGGTTGCGGTCGGCTCGATTTCGGGCGACATCGGGTTGGCGATTACCATGGACGGCGCGGGGAATGCCATCTACGGCGGCTACTACCGCGCCGCGATGGACTTCGATCCTACGGCCGGCAGCGACCTCCACTACAACTACGGCGGCACCGACGGCTTCGTCACCAAGCTGTTCGGCTCAGCCGCCACGGGCACGATCTCCGGCCTGAAGTGGGAGGACCTGGACCACGACGGGGTCCAGGACGCGGGCGAGCCCCCCCTGAACGGCTGGACCATCTTCCTGGACACGGACGCCGACAACGAGCTCGATGCGGGCGAGGCGGTGGCAGTCACCAACTTGGAGGGCCGGTACACGTTCACCGACCTCCCCGCCGGGAGCTATACCGTGGCGGAGGTGATCGAGGACGGCTGGGCACAGAGTCTGCCGGGCGGGCCGGACTACTCGTGGTCGGTTGATATCGAGCCGGGCGAGGACTCCGCGGACTGGGACTTCGGCAACTATCAGCGCTTCGATTTCGGCGATCTGCCTGATCCGCCTTACGCGACGGAGCTGCCGGACGCGGCGCGCCACCGCCTTGTGGACGGCGGGCCGTGGCTCGGCGCAGCGGTCGACGCGGAGCCGGACGGCCAGCCCACGGCTGGCGCCGACGGCGACGACATTGACGGCGTCAACGACGATGACGGCGTGACGTTCCTCACCGATCTCGTAATCGGCATGGACGCGCAAGTGCGGGTGAACGCCTCCGCCGCCGGCATCCTCAGCGCCTGGATCGATCTCGACAACGACGGCGTGCTCGAAGCATCGGAGAAGGTGATCGACGACGAGGCACTGGCCGCGGGCGACAACGATCTATCCTTTGCCGTGCCCGGCGGCCTGACGCCGGTCGACCCGGCCTACGCCCGTTTCCGTTTCAGCAGCGCCGGCGGGCTCGGCCCGGACGGCGAGGCGGCTGACGGGGAGGTGGAGGACTACGCTGTGCCGCTCATCAAGGCCGGTTCGGTGACGGGCATGAAGTTCCATGACCTCGACGCCGACGGAGTCTTCGACGCAGGCGAGCCGGTCCTGTCGGGCTGGACGATCTACGCCGACCTGAACGACAACGGATCGCTCGACGGCGCCGAGCCCTCCGACGTTACCAACGCAGCCGGCGAGTACCGCATCGACGCGCTCCCGGTGGGTAGCGTCGTCCTCCGCGAGGTGCCGCAGCCAGGCTGGTTCCTGTCGGCCCCCGGTGCAGGCTATCACGACGTGTCGATTGTGGCAGGAGCCGTGACGGGCGGCGCGGACTTCGGCAACTACCGGCAGGCGGCTATCGGGGATTTCGCCTGGCACGATCTCGACGGTGACGGGGAGCAGGACGCCGGCGAGGCGGGCCTCGACGGAGTCACGGTGAGTCTGCTCGACGGCAGCACCTTCGCCGTGCTCGACGTTACGACGACGGCCGGCGGCGGCTTCTATGAGTTCACGGTGGACCCGGGGGATTACGCCGTTGAGTTCGCGCCGCACGCGGCCGGCTGGTATTTCTCGCCGCAGGACGCCGCCGGCGATGCGGTGGACAGTGACCCCGATGTGGTGAACGGCGTGACGGCCGCCTTTTCGGTGGCCTCCGAAGACGACGCCAAGACCTGGGACGCCGGCCTCTGGAAGCCCGGCACGATCTCGGGAACGAAGTTCCAGGACGACGACGGGGACGGCCTTCAGGATCCCGGGGAGCCCGGGCTGGCGAATTGGACCATATACTCCGACACCGACGGCGACGGTGCCCTCGACCCCGGCGAGCCGAATGCCTTGACCGGCGCGACCGGAGGCTACACGCTGACCTCCCTGGCTCCCGGCACCCACACGATCCGCGAGGTAATGCAGCCGGACTACGGTCAGACCGCTCCGGCGGGCGGAGCGCACCTCGTGTCGCTCGGCAGCGGCGAC
>CAYUDW010000109.1:7216-10198 GCA_964442595.1 uncultured candidatus Brocadiaceae bacterium
CTGTTCTTCGGCGACGGCACCGAGACCGGCGACACCGGGTGCACGGTGAGCAACAGCGTGAGGGTCACCAGGCTGGCCGACATGCGCGCGGTGCTCTCTCCCGGGATCGGGTTTTTCGCCACGGACGGCGATGTCGGTGTCGCCGAACTGGCGCGGCCAACGCAGGGCGCCGACATCAATGGCCTCTTCGATCCCGGCGGGTGGGGGCTGCGGGCCGACATCGACGGCGACGGCGAGTCCGACGACCTGACCGGCTTCTACTGCGGCGGCACCGCGACCCGTCTGTTCTGTTCGAGCGGCAAGACCGGGGACGCCGTCATTGACGGCGACATTGCACAGATTGTCTGCCACAAAGCCTTCGGCGACGATCTGCTCGTCGGCGGCGACCTGGGCAGCCTGCAGGTCTTCCACGAGGGTCTGCCCGCGCTGAACGGCCGGGTCATCGTCACGGGCGACAGCAACACGATTGCCGTCTTCGGCGAGACCACTGCGGACATCGACATCGCAGGTCGAGCGAACACGCTTCAGTTCTTCAACGACACCGCGGTGGCGTTCTCCGGCAATGTCGACGTGGGCGGTGCAGTCCTGACCTTCCTCGCGCGGGGAGACGTGAACGGGGACCTGACTGTCGCTGCGAACGTCACTGGCATGATGGTCGCCAGCGACCTGAACGGGGACGTTGACGTGGATGGCCGGGCGAACGCCGTCGTCGTCCAGGGCGACCTGAACGGGAAAGTGCACGTGGGCGACCGGGCGGACCACGTTCTCGTGGAGGGCGACGTGAACGGCGACCTGACCATCGACGGGCACGCTGCTCTGGTCTTCGTCAGGGGGAATCTCAACGGTGACACGGCCATCGGCGACGGGACCGCTATGGTGTTCTGCAATCGCGTCGTGAGCGGCGCTCTGGGTATTGTCGGGGACGCCGGTCGAATCGTCGCAAGGGGCGGGATAACCGGGCCGGTCGACATCTCCGGCAACAGCACGTTCTTCCTGGCGCTGGGGCCGATCATCGACTCCGATGGGGACCCGCTGACCCCCGCGGTGCACATCAGCGGGGACGTGACCGCGTTCATGGTCAGCGGTGCGGGGATCCGCGGCGACGTCGTGCTTGGCGGCCGCTGCCGGGTGTTCTTCACCGGAGCGCTGGAGGGCAACCTCACCGTCCAGGACACGCTGGAGGGCTTCGTTGCCATGGGCGACGTGATAGGTTCGGTCCGGGTTGTTGCGGGTGACCTCCTGCGTTTCGGCGTCGTCGGGGGACGCCTGATCGGCGGCGATGGCGATCCCCTTACGCCCGTGGTGGACGTTCCCGGCAAGATGAACGGCTTCAGCATGACCGGCTATTCAGGGCCCGAGCCGAACATCATCGAGGGCGGCACCATCGTCGTCGGGGAACGGCTCGCAGCGCTCCTGGTTTCGGGCGGCGACGTCGACGCGGCACTGACGGCCGGCGCTATCCAGACCGCCGTCTTTGCCGAAGGCAGCGTGACGCAGCCCATCACGACGACGGGCGCGGCCGGCACAACGGGCAACCTGATGCTCCTGTTGGCGCTGCGCGGGTCCATCGCGGCCGACGTCAACGTCGCAGGCCTAGGCGGCGTCGTTGTCAGCAGAGGCGGGATCTCCGGCGACATGACCTTCGGCACGGGCCTCGGCAGCTTCGCCAGCATGGGGCCCGTCTCCGGCACGATCACTGTGGCGACCGGCGACCTGACAGGCTTCCGCGTGTTCCTCCTGGGAGGCGGGGTCGCCATGGACGGCGCCAGGATTGAAGCGCTGGACGGGAGCATCGGCTCCGGCCTCGTTCTGGGAGATACGCGCGACACGCACTTCGGTGCGCCCAGCGGTAGCATCGGCTTTGCCACATTCATCGGCGACGTAGCCGGATGCGAGTTGACCGCCGGCGCGGACATCTGGAGCGTCTCGGTCCAGGGGGATTACAGCAACTCCTCCATCGTCGGCCGGGAGCTGCGCAGCGTATCCGTTAGGGACAGCGTTTCCGGCACCCCGGCGGGCTCACACGTCATCCGGGCGCTGGACGGCACGTCCTCATTCGCGCTCGGGCATGGCGGCTTCTGGGACGTGATCAACGCGGGGCATAACCACGTGGACGTTGGCGGAGTAGAGTGCTACGTCGGCGTCTGATCCGAACGGCTGCCATAGGGCGCACGGCAGGGAGCATCGCGCTGCAGGTGCCTGGCTGGCGTTCGATCCTCGGGGCGGGCCTCGTGTCTTGGAGCCAGCTGACCTCTGCCAGCGCCTCCCCCCTGTGTCCGGGCTCCCCGGCCACACAGGGCCTCACCCCTGCCCGGGCTCCTTGGGGCCGAGGAACCTGACGAATAGCCGCAGCATGCCAACGTCGAAGTGCCCGGTCATCCGGCCCATGAGTTCCATGGCATCGAACGGGCTCCTTGCATTGGCGTACGGCCTCTCAGTTGTGAGCGCATCATATACGTCAATGATCTTCGCCAAACCGGCCACCTGGGGAATGGCAGCGCCGCGGATGCCGTCTGGGTACCCTGTCCCATCATAGCTCTCGTGGTGCGAGCGGATAATGGCGCGGGAAGTCGGGGACAGTCTGTGGTGGCGACGCACGATTTCAAGGCCGGCCATCGGGTGCTCCCTGACCAGCACCGATTCCTGTTCGGTCAGGCTTCCCCTCTTCCTCAGAATCTCTTCCGGTATCCGGCTCTTGCCGACGTCGTGCAGCAGACCTCCGAAACCGACTTCCTTCAACTGGGACATCCCGTCGATACCGAGGATCTCCCTCCCTGTGGCGATGAGAAAGAGGGACACGTTCACCGAGTGGGTGTAGGTGTAGTAGTCGTGGGCGGCCAGCGAAGCGATATCCCATAGTGAGTCCGGCTCCTTCATGATGGACAACACCATCGGCTCCACCATGGCATGGGCTCGCAGGATATTCCTGCCCGAACGCGGGTCCTCAAAGAGGTCCTCCATCACGCGGGAAGAGCTCTCGTA
>CAYUDW010000109.1:10298-11823 GCA_964442595.1 uncultured candidatus Brocadiaceae bacterium
TAGTAAGGAGGACGCTCATCGCCGCCTTGGCTCTCAGCATCTTCAGTGCGGGACATCTCAACGCCGACGTCAGGCCCCATGCTCTGATCAGCGACAACATGGTCCTCCAGCAGGGAATCAGCACCCCTGTCTGGGGGGGCGCCGAGCCGGGCGAGAAGGTCACTGTCTCCATCGCCGGCCAGACCGCAGAGGCCACCGCCGACGCGGCTGGCTCATGGATGGTCAGGCTCAGTCCCATGGAGCCCGGCGGCCCGTACGAGATGACCATCGCCGGCAGCAACACCGTCAAGGTGAGCAATGTCATGGTCGGGGAGGTGTGGTTGTGTTCAGGGCAGTCGAACATGGCCATGGAGGTCCGCCAGGCCAAGGACGCCGACGAGGAGATCGCCGCGGCCGATTACCCGGACATCCGTCTGTTCGACGCGCCTCCTCGTATCCGGGACTTGCCCGCTCGGGACGTGGAAGCTCGATGGCGTGTGTGCAGTCCGAAGAGCGTGGCCCGGTTCTCGGCGGCCGGATACTTCTTCGGGCGCCGGCTCCATCGCGAATTCGACGTCCCGGTCGGCCTGATATGCGGGGCGCAGGGCTCTTCGCCGGCCGAGGCCTGGACGGAGATCGAGGCGCTCAAGGCGGGCATCGACGACCCCGTGGCCCGCTGGCAGGGGCAGGTTCAGGAAGAGGGCAAGGCCAAGGCCGACTACGAGGCGGAGCTTGCCGCATGGGAGCAGAGAGCCAAAGCAGAGGGCAAGGAGCCCCCGCACAAGCCTGTCAGGCCTTACTTCCTGGGGCGGGCCCGGGTGGCCCAACCGGCCGGACTGTGGAACGGCACCATCGCACCCCTTGTGCCCTACGGCATCCGGGGCGTCATCTGGTATCAGGGCGAGTCCAACGCCTCGCGCGGAAGGGAGCACCGCAAGCTGCTGCCGGCGATGATCCGCTCCTGGCGCAGGGAATGGGGCCAGGGCGAGTTCCCCTTCCTCATCGTCGCGATCGCCCCGTTCGGGCCCGTTCACGACCATCCGACCGACAGCGGCTGGGCAGAGGTCGTCGAGGCCCAGTGGATGACCGCTGAGAGCGTGCCGAATTGCGGACTCGCCGTCACAACGGATATCGGCGACGCCGAGTCGGCGCACCCGATGAATAAGCAAGAGGTCGCCAGACGCCTCGCACTGATCGCTCTGGCCAAGGTCTATGGCAGGGACGTCGTCTACTCGGGCCCCGCGTACACTGCCATGGAAGTCGAGGGCAGCCGAGCACGCCTGCGCTTCAAACACGTCCATGGGGGGCTGGTGGCGGGAGGCGATGGGCCTCTCACGGGTTTTGCCGTCGCCGGGGAAGGCCGCAGGTTCGTCTGGGCAGAAGCCAGGATCGACGGTGACACGGTGGTCGTCTGGAACGAACAGGTTCCCAGGCCCGTCGCCGTGCGATATGCATGGGCGAGGAACCCGGTCTGCAACCTCTTCAATGCCGAAGGGTTGCCCGCCGTTCCGTTCCGTACCGACGACTGGGAGCAGAGCGGGCAGTA
>CAYUDW010000110.1:0-11812 GCA_964442595.1 uncultured candidatus Brocadiaceae bacterium
CCGGACTTGGCCACGACCTCCCGGCAGATGGTCAGGCCGATGCCCGTCCCGGGCGGCTTATCCGTCAGCCCGCTGCCGACCTGCGTGAAACGTTCGAATATCCTGGCCTGGTCCCTGCGGGCGATGCCCACGCCGGTGTCCGTGACAAGCACCTGCACGAAGCCGCCGTCCTCCGACCCGGAGGGCTCATTCTCCGCCGCGACCCGTATCTTGCCCCCGTCGGGAGTGAACTTGAAAGCGTTGCCCAGCAGGTTATTCAGGACTCGCGCCACGCCTTTCGCGTCTGCAAAGGCCGGCGGCAGATCCTCCGCCAGCGCGTGGCCGAACTCAATGCGCCGATCGTGGGCCTCCTGGCTGAACAGCTTACAGCACCTCCCCACAAGCGCCGGCAGGTCAAAGTAGTCGGGGAGCAGGTCGGCGCTGCCGTCGGCCATCTTGGCCAGGTCGAGCATGTCGCCGATCATCTCGGACAGCCGCTCGCTCTCCTGACGGATGACGCTGGCGAACTCGCGCCTCTCATCGGGTTCCAGGTCCTCGTAATTCTCCAGTATCTCCCCGAACGAGCGCACGCTCGTCAGGGGTGTTTGCAGTTCGTGAGAGACGGCGGACACGAACCAGTCCTTCATGGCGTCCAGTTGCCGCAACTCCTGGTTGGCGACGGCCAGCTCCTCGGCGCGGCGCTGCGTTTCCTCCAGCAGGCGCGCCTTCTCGAGCGCAACGGTCAACTGGTTCACGCTGAGGTTGAGCTGGCTGACGAAGCCGGCGGAGACCGTCGAGCGACTGAATACGCCGAGCACCCCCAGCGTCCTATCCCCGAGCCGGAGGGGAAAACCCACGAACGACTGCACACCCGACCCGGCCAGCCAGTCCCAACCCCACGCCTGGCCTTTGCCTGCCAGGTCATGCAGGGCCGACAGGGCGTGCCCTCCGAAGCAGTCACCGACGAGGGGGTTGTCCGACCGGAGGACCTGGAGCGACTCCGGCCTGCCCAGGTCTTCGCCGGCCTGCTGGGCCAGCACGAACGTCTGCGGTCCTTCCGGCGGGCCGGCCTCGGCGTCCACAAGCTGCGGATCCAGCCACAGCCACACGGAGTCCACGTCGGGCAACTTATCGCAGAGCCTCCGCGTGAACGCCAGGGCGATCTCCTCCAGGTCCATCTTCTGGGTGATCTCGTGGCTGATGTTGTGGAAGGCGTTGAGCTGCTCCCACATGGCGCTCAGGTGGCGGTTGCTCTCCTCCAGCGCGTCGGTCCTGGCCCTGACCAGTTCGTCCAGGGTCTCGGCCCGCGTGGCGATCTCCCAGGCGAACGCCGTCACGACGAGCACCCAGGCCAGCCCGAAGAGCGTGAGGGTCCAAGTGACGCTCCGGAAGTGCCACATCAGCGAGAAAGTGCCCAGGCTGATGGCGAACATGGAAGCAACGTAGAAGAACTTGGTCTGGAGGACGCTGCGCCCCTCGGCAGTCATAGATCACTTCCCGGATGTCTGACCGTAGCGGACGACCAGCACCGTCATGTCGTCGGCGATGGGCCTGGGGGCGGTGTACTCTCGGGCGGCCGCGACGATGCGCTCGGCCATCTCCTTCGCGGGCGAGGCCAGAGCTCCGAGCGCCGCCTTCCGCACGCCGTCGGTGCCGAAGAAGCGTTCCTCCCTGTCCCGCGCCTCCAGCAGGCCGTCAGTGTAGAGCACGACCGTGTCCCCCCGCTCCAGGCGTATCGAACGCTCCTCGAACTCGCCGTCTTCCCCAACGCCGAGCAACATGCCCTCGGTGTCCAGCCAGCCCTTCTCTTCAAGCTGCATAAGCAGGGGCTTCGGATGGCCGGCCCGGCAGAAGGTCGCCAGGCCGGATGCGAGCTCGATCTCAGCGTAGAAGCAACTGATGAACAGCTCCGAATGCACCAGGTCTTCGAACAATGCCTGGTTGACGCGGCTCATCAGGCCGGCCACGGTGCGGCGGTGCGCCGCCTCGCTGCGGATGACGCTGCGGAAGGCTGTGACCATCAGGGCCGCGCCCATGTCGTGGCCCGATACGTCCGCCACAACCAGGCACACGTGGTCGTCCTGCAGCCAGTAATCGAACAGGTCCCCGCCGGCATGCTGAGCCGCTTTCGAGTCCCCTGCCAGCACCACGGCGCCGGCCTGCAAGGGATGGGCGGGCAGCAGGCTGAGCTGGATGTGGGCAGCCAGCTCGAGCTCGTGCTCCAATTGCTGACGCTCGCGCTCGGCGTTGATCAGGCGGCAGTTGTGGATCTGCGTCGCCGTAGTGGCGGCCACGGCGCTGACCAGCTTCAGGTCGCTGGCCGTGAACATGCTGCCCTCCCGCTTGCGCGTGAGGTTGAACACGCCCAGAATCTGCTCCTTGCGGTCGGGCTGGGAGCCGATCTTGAGCGGAACGCTCAGGAAACAGTTCGACTCGCGCAGCTCCCGAACGTTGAGCGAGTCGACCGGCATCGGATCGCCTTCGTTGACGATGACGCCATGGCCGCTCTCGAACACCTTGCCGCTGATGCGCTCCCCCGGCCGGACGGCCACTTCATCCGCTATCTGATCGGACAGGCCGACGGCGGCACGGATCTTCAGCTCCCCTTCGTCCGCGTCAGCCAGCATGATGGAGGCGCGCTCGCAGTTCATCAGCCAGGCGGCTTCCTCAACCACAAAATGGCAGACCTCGTCCTCGTCAAGCAGGCCGCCCACGCGGTCGCCCATGTCGTAGAGGAAATTGAGCTCCTCGTACCGGTCCGCCAGCTCCATCGCCAGGCTGGCCATGTCCTGCTCGGCGGTGGACATGCGGCTGATCACGTCGGCAGCGACGGCCGCCGCGCGTCGAAAGGCCTCGCTCTCATCCCCCCCGGACACGCCCCAGCCGGACCTCCTCCCACCGATGCGCACGGGAAAGTAGGGCAGCTCGGAGCGCTGGCGGCTCTTCTCGGGCACGAGCTCCAGTGCCGTGCCGCACGTCTCGCTCAGCCTCGCCAGGATCCCTCCGTACTCGGCGGGATCGAACTCGGCCCGGGCATGGCTCTGCACGGTCCCGTCATCCCAGAACAGCCTGGCCACATCGATCTCCTTCGCAGACGGGCCTCATCGGAAACCGACCCGTCCAGATTATACCGGAGCAAAACGGGAAGGGCCAGCTTCGAACTGCACATGCGCTGACAGCGGCGCATTAGCGCCGGCAAGCGACTAGAGCACGCACGCCGCCTACGGTTCCCATACGAGGTCGTCCAGACGGTCGGGCGGCACGACGTCGACGTGCAGGTCCGCAAACAGAATGACGTAACCCCGTGCGTGGCGGGGCGTCGCGACCATCAGCTCCCGTCCACCACTGGCGTTCCACCCCGCGTCCGACTCGAAGAGCACCACAGTCTTGGAGGGAACCGCGACGCTTGCCATGGTCGCCCCCGCCAGGTTCGCATTCAGGGCGTACCCGCACTCCTTCTCTGACGCCGCTGGGCATCGAAACACCTCCCAGTCCTCCGCATGGCCTCCTTCCAATAGCGCATCGCACCAGCTATCCGCTGGCGGCAAGCCCGCCCAATCTGTTTCATAAAGGGCCAGCGCAAAACCCAGTTGGTGCAGGTTGGACTGGCACGCCGCGGCCCTGGCCTCATCCCGGGCGCGCTCGAGGGCCGGCATCAGCGCAGCCCCCGCCAGCGCCACACACGCAAAGAGGGCCAACCAGAGGCCAGAGACGACGACGCCCGCTATGGCCACGCCCTGGCCCTTCAGGCGACCGGCGCTCCTGGATATCTGACTCAGCGCGACGATGCCAAGGATCAGCCCCGGCAGGGCAGTCACGCCGCAGAAGACCCCGAGAATGCCCAGCACCAGCGAGGCGGTAGCCATGCCGCTGCTCGCGGGCTCCCCGCGGCGCCCCGCCAAAGGAGCGCCACACGCGACGCATCTCTGGGCACCGCCGGCGTTAGCCGTTCCGCACTTCGGACACCGCATCTCCCCCCCCCGTCTGCTATGCCCTGCCTGGTTGCTCAACTCCTGCGCACACAGGTGGATAGGCTAACGGGCGCGGGAAGTCAAGTCAATCCACGCCCAAGTGGGGGCGGCCTCGGCCACCATCAGAACTCGATGCCCCGCGTGGCGGGCCGGCCCTCATCGTAGGCGTGCTTGACACTCCGCATCTCGGTGATGGTGTCCGCGAGGTCCGCGAATGCCTGGTACGGGCCGTCGCCGGTCAGGATGACGTGGACGTCCGGGCGGCGGGCCTCAAGCGCCTCCCGCAAGTCAGCGGCGTCGAGCAGTCCCCGGCCGACGGCGAAGATCGCCTCGTCGAGCACGATGAGACCGCAATCGCCTGCGGCCATCGCCTGGCGCGCTACGGCCAGGGCTCTGCGCGCTGCGGCAGCGGCTTGCGCCATCGCCTTCGGATCGTCGTCGTCCAGGAATCCGGCGCCGGCAAGCCGCATCTCCAGCGCGCCGCCCAGACGCTCGGCCGCCCCGTGCTCCCCGCATGCGCGGCGTTTGATGAACTGCACCATCAGGACCATTATCCCCTGTCCGATGGCGCGCAGGGCCGAGCCCAGTGCGGCCGTGGTCTTGCCCTTGCCGTCCCCCGTGAAGATCAGCAACCGTCCCCGGCCGTCCCTTTCATCCATCATTCTTCATTCGCCGTTCATTGCCGTCTCTCACGCCCTTGGATGGGCCTTCTCGTAGGCCTGCTTCAGGTGCTCGTGGGACAGGTGCGTGTAGAGCTGCGTCGTGCTCAGGTTCTCGTGGCCGAGCAATTCCTGCACGGCCCGCATGTCGGCGCCGTTGCTGAGCATGTGGGTGGCGAAGCTGTGCCGAAGGGAATGCGGGCTCAGGTCGGGGTCGAGTCCGGCCACCAGGGCACACCTGTGCATGATGCGGCGCACGCTGCGCGTCGTCAGGCGACCCCCGTCGCGCGAGTTCACGAACAGGGCGTGCGCGTCCCGCCGCGGCGGCGCGCCCTTGCCGCCCTCCTGCAGGTAGGAACGGATCGCCGCCAGGGCGCAGCGTCCGGCGGGGACTATCCGCTCCTTCTTGCCCTTGCCGCGGACGCGCAGCATGCCCGTGGACGGGTCGAGGTCGTCATGGTCCAGCCCCACTAGCTCTCCGACACGAAGGCCTCCGCCGTAGAGCGTCTCAAGAATGGCCAGGTTGCGCCGGCCCAGCCACGTGTCCGTGTCGGGGACGGTCAGAAGCCGTTCGACGTCGGAGACCGTCAGGAAAGAAGGCAGCTTCTGCTCCCGGCGCGGGGAACGGAGCGCGGCCATGGGATTCGTCTTCTTGATTCCCTGACGGACGAGGTACTTGTGGAACGAGCGCACGGCGGCGGTGCGCCTGGCCAGCGTCGCGCGGGAAAGCCCGCGTGCCTGCAGCGACGCCATGAAGGCGCGCACGTCGTGGACCGTGGCCTCCGTCAGGGTCCGGCCGCGACCTTTCAGGAGCTGCGCGAACATGCGCAGGTCCGTGGCATAGGCCCGCAGCGTGTTCGGAGAGTAGCCCTTCTCGACGGCCAGCCGGTGCAGGAAGTCATCCAGCAGCTTGCCCATGCATCACCTCTATGGCGATGGTAGCGGGCGCCTGTGGCAGACTGCAAGCCGAATCGCGTCCCGCGCACGCCGCCGTGTCGCATACTTCTGGCAGGCAAGCGGATACGACATGTGTCCAACGAAGGCCGGCCCGCATCCGGCCGGCGCAAAGCAGACGCCCAACACTTGACAACAGCACATCAAGCAGATACGTTGGCCGTTTCGGGGCGGGCGGTTCATTGTCTTTCTTCTGACGGCGCGCACGGATGGACATAGACTCCCTGGAGACGGGCCAACTGGTCGCCGACGAGGTCCTCCTCGTTGCCGAGGCGAAGCTGCTGGTGGACCGGCGGGGGCAGAACTACTACAACCTGGTCCTCAACTGCGAGGGCGGCCGGCAGGTCTCCGGCAAGGTGTGGTCGGACAACATCGCCGCCCCCATTCACCCCGGCCACGGCCTCGAAGTGCTGGCCCGAGTGGACGAGTACCAGGGCAGGAAGCAACTCAACATCCAGCGCTACACCGTCCTCTCGCCCGAGGAGCACGACCTGTCGGCGTTCGTCCGCACGACGGACATCGACGTGGACCCCGCATTCGAGACGCTGTTCAACTGGGAGCGTGAGGAGTTCCAGGACCCCGACCTCAAGCGGCTGATGGCGGAGTTCCATGGCAACGCGACCTTCGCCGCGCAGTTCAAGGAAAGCCCCGCCGCCAGCTACCACCACCATAACTACACGGGCGGCCTGATCGAACACACGCTGGAGGTCTGGAACCTGGCCTGCAGCATAGCCGGCGCGCACAGCGGTCCGTTCGACAGGGACCTTCTGCTCTGCGGCGCTGCCCTCCACGACGTGGGCAAGGTGAACACCTACCGCCTGGTCGCCGGGGTGAGCGAACGCACCGAAGCGGGCGAACTGCTCGACCACATCTTCATCAGCGGATCGATGATCAGCAACGTGTGGGACAGCGCCGTCAGGCCCCACGTGCCGAAGGGGCGGGAGGACCGGGCCGCCCGCCGGAAGGCGATGCTCCTGCACATCATTCTGAGCCACCACGGGAAGATGGAGTGGGGCTCGCCGGTGCTTCCCCGCACCCCCGAGGCGCTCTTGGTTCACTACTGCGACATACTCAGCTCGAGCCTGCACAGCTCCTTCAAGGCCGTCGACGAAACCCCCGAGGGCGAGCTGTGGTCGGACAACGTCTACATCATGGATCAGGCCAGGCGCCTGTACGTCGTCCCGCACGAGGACGATTGACCCGTTGCCCGGGATCCTCAGAGGACCGAGTGGCCAACCATGGAGCCGTCGGAGACCGCCGAAGCATTCGTTGAGAGGATCAACGCGGGGCGCGTAACCGTGGCCATCGCGGGGTTGGGCTACGTCGGGCTGCCGCTTGCCCTCCAGTGCGCCAGACGCGTCGAGAAAGTCGTCGGCATCGACACGGAGGCCGGCCGCGTGGAGGCGATCGGCGCCGGCCGGTCCTACATCGACGACGTGGCCGACGACGATCTTCGGGCGGCCGTCGAGAGCGGCAAGCTGAGCGCCACCACGGACTACGCCGTCGTGCGCGAGTGCGACGCCGTGCTCATCTGCGTCCCCACTCCCCTGCGCAAGACGAGGGAGCCCGACGTCTCGTTCATCGTGCGCAGCGTGGACGCAATCGCACAGCACATAGGCCCCGGCAAGCTTGTCATCCTGGAGAGCACGACGTATCCGGGCACGACGGACGAGCTGGTGCGCGGGCGGCTGGAGCGCAGCGGCCTCCGGGTGGGCACGGACGTCTGGCTCGCCTTCAGCCCGGAGCGGGTCGACCCCGGGCCGGGTTATCGGCAGTTCACCATCGGGAACGTCCCCAAGGTCGTCGGCGGCATTACGCCGGACTGCACGCGCATGGCAGGGGCGCTCTACAGGCGCGTGGTGGACACGGTCGTCGAGGTTTCCTCCAGCCGCGTGGCCGAGATGGTCAAGCTGCTGGAGAACACCTACCGCAGCGTCAACATCGCGATGGTCAACGAACTGGCCGTCATGTGTCACAAGCTGGGCGTCGACGTGTGGGAGGTGGTAGACGCCGCCGGGACAAAGCCGTACGGCTTCGAGGCATTCTACCCGGGGCCGGGGCTGGGCGGGCACTGCATCCCCATCGACCCGTTCTACCTGGCCTGGAAGGCTCGGCTGCACGGGTTCGAGCCGCGCTTCATCGACCTGGCCGGCCGTGTCAACGCCGACATGCCCGAATACGTGGTCGGGCTGGCGGCCGACCTGCTCAATGACGCCGGCAAGCCGCTCAAGGGCTCCGCGATCCACGTCCTGGGCGTGGCCTACAAGCGAGACGTTTCCGACGTTCGCGAGTCCCCCGCGCTGAACATCATCGAGATGCTGCGCAGCAAGGGCGCGCTGGTTTCCTACAGCGACAGCCATGTGCCGGCCGTCGCGCTGCCGGACGGCGCTCGCCTGGAGGCCGTGCCCATCCAGCAGAGCGACCTGGCTGCAAAGGACTGCGTCATCATCATCACCGACCATTCGGACTTCCCGTGGGACGCGGTCGCGCGCGAGGCACTGCTGATTCTGGACACCCGCAACGCATTGAAAGATTACAGGGAGTCGCACATCCACAAGATCTGAGCTCACGGCAAGGGGACGGCGCAGACGGCCGGAAGATGCCGGCGCCTCCCCGCAGAAAGGACGGACCGGCTGATGGAAAACTTGAAGGAAGCGTTCACGAATCCCGGATCGGCCTACCGGGGCAAGCCCTTCTGGGCCTGGAATGGCAAGCTGGAAGCGGAAGAGCTGAGGCGCCAGATACGCGTCATGCACCGCATGGGGCTGGGCGGGTTCTTCATGCACTCGCGGGTTGGGCTGGCCACGCCTTACCTGTCCGACGAGTGGTTCGAGATGATCAAGGCCTGCATAGACGAGGCGGACAAGCTCGGCATGGAGGCGTGGCTCTACGACGAGGACCGCTGGCCATCGGGCGCCGCCGGCGGCCTGGTCACGAAGGACCCGAGGTTCCAGCACAAGCAGTTGCAGATGGTCGTCTCGGACGATTTCACCCTCCAGTTCGAGCGCGAGCCCCTGGCGCTCTTTTCGGCGCGCGTCGATGGGTCCCAAGCCAGCGATGTTAAGCGAATCCGGGGCGACACGACGGTATCGCCGGTCGACGCCAAGGTGCTCGCCTTCTTCGTGACCGCCGACAGCCCGAGCTCGTGGTACAACGACGCCACGTACCTGGACACGATGAGCCACGAGGCGGTCCGTAAGTTCATCGAAGTCACGCACGAGGCCTACAAGGAAAGGGTGGGGGAGCACTTTGGCGGGCTGGTTCCCGGCGTGTTCACCGACGAGCCGAACCACGGCGGCCTGTTCGAGCGGTCCGTCTTCGGGGGGGCCGGCCGTGCCGTCCCCTGGACCCCCGACCTTCCGAAGGTCTTCCAGGAGAGGTACGGCTACGATATTATCGACCACCTGCCGGAGCTGTTCCTCGAAGTGGACGGCAAGGGCATCTCGCAGCCGCGATACCACTACCATGACTGCAAGACGTTCCTGTTTGTGGACGCCTTCGCGCGACAGGTCGGGGAATGGTGTGGCCAGAACAACCTGCTTTTCACCGGCCACGTGCTCTCCGAGGAGAACCTGTGCCGGCAGTCCAGCGTGGTCGGATCGGCGATGCGATTCTACGAGTTCATGCAGGCGCCGGGAATCGACGTCCTGACCGAGAAGCCGCCCGAGTTGAGCACCGCCAAACAGTGTTCCAGCGTTCTGCGCCAGACGGGGCGGCGCTGGCTGCTCTCGGAGCTCTACGGGTGCACGGGCTGGGACTTCCCGTTCGAGGGCCACAAGGCTATCGGCGACTGGCAGGCGGCCCTGGGCATCAACCTGCGATGCCAGCATCTGTTCTGGTACACCATGTCCGGCCAGGCCAAGCGCGACTATCCGGCCTCCATCAGCTTCCAGTCGCCGTGGTGGGAGCACTACCGCAAGGTGGAGGACTACTTCGGCCGCGTCGACGCCGTGATGAGCCGTGGTCAGGCCGTGCGCAAGCTGTTGGTCATCCACCCGGTCGAGAGCGTCTGGGCCCGGGCGACGGTCGGCTGGCATGAGGACGAAGCCGTCCAGCGGCTTGAGGAGCAGTTCGACTCACTGCTCCACTGGTTGCTGGACGGGCACGTGGATTTCGACTACGGAGACGAGGAGATGCTATCCCGCCTGGCCGAGGTCCAGGCCGCTCAAGAGCCGGCGCTCAAGGTGGGCGTGGCCCGGTACGACGTCGTGCTCGTGCCCCCGGCGGACACGCTCCGCTCCAGCACATTGGACCTCCTCCAGGACTTCGCAGAGGCGGGCGGAACCGTCGTCTTCTGCGACCCCCTGCCCTCCTGCGTCGACGCGGAGCCCTCGGACGCAGTGGCCGAAGTCGCAGGCAAGTGTTCGCGCGTCGAGTTCGACAACGAGCAGGTCCTCGCGGCCGTCGAGCCGGCGCGCGTCGTCAGCATCTGCGACGAGGCCGGGGACGAAAAACCGCGCGTGCTCTACCTGCTGCACCGTGAGGGCGAAGAACTCCATCTGTTCATGTGCAACATCGACCGTGAGAACGGCACCGGCGCCCTCACCATCGAGGTGAAGGCCGAGGGCAACGTGCAGTTCTGGGACACGGAGAGCGGAAAGCGCTACGCTGCCGCAACCGAGCGGGCAGAGGGGGCGGTCCGCTTCGCCGCCGAGATGGCGCCGAGCGGCAGCCGCCTCTTCGTCATCACTCCGGAGACGGAAGAGCTCCCGCCGGTCCAGCAGCTCCAGGAGGCCCGGTCCATAGAGCTTGCAGCCGATGCCTGGACGGCGGAGCTAACGGAGCCGAACGTCTTCGTGCTGGACATGCCCGAGTACAAGGTGCACGAGGGGGATTGGAGCGGACCGCTGGAGATACTGAAGGCGGACACGGAGATCCGCACGGCGATCGGGCTGCCCACGCGCGGCGGCTCAATGGTGCAGCCCTGGGCCAGGGAAAAGAAGAAGGGTCCGTCGGGCCGCATCGCCCTCCGCTACCGGTTCCAGGTCGACGCGCTGCCCCACGGGCCGGTCTTCCTGGCGGTGGAGAACCCAACCTGCTTCGAGATCACCCTCAACGGCAACCCCATCGACACGGACGCCGAGTGCGGTTGGTGGGTGGACCTGGCCATCCGGCTGCTGCCGCTCGACGAGGCCGCCCTTGTGGAAGGCGAGAACACGCTGCTTCTGAAGGGCACGATGGACGACGAGTGCCAGCTCGAAATCTGCTACCTGCTTGGCGAGTTCGGGGTCGAGGTGGACGGCGCGGACGCCCGCATCACCGGCCCGCTCGCGGCCACGACGCTGGGCGACTGGCGCGAGCAGGGAATGCCCTTCTACAGCGGATCGGTGGTCTACCGCACGCCCGTCAGCACGGAGCCGGCCGGCGGCGAGCGGCTTTTCGTCGAGGTGCCGGAGTTCGCCGGGGCGTGCGTGCGCGTGCTGGTAGACGGTGCCGAGGCCGGCATCATCGGATGGCAACCGCACGAAGTGGAGATAACCGACCTCGTGCGCAAAGGCGCCGGGGCCGAACTGGCCGTCGAGGTCATCGCTCATCGCCGCAACGCCTTCGGCCCGCTACACACCACCGAGGCGCGGCCGCTCTGGGTCGGGCCGGGCCAGTTCGTTACGAGTGGGGACGACTGGCAGGACGCCTACAACCTGCTGCCCGTCGGCTGCATGGCGCCCCCGAGGCTCAGCGTACGGCAAAGCACATAACAGGGATATACAGGATACACAGGAGGAGGCGAACGGCCACGGCAGCCCCCGGGCTACGGCAGCGCATCTAACAGGGATATGCAGGATGCACAGGATAACGACCAACCATCAGCGACTGACGACCGCATGACGGCTCTGATGCGTGCATCTCGCCGCAGTTGGCTGGCGGGGTTGTGAGGAGGCATGGGCCGCGTGCTTCATGAAGACATCACGGCAAAGATACTCGAAGCTTGCTTCGAGGTGGCCAACGAACTCGGCCCTGGTTTCATCGAATCAGTTTACGAGAACGCTCTGCTGCTTGCGTTACGGCAGAAGGGCATGACGGCCAGATCCCAGGTCCCGATCTCGGTGTCGTTCCGGGGCGAGACCGTTGGGGAATTCGTGGGCGACATAGTCGTGGCCGGCAAGATTCTGCTGGAACTCAAGGCGGCGAAAGCGCTGACGCCCGAGCATCAGGCCCAGGTCATCAACTACTTGAAAGCCACCGGTCTGGAAGTCGGCCTCCTGGTCAACTTCGGCCGCCCCAAGTTGGAGTACAGGCGGCTGCACGGAT
>CAYUDW010000111.1:0-1966 GCA_964442595.1 uncultured candidatus Brocadiaceae bacterium
AACGGCAACATCTTCGAGACATCCTGGTACATGCGCGGCTTCGAGCGCATCTTCATGGACCTGGCGCTCCGGCCCGAGATGGCGCACGCCATCTTCGAGCGCGTCTGCGCCTTCTACGTGGAGCACTTCACGAAGCTGCTCTCAGCCGCAGGCGGGCAGATCGACCTCGTCTTCACGGCGGATGACATCGGCGGGCAGAACGGCCTGCTCATGTCGCTGGACATGTGGTCGGAACACCTCAAGCCGTATCACGCGCGCCTGAATCGCGCGATCCACGAGTTCGGCGCCCGAGTCATCTACCACTCGGACGGCGCCGTCATGGAGGCGGTGCCCGGGCTGATGGAGATGGGCGTCGACGTGCTCCAGGCGCTCCAGTTCGACGCGGCCGGCATGGACCCCGTGACGCTGAAGGAGGGGTTCGGCGACCGGCTCTGCTTTGAGGGCGGCGTCAGCGTGCAGAAGACGCTGCCGTTCGGCACGCCGGAGGACGTGCGCCGCGAGGTGGCCGAGCGCATTGAAGTGCTCGGCCGGGGCGGCGGCTACATCCTCGGGCCTTCCCACGCCATCCAGGCCGGCACTCCGCCGGAGAACATCGTCGCCCTGTTCGACACAGCCGCGGCCTGCCCCATGCCCGGAGCGTCTTGACCGTCTGCTGGCCGTTGTGCCCGTCGTGGCGTGGTGGTAGACTCTCGCCTCTCATCTCTGCGTTCCCCTTGCACCAGGAAACAGCGTCATGCAAGCGGCCAAAGTCGGCGTGATCGGTTGCGGCAACATCAGCGGGATCTACCTCCAGGCGGGCCGGCGCTTCGAGATGCTCGAAATCGTCGCCTGCGCCGACTTGGACATGGACAAGGCGAAGGCGCAAGCCGAGGAGTTCGGCATACCCCGGGCCTGCACGCCGGAGGAGCTGCTGGCCGATCCGGACATCGAAATCGTGATGAACCTGACCACGCCCGACGCCCACGGCGCAGTGGGCCTGGCGGCGCTCGGGGCCGGCAAGAACGTGCACAACGAGAAGCCCCTGGCCGTCACGCGCGAGGACGGGCGGCGGATGCTCGACGAGGCCCAGGAGCGTGGCCTGCGCGTGGGTGGCGCACCGGACACCTTCATGGGCGGCGGCCATCAGACCTGCCGCAAGCTCATCGACGACGGCGCCATCGGCGAGCCCGTCGCCGCCGTGGCCTTCATGCTCTGCCACGGCCACGAGAGCTGGCACCCGAACCCGGAGTTCTTCTACAAGCCCGGCGGCGGCCCGATGTTCGACATGGGTCCCTACTATCTGACGGCGCTGGTCAACATGATGGGCCCGGTCAGGCGCGTGACGGGTTCGACCCGCATTACCTTCCCGGAGCGGCTGATCACGAGCCAGCCGAAGTCGGGCACCGTGATCGAGGTGGAAACGCCGACCCACTTCGCCGGCGTGATGGACTTCGAGTGCGGCGCCGTTGCCACCATCATCACCAGCTTCGACGTCTGGGCTTCGGAGCTGCCCCTGATCCAGGTCTACGGCACGGAGGGATCCCTCAGCGTGCCGGATCCGAACGCGTTCGGGGGCAAGGTGCGCCTGTGGCGCTCGCGTGACGAAGGCTGGCAGGAGATGCCGCTCACGCACGGCTACACCGACAACAGCCGCGGCATCGGCGTGGCGGACATGGCCTATGGACTCCGTTCAGGCCGCCCGCACCGGCCCAGCGGCGAACTGGCCTATCACGTTCTCGACGTCATGCACGCATTCCTGGACGCCTCCGAGAGCGGCGAGCACGTCGAGCTGGAGAGCACGTGTTCTCGTCCCGCCCCCCTGCCGGAGGGATTGCCGGACGGAGTTCTGGACGAATAACCCGAACGGTTGGTCGTTGTGAACGGCAATCGTCTCATGCCCCCGACGGTGCTGTTTGCCGCCGTGATGCTGATGGTGGCCGCGCATTTCCTGTGCTCCGTCGCGCGGCTGATACCCGTGCCCTGGAAC